>CAYRZI010000027.1:27344-32524 GCA_964428605.1 uncultured Woeseiaceae bacterium
CGAGGAGGAACGACATGAATCCGAGCAATATCCGCACCGGGCTGGTGCTGGCGCTGACTTTCGTCGCACTCGCGCTCGCCGGCTGTGCCACCACCACCGCCGACTGCAGCCTGCCGCGCACGGCCAGCCTGGACCAGGCCATGGATGCGGCCGAGGCGAGGCTGGCCGACGGCTGCGAGGCCGAGTTCGACCGCTACTACGCCGAGCTGCTCATCATCGCCGAAGGCGATCCCGGCCCCGAGAACAAGCGCAAGTTCTCCGACTTCCTGCTGACGGCCACGGATCAGGGGCTGCTGTCCAAGCGCCAGGCGGAGCGGGCCTACAACCGCTACTTCAACGTGAAGTACGTCTCGCTGATGGGCGACTACAACAACTGCGCCTACACCTGCCCCCGCAAGCGCCAGGTGCTCACCGCCATGGAAGCGGAGCTGCTGGACAAGGAGCAGGGCCTGCTGCGGGTGAGCCAGGATGCGCCGGGCTACTACCGGGCCGACCGGCTCTACCAGGAGACCGAGCTCGTGCTCGAGGCCACCTGCACGGCCTGCGCGGCCCGGTAGGACAGGGCGGTGGCGGCGGCAATCCG
Organism: uncultured Woeseiaceae bacterium; assembly: GCA_964428605.1. Classification (GTDB taxonomy): domain Bacteria; phylum Pseudomonadota; class Gammaproteobacteria; order Steroidobacterales; family Woeseiaceae; genus Lentisalinibacter. The sequence goes on from CAYRZI010000027.1 coordinate 27,928, forward strand.
CAACGGCGGCTTCGCAGGCGGTCTCGCCGCCGGCGTGCTGACGGGCCTGCTCGCCGCAGGCGGGGTAATCCTCGCCACCGATACGTTCCTGACTGGCGGAGAGCCGGCTGCCTGGACGCTGGCCGAGGCGCTGGACTGGGCCTATCGCAACCTGGGCCTGTCGCTGCCGGTGTTCGCCGTCGTGCTGGTGCTGTACGTGCGCAGCCTCGCACAGCTGCGCCGGCGGGTGGCGCGCGGTGCCTCGCTGGATGCCGTGGCCCATGCCGAGCAGCTCACGGATACCTGGACGAGCCTGTTCTTCGGGGTGGGCGTCATCTGGACCGCCATCGGCATGCGCGGCGCACTCCTGTATGCGCTGGGCGATCCGGCGGCCAGCGTGGACGACGGCGCCTTCGCCGTACTCCAGCGCATGGTCAACGGCGGCATCCTGGTGGCGCTCTCCACCACGATCTTCGGCGGCATCGGCGGCTATCTCATGCGGGTGGTGAAGACGCTCACGGTGGGAGCGCCCCTGCGGCGCTACTACGAGGCGGCCGCCGGAGCCACCGGCGCGGAGATGCTGGCGGCGCTCGGGCGCATCGAGGCGCACCTGGCCGCGCTGGGCGCTCCGGCCGGAGCCGCAGAGCGGGAGGAGGAGGCAGATGGGCAGGCAGCCGTGGACGGGCTCGCCTTCTCCCGGCGCGCCTAGCGGGGAGGCAGGCATGGAGCACCTGGAGACCGATGTGATGCGCTTCATGGCCATCCTCGCGTTCTGCCTGGTGGCCATCTTCGCGCTGGTGCAGAGCATCCCCGAACAAGTTGCAAAAGTTCCAAAACGGGTGCCGGACACCGTTTCTTCGGTCACCGTTTCTCCGGTTCCCCAGCGTCCGGCTGAACCCGCCCCCGAGCCCGCAGCACAGCCGGCGCCCCAGCCGGCGCCGGCCGCCCAGCCGCAACCCGTCGCCGCGACGCCGGAGCCCCGGCCCGAACCGCCGCCGCTCCCGCAGCCCGCACCGGCGCCGTCCCCGCAGCCGGCACCCGATCCGTCCCCGCAGCCGGAGCCGCAGCCGGAGGCGGCGCCAACGGCACCTCCCGCCGAACCGCAGCCCGGATTCTCGCTGCGCTTCGACTCCGATGCCGCGCTGGTCGGCCTGGTGGAGCGCGGCGAGGTCGCGCTGTACGCCTTCGCCCGTGAGCAGATCTGGCGCTTCATGATCGTCGACGGCCGTCCCGCTTTCCGCAGCGCCGACGCGCCCGGCCAGGTGCACGAGATGGCGCCGGATACGGTGCCCGGACCGGTGCTCGACGCGCTGCGCCGCAGCGTGGTGCTGCCCGGCGGCGGCCTGCGCTGGGGCGTCACCCTGCCGCCGCCCACCGCCGCGGCGCTCGGCCGCGTCCTCGCCACCAACGACGGCGGCGAACTGGTGATCGACGCCGACGGCTTCCTGCGGCTGGAGGATCCCTCATGACCTCCCGTTCACACGGCCGGCGTCTCGCCGCCTTGCTCCTCGCGGCGCTGGCGATGACCGGCTGCGCCACGTCGAACTACGGCGCGCTCGCCTGGTCGGGCGGCGAACCCTCGTCCCTGGAGGCCTGGTTCGACGACGAACTCGAGCCGTACCTGGCGGACACCCTCACCAGCCACCCCCGCTTCCGCGGCGAGCCCCTCACCGTCGCCGTGATGCGGGGCGACGAACCGCAGAGCGCGCCGGACTCCCTGTCCCGCGCGCTGGCCCTGCGGCTGACCCGCTTCCTGCAGTCGACGCCGGGAGTGAACCTGATCTGGGAGGGCGGCCGCAGCGCCGGCGACTGCATCCGCCGCGAAGACGCCCACTACGTGCTCGCCGTCGACCTGCAGCAGAGCGGTCCCGGCTCCCACCGCCTGGCCGTGCGCGCCCTGGACCGGGAGGAGGGGCTGTGGGTGACCGGCTTCGGCAGGGAATGGAACGGACGCCTCACCCGCGGCCAGTACGCCCGCTCCCGGCAGGCGGCGGCCACTGCGGAATCCCGGGGGCTGCGCGACGACCCCTTCCGCCAGAACGAGGGCGATCTGCTGGCCGAGCGGCTCGCCGCGGAACTCGCCGCCGATTTCTGCGGCTTCGTCGGCGAGCCGCTGGTGGTCCATGCGGACGCCCACGGCCAGCCCGGGTTCGTGGCCGACACCGTGCAGCTGGTGGCCAACAACCTCGCGCGCTCGCCGGATATCCGCACCGTGCCGGACCCGGCCGCGGCCAACCTGATACTGACCGGCCGGCTGTACGCCATCGACGACGAGTTGCAGCAGTTCTGGGTGCAGGCACGGCCTGCCGCGGACGAGGCCGGCTTTGCCGTCACCGACGTGGCCGCCTACGTGGAGGCTGCGGACGACGGCCGCCGGGCGCGCCAGTCCACCGCGTCGGCGCGCCTGTCGCCGCCGCCTGTTTCGCCGCCGCTGTCCGCTTCCGGCGGCGCCGTCGAACTGCGGGCGCTGCGGGTGCTGACGCCAAACGACCACTGGATGTGCCGCCGTGCCGACCCCTGGCGCCGCGGTGCCAGTGTGCTGCGTGAAGGCGAGGCCCTGGCCGACGATGCCTGTTTCGCGCTGGAGGTCGAGGTGGCCGGCGACGCCGAGGTCTTCCTGCTGCGCCACGACCCCGCCGCGGGTCTGGTGCAGATGATGCCCGGGCGCTGCGGCCGCTACGGCCGGGTGCCGGGCCGCAGTTACGGCGAGGCCACGCTGAGTTTCCCGATGGCGCCCGCGGGCCGGGAGCGTGCACTTCGCCCGTCCCGCGCCGCGCTGCGCGAGCACTGGATCGCGCTGGCGCTGCCGGCGGACGCCCCGGCGGCCGATCTCCGCCGCCATCTCGCGCGCGTGCCCGACGCGTGCGCGGCGCAGGACGGTGCCGCCATCGACGCCGATGCCTGGCTCGCCCGTCTCCACCGGCTCGCGGGCACGGGGCTGTCCGTGCGCCGCATCGACATCCCGGTAGGCCGCCAGGCGGCCAGGAGGGAATGACCCCATGACCCGTCTGCTCGGTTTCCTCTCCGGCCTGGTGCTGGTCGCGGCTCTCGCCGTCGCCGCCGTGCGTTATCCGCCGGCGGAACTGTTCCTCGCTCAGGGCGGCCGGGTGGGTGAGCCGGGGCGGGACGGCGAGAGTCGCGAAAGCGGCCATGGTGAGCCGGGCGAAGCTCCGGTGCCGCAGGCCGCCTCGGCATCGGAGCCGCCGGTCGAGCCGGCCGCAATCGAGGCACTGACCCGGGTGGATGATGCACCGCCGGCCATCGCCGAGCGAAAGGACGGCGAAGATGGCCAGCCGGCGCCGGCCCCCGATGCCCCGGAACCGGCCAGCCCCGCCGCCACCGAAGAGCACGGTGACACCGTTGCCGCCGCCGCCCCGCAAGAGCCCCCCGCGCCGGACTCGCCTCCGGCGTCCGCTCCCGACGCGGAGACCGGCGCGGGCGAGCGTCAGTGGTATGCGTTCTGGCAGCCGTTCCGCAGCGAGATCTCCGCCGAGGGTTTCCGCCGCCGGCTGGAGGGCGTGACCGGCCTCGACTACCGCGTGGTCTCGCCGCAGCCGGGCGAGTATCAGGTGGCCTTCGCCTACCGGGACGAGGCGGAGCGGCTCGCGCACCTGGCGGCCATCGAGGCGGCTACCGGCCTCGTGCTGCGGAGCAGGATGCTGTGAGGTTCGGGCTCGCCATCGCCGTACTCTGCGGCTTGCTGTGGACTGCCGCCGTGCCGGCCCGCACGGCCGCAGACGGCAGCGAACTCTCCGCCGCGTGGCAGCAGTATCTCGCCGGGCACGCCGCCCGCGAGCCGGCCGTGCAGTTCCCCTTCGCCGAGTGCTTCCGCCGCGCGGCCATCGTCAACCAGCTGCCGGAGACCCTGCTGCTGGCGGTCGCGCGGGGCGAGAGCGACTTCGACCCGGCCGCCCGCTCCCACGCGAATGCCCACGGCGTCATGCAGATCCTGTGGCCCGGCACGGCCCGCCACCTCGGCCTGTACCTGCTGTCCGACCTCTACGAGCCCTGCACGAACATCGACGCCGGCGCCCGCTACCTGAAGGAGCTGCTGGGCCGCTACGACGGCGACCTGCACCTGGCACTGGCCGCCTACAACTACGGCCCGAGCCGCATACCGAAGTCCGGCGTCATCCCCTCCGGCGCCGTGTGGTACAGCGGCTACATCTACCGCCACCTGCAGTACGTGCTCGGCCGCAGCACCCCGGCGGGCGAACCGCCCCGGGACTACGGCCGCCAGGGCAAGCTCACGCTCATCAGCTTCGCCGCCCCGTATCGTGCTCGGGCCTTCGTCGCCGCCCTGGAGCAGGATCCGGGCGGGCTCGCCGTGGACTGGTTCCGGGCGGGGCCGGCCGAGTTCCACGTGGTACTGCTCTACGAGGGCGAGGCGGATCTCGAACGCAGCCGCCGCCGACTGGCCCGCGCCGGGTTCCCGCTGCCCTGAGCGACTCCGGCCCGGGCGTTTGCGGTGACGCGCCGCGGCGCTACCATGCGGCTTTGCCGCCAAGCGGGGCTCCCATGCACCTGCTCGACCATCTCTACCTGCTGCTGCTCGCGGTCGGCCTGCCTCTCTACAGCGCCTGGTCCTGGCGCCGCTGGCTGGCGAAGCTCGCCGCCG
>CAYRZI010000028.1:0-32040 GCA_964428605.1 uncultured Woeseiaceae bacterium
CTGCCCGACCCTGCCCGCCAGCCTCCGCGGACTCAATGGAGCCGCGCACGAGCGCGGCCCTGACGGAGAATAAAGCGATGGCGATGCTCAGCTTTGAAAGAAAATATCGCGTTCGTGGCGGTACGTTCATCGGTGGCGACCTTTTCGATTTCTGGGTCGGTCCGTTCTGGGTCGGCTTCTTCGGAGTCACCACCATCTTCTTTACCGTCCTCGGGACGCTCCTGATCATCTATGGCGCGGCGATAGGGCCGACCTGGAATATCTGGCAGATCAATATCGCACCGCCGGATCTGAGCTACGGTCTCGCCCTCGCACCGCTCAAGGAAGGGGGGCTCTGGCAGCTCATCACCTTCTGCGCACTAGGAGCGTTCGTCTCATGGGCGCTGCGCCAGGCGGAGATATCACGCAAGCTCGGCATGGGGTATCACGTCCCCATCGCCTTCGGCGTGGCGATTTTCGCCTACGTGACGCTCGTGGTGATCCGCCCGTTGCTGCTGGGTGCCTGGGGACACGGCTTCCCCTACGGCATTCTCAGTCACCTCGACTGGGTGTCCAACGTGGGCTACCAGTACCTGCACTTCCACTACAACCCCGCACACATGCTTGCGGTCACGTTCTTCTTCACGACGACACTGGCACTGTCGCTGCACGGTGCGCTGATCCTGTCGGCGGCCAACCCGAAGAAGGGCCAGGTAGTGAAAGGCGGCGAGCACGAGAACACCTACTTCCGTGACGCGATCGGCTATTCCATCGGCGCGCTCGGCATCCACCGTCTCGGCCTGTTCCTGGCCCTGTCGGCGGGATTCTGGAGCGCTGTCTGCATCGTGATCAGCGGCCCGTTCTGGACGCGCGGCTGGCCCGAGTGGTGGAACTGGTGGCTCGATCTGCCGATCTGGCGCTAGGAAAGGGGAACGAACATGGCGCAATACCAGAACATATTTACCCAGGTGCAGGTGAACATGCCGCCTGAGCCCGGGGTGGCGCTGCCACCCGGGAGCTGGCCGCGGCTCGGTTCACCGAGACTGCAGTACTGGTTCGGCAAGATCGGCGACGCCCAGGTGGGCCCGTTCTATCTGGGCTGGCTGGGACTGTCCTCGCTCATCTGCGGTTTCATAGCCATCGAGATCATCGGCCTGAACATGTGGGCCTCGGTGAACTGGGATCCGATCGAATTCGTGCGGCAACTGCCGTGGCTCGCACTCGAGCCGCCGTCGCCCGAATACGGCCTCAGTCTGCCGCCGCTCGCCGAAGGGGGCTGGTGGCTCATGGCCGGCTTCTTCCTGACCGCATCCATCGGGCTCTGGTGGCTCAGGATGTACCGGCGCGCACGCGCGCTCGGCATGGGTACCCACGTGGCCTGGGCCTTCGCGGCCGCCATCTGGCTGTACCTCGTGCTCGGTTTCATCCGGCCGGTGCTGATGGGCAACTGGGGCGAGGCCGTACCGTTCGGCATCTTCCCCCATCTCGACTGGACCGCGGCCTTCTCGATCCGCTACGGCAACCTGTTCTACAACCCGTTCCACATGCTCTCCATCGTCTTCCTGTACGGCGCGACCCTGCTCTTCGCGATGCACGGTGCCACGGTGCTGGCGACGGGGCGCTATGGCGGCGACCGGGAGGTTGAACACATCGTCGACCGTGGTACCGCCGCGGAACGGATGGGACTATTCTGGCGCTGGACCATGGGTTTCAACGCCAACATCGAGTCCATCCACCGCTGGGCGTGGTGGTTCGCGGTGCTGTGTCCGCTGACCGGCGGTATCGGCATCCTGCTGACCGGCACGGTGGTCGACAACTGGTACCTGTGGGGTGTCAAGCACGGGATCGCACCGGCCTATCCGCTGGTCTTCCCCGAAGTCCCGCAGGATCCGGGCATGCTGCCGGGAGGTCCGCAATGAGAAACTGGACAATGAAAGCCCGAACGTTGCCAGGGTTGCTGCTGACGGCCGCGGTGCTGCTCGCTACGGCGGGCTGCGAGTGGCCGCCCCAGGAGACCGAGCAGGTCGGCTATCGCGGTGTGGCCATGGAGCTGGTGAACAGCCCCGAGACCATCGCCGAGAACGCCGCGCTGCACGAGGTGCCCGAGCCCCAGCCGCCGGCCACTACCGACGGCCCGAAGGCGAGGGACGTGTACCAGAACGTCCAGGTTCTCGGCGACCTGTCCGTGGGCGAATTCACCCGCCTGATGCTGGCGATCACCGAATGGGTGTCGCCGGAGCAGGGCTGCAACTACTGCCACGTGGGCGAGAACTTCGCGGACGACTCGCTGTACACCAAGACCGTCTCGCGCAACATGCTGCAGATGAATCTGGACATCAACGGCAACTGGCAGGACCACGTCAAGCAGACCGGTGTGACCTGTTACACCTGTCACCGGGGCCAGAACGTGCCGGGCGAGATCTGGTTCGAGAAGCCGCCGCGGGATTCCGCCGGCGGATTCACCGCCGACAACGGCTATCAGAATATGGCCGGCATGGAATCGGTGGCGTATTCGTCGCTGCCCGGAGACCCCTTCGAGACCTTCCTCGAGGGCTACGAGCAGGTGCGTGTCATCGGCGAGTCTGCACTGCCGCGGAAGAACGACGTCGGCGCCAGCATCCAGGCCACGGAGTATACCTACGGCCTGATGATGCATATGTCGACGTCCCTCGGTGTCAACTGCACCTACTGCCACAACAGCCGTGCGTTCAGCGTCTGGGAGCAGAGCACACCCATGCGGCTGAACTCCTGGTACGGGGTCACCATGGTGCGCGAGCTCAACAACCAGTGGCTGGAGCCGTTGCAGCCGGTCTATCCCGAGAAGCGTCTCGGGCCGACGGGCGATGCACCGAAGGCCAACTGCGCGACCTGCCACCGCGGCGTGAACAAGCCGCTGAACGGTCAGAGCATGTTGCCCGACTATCCCAACCTGGCCCCCTGAAGGCCGGCACGGGACACCGAATCGGCAAGCGGTCGGCCAGAAACCGCACCGATGGAGAAGCGCCGCCTCGTGCGGCGCTTTTTCCTTGGGGCCAGGTTGTCCGGGTTTCCGCCGGCCTCGCGTCGGCCTCGCGCCGGCTTCGCGCCGGCTTCGCGCCGGCTTCGCCCTAGGCCTCCGTCTCCACCCGGCGACGGACCCGGCGGATCAGGAACCACACCAGCGCCGCCACCGGTATGACAGAGAGCGCCGAGAGCAGCCGGCCGCTGGGGACGAGGCCCACCTGTTCCATGAGCGCGTAGGGCCGGTCCAGCAGGCCGACCGAATAGTAGGTGATGGCGGCCACGGAGAGGCCTTCCACGGTGGTCTGCAGCCTGAGCTGCATGCGGCTGCGCCGGTCCATGGATGAGAGCAGTGTGCGGTTCTGCTCCTGCAGATGCAGGTTCACCCGCGCCTGCAGCAGCGAGGTGGCCGAGGACAGGCGCCCGGAGATCTGCTGGATCTCCGATTGCACGGCGGTCACGGTGCGCATGGCCGGTCCCAGGCGCCGGCCCAGGAAGGTGGAGAGCATCGGCACCCGGCCGAAGGGTTCCTCGTCCAGGGCCTCCAGGCGCTCGTTCACCAGCTGGTGGTAGGCTCGCGTGGCGCCGAAGCGGTAGCTGGAGCGCGCCTGCAGCTCCTCCAGGCTGGCCGACAGCTCCGTAATGTCGATCAGGATCTCCCGCTCCGCCTCCATGGTGTCTGCGTGGCGCAGCTGCTCCAGCAGGGCGGAGAGGCCCGTGTTGATCCGCGCGAGTTCCCCGGTCATGCCGCGGGCCATCGGGAAGCCCAGCAGCGCGAGGATGCGATAGGTCTCCAGCTCCACCAGCAGCTGCAACAGCTGGCCGGTCTGCCCCGGTGTGAGATTGCCGACGAACACGACGTAGCGCGTGCTGCCGTCGGTGTGCAGCCGGAAGCTGGTCCACACCGTGGCCCGTCCGCCCATCACGCGGGCGCCGGTCACCGTGTGGTTCTCCAGGTGCGCGCGGACCTGGGCGGCGTCGATCTCGGTGTATTCGTCCGGGATCAGCTTGACGCTGTTGTGGATCATCAGGCGCCCCGGCAGATCTTCCAGCCAGTCCCCGGGTACGGTCCGACGGCGCCCGAGCATGCCCTCCGGCGACTCGTTCTGCCAGGTGAAGAGGTAGGAGCAGAATTCCCGGTGGCGTTCCAGGCGCACGGTGTAGCCGTCGCCCTCGAGCAGCAGGGTGTTCGACTTGGGCGGCTCCTCCGGCGGCTTGCCGCCGATCAGGCTGTAGAAGTGGGTGATGACCTCGTCCGGATCCACGTCGGCCGTCATGGTGACCAGGTGGCGCACCGACGTGGGCGGCGTGATCCGGGGGAACGGGCGCGCGTGCACCTCTTCATAGAGTCGGCGAGCGCCCGGATCCAGTCTCGCGACAGCTTGTTCTTCCATGCTCGACTCCCGGTATGCCTGCCCGCTTCTGCGCGGCCGCATCGTAGCATCGCGCCGGGCTATCCGCCCGCATGCCGAGTTAGAATACGCCATCACGACCCGATTACGGGGGATTCCCGGGAGTTGCCATGTTCGATACCGCGGAACTGGGCCAGAGCGTCGCCAAGGCGGAATTCAAGGAGCGCGAGAAGGCACTGCGCGGCGAGCTGCTCGAGTTGCAGTACCGCACCCTGGAACTCGCCCGGTTTCCGGTGATCGTCGATTTCGCCGGGGTGGACGGTGCGGGCAAGTCCACCACGGTGAATATCCTGAACAAGTGGATGGATCCCCGCTTCGTGCGCACCATCGGCTACCAGGAGCCCACCGCGGAGGAGCGGGCCCGGCCCCGGTTCTGGCGCTACTGGCTGGATCTGCCGCCGAAGGGACGGGTGGGGCTGTTCCTGAGCGGGCGCTATTCCCGGCCCCTGCTGAAGCGGGTCTACGGCGAGCTGGACGAGAGCGGTTTCGACGACCGGCTCGGCGAGATCATCCGCTTCGAGAATGCGCTGGGGGATGACGGCGCGTTGATCCTGAAATTCTGGATGCACCTCAGCCGGGAGCGGCAGAAGGAACGCCTGGAAGCGCTGTCCGCGGACCCCGCGCTCGCCTACATGGTGGGCGAGCAGGACTGGCGCAACCACGAGAACTACGACACTTTCGTCGACGCCGCCGAGAAGATCATCACCCGCACGAACCGGGCGCTCGCCCCGTGGTACATCGTGGAGGGTGGCGACGAGAACTTCCGCCATCTGCGGGTGGGCGAGATCCTTGCCGCCGAGCTCCGCCGCCACCTGGAGCAGGAGGAGCACCGCATCGCGAAAGAGAGCAATGCCGCCGCCGCGTTGCCGCACCAGCCGGACGGGGAAGAGAACGGCGCGCGGCGTATCACGGTCTTCGACCGGCTCGACCTGTCCCTGAAACTGCCCCGCCGGGAGTACAAGAAGCGGCTGAAGAAGCGCCGGGCCCGCCTGGGCGAGCTGGCCCGGCGGGCCACGGCGGAGGGGCTGTCGACCGTGCTGGTGTTCGAGGGGCCGGATGCCGCCGGCAAGGGCGGCGCCATCCGCCGCACGGTGTGGGGCCTCGATGCGCGCACCTACCGGGTGCACCAGTTCGCTGCGCCCACGGAGGAGGAACGGGCCCATCATCATCTGTGGCGCTTCTGGCGGCGCCTGCCCCGGGCCGGCCACGTGGCCATCTTCGACCGCAGCTGGTACGGCCGGGTGCTGGTGGAGCGCACGGAGGGCTTTGCCAGCGAGGACGAGTGGCGCCGGGCCTACAACGAGATCAACGATTTCGAGTGGCAGATCACCGACCGGGGCATGCTGCTGATGAAGTTCTGGCTGCACGTCAGCAAGGAGGAGCAGCTGGTGCGGTTCCGGCAGCGCGCCGAGTCCGCCTACAAGCACTGGAAGCTCACCGACGAGGACTGGCGCAATCGGGAGCACTGGGACGACTACGCCCTGGCCGCCCACGATATGATCCAGTACACCAGCACCCGCCCCGCGCCCTGGATCCTCGTCGAAGGCGACAACAAGCACTACGCCCGGCTGAAGGTGATCGACGCCCTCGTCGATCACCTGGAGGAGAAGCTGGGTCAGGCCTGAGCCCGGCGCAGGGCCGGCCGACGTTCAGGCCGGCGCCGTACCAGCGTCGCCGTAGAGGTGGCAGCGCACGTAATGGGGCTTCGCCGCTGTGCCGGCGTTCACCCGCGGCGGCACCACCTCCCGGCATTGCGGCATCGCCTCCGGACAGCGCGGGTGGAAGGGACAGCCCGACGGCGGGTGCATGGGCGAGGGTACGTCGCCGCCGAGTACGATGCGCTTCGACTTGCGCTTCACGTCGGGCACCGGAATGGCCGACATGAGTGCGCGGGTGTACGGATGCTTCGGATCCCGGTACAGATCGCCGCTGGCGGCGAATTCCACGAGTGCGCCGAGATACATCACGCCCACGTCGTCGCTGACATGCTGGATGACGGCGAGGTCGTGGGAGATGAACAGGAATGAGACGCCGTGCTCGCGCTGCAGCCGGGCGATGACGTTCAGCACCTGGGACTGCACCGAGACGTCCAGCGCCGAGACGGGCTCGTCGGCGACGATGAAGCTCGGGTTCAGCGCCAGGGCCCGGGCGATGCCGATGCGCTGGCGCTGGCCGCCGGAGAACTCGTGGGGATAGCGTGACAGCACCTGCTTCCTGAGGCCCACGATGTCCAGCAGTTCCTCCACCCGCCGGCGGCGCTCGCCGGGTGTGCCGATGCCGTGCACGTCCAGCGGCTCCTGGATGGTCTGGCCGATCAGGCGCCGGGGGCTGAGCGAGGCGTAGGGGTCCTGGTAGATGATCTGCATCTCCCGGCGCTTCGCCTTCATGGCGTCCGGCGAGAGCGCCAGCACGTCCTCGCCGTTCAGGTGCACGGCGCCGGCGGTGGGCTCGGTCAGGCGCAGGACCGCACGGCCCAGGGTGGACTTGCCGCAGCCGGACTCGCCCACCAGCCCCAGGGTGCGCTGGCGCTGCAGCTCGAAGCTAACGCCGTCCACGGCCCGCACCCAGGCCTGCACCCGGCGGAACAGCCCGCCGCGCACCGGGAAGTGCTTCTTCAGGTCGACGACTTTCAGCAGCGGGGCGGACACGGCGTGCTCCTCAGGCCAGCGGGTGGAAGCAGGAGACGGCGGCGGGCGAACCGGGCCCGCCGTCCAGCACCGGGCGTTCCCGCCGGCAGTCGTCGGCTGCCCGCGGGCAGCGCTCGGCGAAGCGGCAGCCGACCGGCAGGTGCGCGAGGTCCGGCACCATGCCCGGGATCACAGGCAGTTCGGCGAGCTTGTCGTCGCGCAGCCGCGGGATGGAGTCCAGCAGTCCGCGGGAATACGGATGGCGGGGCGTCTCGAACAGGCGGTCGATGTCGGCCCGCTCGATCACCTCGCCGCAGTACATCACCAGTGCCCGGTCGCAGGTCTCGGCCACCACGCCCAGGTCGTGGGTGATGAGTACCACCGCCATGTGGAATTCGTCCTGCAGCTTCACGATCTGCTCCAGCACCTGGGCCTGGGTGGTGACGTCCAGCGCGGTGGTGGGCTCGTCCGCGATCAGCACCTTCGGGTCGCAGGACAGCGCCATGGCGATCATCACCCGCTGGCGCATGCCGCCGGACATCTCGTGGGGATACTCGTCGATGCGCTTGTGCGGCACCGGGATGCCTACCCGGGCCAGCATCTCCACGGCCACGGCACGGGCCTGGCGCCGGGTATATTGCTTGTGCCGGTGCAGCACATCCACCATCTGGCTGCCGACCGTCAGCACCGGGTTCAGCGCCGTCATGGGCTCCTGGAAGATCATGGAGATCTCGTGGCCGCGCAGATCACGCAGCTCCTCCTCGGGCATGCTTGCCAGGTCCCGCCCGCCGAGGCGTATCTCGCCGGAGACGATACGCCCGGGCGGCGACGGGATGAGCCCGAGTATGGAGAGCCCGGTCACCGTCTTGCCGCAGCCCGACTCGCCGACGATGCCCAGGGTCTCGTTTGGGTAGACGTCGAAACTCACGCCGTCCACGGCGCGCACCGGCCCGTAGCGGGTGGAGAACTCCACCACCAGGTCGCGCACGCTCAGCACGGGCTCGCGGGTACTCACGATTCGGCCACCTTCTTCGGGTCCAGCGCGTCCTGCAGCGCATCGGAGAACATGTTGAACGCCATCACCAGGCCGAACAGGAACACCGAAGCCCAGATGAAGTTGTTGAAGAAACCTGCGAGCACCTCCAGCGTGGACTCGGAGATCATCAGGCCCCAGCTCACACCGTCCTGCACGCCGAGGCCGAGGAAGGACAGGATGACCTCGGACTTGATGGCAGCCACGAACACGATGGTGGCCTGCACCAGCAGGATGTGGAACGTATTCGGTACGATGTGGCGGAAGATGACGGTGATCTGGGGTACGCCGATGGCCCGGGAGGCCTCCACGAACTCGAAGTTTCTGAGCTTGATGACCTCGCCGCGCACGAGCCGCCCGGTGGTGGTCCAGAACACCGACACCATGGCCACGTGCATGGACCAGGGATTGCCCTCCAGTGCGAAGGCCACGGCGGCCACGAACAGGTAGAAGGGGATGGAGTCCAGCACGCCCTTCATCCACAGGATGATCTCGTCGATCCAGGTGCCGCTGAAGAAACCGGCAAGGGCGCCGAACAGCGCCCCGATCAGCGTGGAGAGCACCGCCACGACCAGACCGATCTCGAACGCCGTCTTGGTGCTGTAGACGGCCCGCTGGAAGATGTCCTGGCCGATGATGTTGGTGCCGAACCAGTGTTCGGCGCTCATGGGTGCCCATTTCGGACCCTCGACGTCGCTCCACTCGGTGGCCCAGACACCGAGCCACACGCCGAGCGCCATCACGAAGTACACCAGCACCACGCCAAGCCCGATCATGCCGGCCCGGTCCCGGCTGAACTTGTAGATTGCCTTGCCCCAGATGGACTCGGTGCGCTCGGGCTGGGCAGAGGGGTTCGGGTCCACGCCGCCGCGGAGCTGGTCGGAGGTCTCGGGTATGGCGCTCATTTCAGCGATACCCTGGGATCGACGGCCCGGTACATGATGTCGGTGACCAGCAGCGTGATGACGAACAGCACGGCGGTGAGACCCACCACCGCCTTCAGCACCGGCTGGTCGCCTGTGGTGATGGCGTCGAAGGTCACCTTGCCGACGCCGGGAATGCCGAAGTAGCTCTCGATGAGCAGGCTGCCGCTCACGATCACCAGCGGGATGGAGAACATGATGCGGGTGATGATGGGGATGGCCGAGTTCTTCAGGATGTGCTTGTACAGGAGCTTGCCCGGCGGGATGCCGAAGGCCCGTGCGGTGCGCACGTGATCCCGGGTCATCTCCTCCACCAGGACGGCCCGGTAGAAGCGGGTGTTGTAACCGAGTGCCACGAACACGGTGGCGAGTGTCGGCACGGTCACGTACATGACGTAGTCGTGCAGCGAGTTCACCTCCCAGCCGCGCACCGGGAACAGGTTCAGCCCGTAGCTCGAGGAGAGCAGCAGCTGGAAGCCGATGATGACGATGAGGAACGACACGCTCATGCCCACCACGGAGAAGCCCATGATGGCCTTGTCGATCCAGCCGCTGCGGTGATAGGCGGCCACCAGCGCCAGCAGGATGCCGAGCACGTTGCCGAGGATGAAGCCCGGCGTGATCAGGGCCAGCGAGATGGGGATGCTGCGGCCGAGCATCTCGCTCACCGGCTCGCCGGTGGAGTCCGACAGCCCGAAGTCCAGCGTCACGAGTTCCTGCAGATACTCTCCGTAGCGCACCAGGAACGGCCGGTCGTAGCCGAGTTCCCGCCGCACCTCCGCGATCTGCTCCTCGGTGGGGTTCTTGCCGAGCAGCTCGTAGGTCTGGTCGGGCCCGAAGTACACCATGAGCAGGAAGCTGACGAAGGTGACGCCCAGGATCAGCGGGATGCCGCCGACCAGCTTGCGCACGGCGTACTGCAGGGTCTCCATGCTCAGGTCTCCCCGCTGCCGTCGGCGATGTCCACGAAGCGCAGGAAGAAGCCGCCCACGATCTGGCGGTCGGGCATGGCGATCACGTCCTTGTGCCAGAGATAGAGCCGGGTGCGGGACAGGCCGCTGATGGTCACGCAGTCGTCGATGACCAGCCGGTTCATGCGCCGGTAGATCTCGGTGCGCTCGGGGCTCGGCAGCATCACGGCGGACTTCTCGTAGAGCCGGTCGTATTCCTCGTTACGCCAGTTCGCGTCGTTGGAGCCCGGCGAGCCGTTCGGACCGTAGAACAGCTGCAGGGTGTTCTCGGCGTCCGGGTAGTCGAGACCCCAGCCCTTGGCCACCAGCGGAAGCCGGCTCTGGGAGACGTCCTTGATGAAATCCCCGAAGGTCGCGTACTGCTTCAGCACGATCTTCTCCCGGGGATAACCGATCTTCTTCATGAAACCGCGGAACTGCTCGTAGAACAGCCGCTGGCTGACGCCGGACTGGGCGCCGTACACCAGTTCCGGCAGGTTGTCCGCATTCCAGCCGTTCTCGGCCAGCAGCCGGCGGGCGCCCTCGATGTCCAGCGTGACGCTGTCACGGGAGAGTTCCGGGTCGAACTCGGGCGCCGCCGGGGTGATGATGCCGGGGAATACCTGGCCCAGCCCGAAATAGAAACTCTGGTTGCGCCGGTACCAGTCGAAGCCCTTGATCATGGCGCAGCGCAGCGCGTGGTTGCGCCGCTCGCGCTCCGGGTCGTCGTTGTAGCCGATCTCCGGGAAGTCCATGTTGAAGGTCATGAACACGAAGCCCGCCTCCACGCCGTGGTGCAGGTGATACTGCGCGGCGATCTCCGGCGTCGGGGTGATGGGATCCTTGGATGCCAGGATGCGGTCCACCTGCTCGTTCGGCACGGTCAGGTACTGGATCTCGTTGCCCTTGGTGAAGGAATTCCAGCGTGCGGCGTTCTCGGTGATGAAGTCGATCTGCAGGCGGTCGACGAACGGCGGCGAGCGGCCCTCGATGGCCTCCACGCCGGTATAGGCCTGGGTGGCCGGGTCGTAGCCCTCGGCGGCCAGGTCCACGGGTTCCCGGCGGAACTTCTCGTTGCGCTCGAACACCACCCGGGAGGAGTCGTAGGCGGTCACCCGGAAGGGCCCCGAGCCCACCGGATGCGAGCCGAACTCCCGGCCGTACTTCTCCACCGCCTCCCGGGGCACCACGGCGGCATAGCCCTGGGCGAGGGTGTAGATGAACTGGGGATAGGGTTTGGTCAGCCGCACCTCGACGGTGTAGCGGTCGATCGCGCGCAGGCCCTCCACTTCCCGGTCGTAGTCCGAACCGGCCTCCTTCCAGTCGTCGAGGCCGACGATGCGCCCCTGCCACAGCCAGGCGCCGCGGGGCCGCTGGGACGAATCGAAATGCCGCTTCAGGCTGTAGACGAAATCCTCCGCGACCACCTCCCGGCCGACGCCGCCCTCGAAGGCCGGATCGTCGATGAAGTGCACGCCCTGCTTCAGGCGGATGCGATACACCAGGCCGTCGTCGGAGATCTCCGGCATGGCCTCGGCCAGGTTGGGAGCGGGCTCGTAGGGCCGGGCGAGGTACTTGAAGCGGTACAGCGTATCGTAGGCGTTCAGGACGACCGTGTTGGCGTAGATATTGGAAGACTGGACGGGGTCGATGGTGGAGGGTGCGCCGTCCAGCGAGTGGCGGTACACCTTGACGTCTGCGCCCGCAGCGGGGGCCGCCGGAGCGCTTGCATCAGCTGCCGCCTGCTCGGCCTCGCCGCAGCCGGACAACGCGAGCAGGCCCGTGCAGGCCAGCAACGCAGAGATGAAAAGACGCCGCGGATGGGCCATGCCCCGTCTCCGCCGTTCAGACACAAGCGCGTAAAGCTACCACTTCCGGCCGGCATGCAACAGCGCCGGCCTGTTCGTTTTACATTTGCTCAGGGACAGTCACGCCCTGGCTGCAGCTGCACCAGTTCCTCGATCATCAGAGCCTCGCCGTCTTCCGTTGTCTCGAGGCGGCCGCGGACCTTCAGCAGGGCCCGCTCGCCCCGGGGCATGCGGCCGTACTGATGCACGAGGCGGCGGTAATCGCCGCGCCGGACGACCGGCCAGGCGAGGCCGGTCCTGCATTCCCGGAACCGGCGCGCATTGCCGGCGTACTCGCCCTCGAGTATGACGCTGTCCGTGAACGGCACGAGATCGCCGCGGCGCCCGAGGCGGTGCGGCAGGTCGGAGGCGACCCGCATCGCCAGCCTGCCGGCGGCCGGCCTCTCGAACACGCGTTCCGGTCCGCCGCCGCGCAGTCGCAGTACCGCCTCGTCCTCGTCCCACGTCCAGCGCCCGAGGCCGTAATAACGCTCGTCCCCGCCGTCCTCGGCCAGGTAACGCTGGCGCAGGAAGAAGACGCCGTCCGGGCGCAGCCACAGGGTCACCTCGATGCCGGGGCAGTCGGCGCAGGGGAACGTGCCCTGCCAGAGGCCGGGAGTGGGCGGCGGCGGGGCGTCGGCAGTCTCGCCGGGATCTTCGTCGGGGCCGCCACAGCCTGCCGCCGTCAGGACGGCCAGCAGCAGGAAAACGTAAACGGATGGCCGACGACGGCTCATTGCCCTAGAACGCCTTATCCAGCCTGATTGAGAGATTACGCCCGGGCGCGTCGATACCCGAGCCGTGGATGCGGTAGCGCTTGTCCAGGATGTTCTCCACGGCCAGCGTCAGGTGCCAGCCCGCAGCAGTCTGCCAGGCACCCTTCAGGTTCAGCGTGGCCCAGCCCGGCGTGCCCGCCGGGTCGATCCGGCTGTCGCGCACGTCCCTGGGGCTCAGCCGGTCTTGTTCGGCGGCGAATTCCACCCAGGGCTCGATGTCCAGGGCGTCGCTCAGCGCGATGCGCAGGGAGACCGCGCCGTTGAGCGGCGGTATGCGGTCGCCGGGCGTCGTGCCGGAGTCCGCCTCTTGCTCTTCGCCACGGGTGTAGTTCAGCACGGCGCGCAGCATGGCGCGATCGGAGAGGTCGAATTCGCCGCCCGCTTCCAGCCCGTAGATGGTCGCGCTGGCGATATTCCGGTTCTGCACGACCTGACGGCCTTCCGGCGTGACCTCGCCGGTGAGCACCGAGCTGATGCGGTCGGAATAGTCCACGACGTAGGCCATGACTTCGGCGCGCAGGCGTGGCCGGGTTACCCGCAGGCCCACGTCCAGTTGTCGTGCGCTCTCCGGCTCCAGGTCGGGATTTGCGATATTGAAGCGCCCGCCGGGGCGCGGCCCCAGCGTCCCCAGGTCGAAGATGTTCGGCGCGCGGAAGCTGCGGCTGGCATTGGCCACGAGCTGCAACTCGTCGGTGAGCCAGTACAGCCAGCCCAGCTCGCCGCTGAGATCGCTGGTGTCGACCTCGCCGCCGGGTGCGCTCGCCGTGGCCGCGAGCGAGACGTTCACGTCGGTGAGCCGCAGACCGCCGATGAGCGCCTGCCGGTCGCTCATCTTCCATTCGGCCTGGGTGTAGAGCGCCGCCTGATCCACCTCGGAGCCGTCGGGGAAGCGGGATGCCACGGGGGTGCGCCCGCCGGTATCGATATCCTCCTCTGTGCGGCTGCTGCTCACCTCGTCGTGATACCACTCTGCGCCATAGGCGATGCTGCCCCAGTCGTAGCCGCGGACGCCGTTGACGGAGAGCTCGAACAGATCACTCCGGTTCTGTTCCAGCCGCCGCGCCGGGGCGCCGGTGTCGCGGCTGCGGCGGTCGTCGTCGATGCGTTGCCAGGCGAGGTCCACCACCCAGTCGGCGCCCAGCCATCCGTCGGTACGGCCGTGCTGGAGGTGGACGAACTGCCGGCGGTTGGGCTCGAACCAGAATTCGGCGGAGGCGGGTTCCGTCTCGCCGAAGCCGGGGACGAGTTCGTCCACCCGCGGCGTGGAGGGCTGTTCCAGGTGCTGGACGTCGAGGAACCAGCGTTGCCCGGCGTCCGGCGTGAATGCGGCCGCGAGCCGGCCGGCGCGGGAGCGGTAGCCACTGGGGTCGATGCGTTCGCCGCCGCCCACCCGCCGGTTGCCGAGTTCCCGATAGTCGAAGCTACCCAGCACCGCCAGTCGTTCATTGCCCGCCTCCACGGCCGCGGATAGCGACTGCCCGAGTTCGGCGGTGTCGGCGCCCACGGAAAGGTTGCCCGCGTAGGTGGTCTCGCGGGTGTCGAACGACGGAACCCGGGTGACCACATTGATGACGCCGCCCACGGCATCGCTGCCGTACAGCGAAGCCGCGGCCCCGCGGATGACCTCGATGCGGTCGACGGCGCCGACCGGCACCAGCGCGAAGTACTGCGTGGGCGCGTTGCGGAAGATGGCGTTGTTCAGCCGCACGCCGTCCACCAGATGCAGGATCTCCGAGCCTTTCAGTCCGCGGATGATCACCTGGCCCTGGCCGGCGGTCGTCTGCTGGCGGTACAGCCCCGGCTCGAAGGCAAGGGCATCGGTGATCAGGGCTTCGCCGTCAACTGCTTCCTCGCCGATGCGGGTGAGGCCGGCGGAGATGTCACGAATGCTCGCCGCCCTGCGGGTGGCCGTGACCTGGATCTCGTCGATCACGGTCGCCTCACCCGGCGCCGGTACCGGCGCGGCCAGAGTCGACGCGAGCAGGAGAGCGAGTGTCGGCACGGCGGCGAGGCGCCGTGACGGTCGCCGTGTCTGCGGATTCATAGAGTCTCTCTGGATACGAACAAGGGCGCGGAGGATACTGATCGGGGCACCGGGCCCTACCAGCCGCCGCCGCCGCCTCCTCCTCCGCCGCCGCCGGAGAAGCCGCCCCCGCCGCCCCCCGAGGAGGAGCCCGGCGGTGTGGCCGCCGATGCGATCGCGGAGTTCAGCGAGCTGCCCACGGCCCGGCTCATCTTCACCGGATTGCCCGCATCCCAGCGGCCCGCATACCACCCGGGGTGCCAGTCGGCACCGGTCTCGCCGCGCAGTCGGGCGAAGACGTCGGCGAAGCCCTCGGCCCAGGGCTGCTCCACCTCCAGCGCCAGCGCGAAGGGCAGGTAGGCCTCGAACAGGTCGGGCGTGCGCTCAGGCGGGTTGCGGAGGTTGAGTTCGTCCTTCTCGGCCACCTCCAGATACAGCCGAAAGCCCTCCACTTTGTCGAGCAGTCGCCGGCCGTGGGGCGTGGGGGCCTTCAGCAGCCAGGCGAACAGCAGGATAGCGGCCCCGCCGGCCATCAGAGCGATGCCACCGCCGAGGGTCAGGCGGTCGGCCACCGCCGCACCGATGCCCGTCCCAATCAGCAGCACCACCGCCGGCAGCAGTAGCCCGCTGTTGGAAACGAAATAGCGCTGATAGTAGTCGCGCTTCAGCGCCTTTTCGTGCGCCTTCATCGCGCCGCCGATGATGCTGTGGTACTGGTTGTCCAGCGCCATTCGGTTCTCGGTGGCGAACAGGTGTGCCAGCACTGCGGATTCGCCGGGCGCCAGAGACCCGTCGTCGGCTTTCCCCGTGCGCTCGAAGGTGTACTCTCCGCCGTCCTCGTCGATGGTGATGAAGCCTTTCACGGCCAGATTCAGAACGGCCGCCGTGAAGGTGCGCTTGTCGTAGCCCATCTCCGCCACGTAGCGCAGCGATGCCGGCGAGTAGCCCGGCGGCGGCTCGTAATGGGGGAAGATCACGCCCGAGTCCGGGTCGACGCCGGTGCGCCGCCAGGCAGTCACCAGGTAGAACCAGGTGCCGGCGGTGCCGGCCAGCGCGATCAGGAGGCCCAGGTTTTGCGACAGCAGGAAGCGGACGTCCTCCGCGGCGCTTGGTTCGGTCACGTGACCTTTCGGCCAGCCCACGACGATGGTCAGCCCCTCGCCGGGGGCGAGTGTGCGTGTCGTGCGGAAAACGGCGCTGCCGCGGAAGTCGACGTTCGCGTCGTAGTGCTGCCCCCTGGCGCCGAAGGGCCCGGTGTAGGCTTCCACTTCGACGGCGGCCGTCGGCACGCTGTCGGGCAGGCGTACGTTGGCCGTGGCCTCGTCGATGGGAAACGCCCAGCCGTTGCCGGTGACGTTCCAGTACAGCTCGTCGTGGTCGGCGAAGTAGCCGAGCACCCGGTCGACGGTGTAGGTGATCTCGTAGACGTGCCGGCCGGGCGGTACCATCGTTTCGGCCGAGCCGATGTACAGGCGTATGCCGTTGCCCCGGCGCTCGGTGTGGTGGGGCTCGGCGGAGCCGTCGCGGCGCACGGCGCCGAACTCGGGCACGATGCGGATGCGGTTGCCGGCGGCGTCCTCGTAGTCGGTGGGGATGTCCCGGTAGATGCCGCGGCGGATGCGCTCGCCCTCTGCCGTGACCTCGATGGTCTCGGTGACGGTGACCGGCCCCGCCGCGGAGACGTCGATATCGGCGTGATACGAGTGGATGCGCTCGTCGGCGGCGACGCCGGCCGCGGCCAGCGCGAGCGCCGCGGCCAGCACAACCCGGGCGGCGGTTGCGTGCAGGCGCGCCAGGCGCATCATGGTCCGAGCTTCACTGCCGGCGCCGCCTCCGCGCCGGCCTCCGCGTCGAAGTATTCGGCCTCGCGGAAGCCGAGAGTTCGTGCGACGACGAGGTCGGGGAACGACTGGATGCGGGTATTCAGGTCGCGCACGGCGCCGTTGTAGAAGCGCCGGGCGTACTGGAGCTTGTCCTCGGTGTCCACGAGCTGCTCCTGCAGGTCCAGGAAGTTCCGGTCCGCCTTCAGGTCCGGGTAGCTCTCGGCCACGGCCAGCAGCCGGTCGATGCCGTGGCCGAGTTCGTCCTCGATCCGGGCCCTGGCCGCCGGCCGCTCCGTCTGTTCGCTCTGCCGGCGCAGCTCGGTCACCGCGGTCAGCGTGGCCCGTTCGTAGTCGGCGTAGGCACGCACCGCCTCCACCAATCGCGGGATGAGATCGTGGCGGCGCTGCAGCTGTACGTCGATGTCGCTCCAGCCGGCGCGGGTGCGGTTCCGGTCGCGGACGAGCCGATTGAAGATGACGACGGCCCAGACGGCCAGACCGAGGAATACGACGATGAGAACCGTCTCTGCCACCGTTGCTCAGGTCTTCGCGGCAATGTGGGCGGAGGCCAGCAGCTCGTGCAGTGCCGGATTCTTTGCCTGCACCTCGGCGTCGTCCAGCCCCAGAACCTCGTGGGGGAATACGAGCCACTCGTCGGTCTCGTGGTTCCAGTAGTCGGGCTGCATGCTGGTGCGGTTGCGCGCCGGCTTGAACCAGGGCACTGCAATGCGTACGTCCTCCGGCATGTTCGCCCGGGTCTTGCGCCTGAGCTCATCCAGCACGGCAGCGATGCTCTTGCCGCTGTCGAAGACGTCGTCGACGATCAGCAGGCGGTCGTCATGGCAGATTTTCTCCACGATGTAGTCGAGGCCCAGCACCTTCACGGTGGCGTCCTGTTCGCCGATGCCTCGGTAGGACGACGTACGGATGGCGATATGGTCGGAGTCCACGCCGAAGTAGGAGAGCAGCTCCTGCACGGCCATGCCCACCGGCGTGCCGCCCCGCCAGATGGCCATGATCATGGTCGGCCGGAAGCCGCTCTCCAGGATTCTGGCTCCGAGCAGGAAGGACTCTTCCAGCAGCTGCTGGGCCGAGATGTAGACCTTGTCCATAGCGCGGCGCCGGATCGTGGAGCCGGCGTGTTCTATAATGCGGAGACGGGATAGTAACTCTTTTTCGCCCGGCCCTTCGAGCGGGCGAGCCGGCCGGGATCGGAGGGGGAACAGCGTGGAACGCCGATTCATCGATGCCGACGAGCTGCTGCTGGATTCGTTCCGGCTCGCCGTGAATATCCATGCCTCCGGTTTCCGGCCGGACTTCCTCGTGGGGCTGTGGCGCGGCGGCACGGCGGTGGGCATCGCGGTGCAGGAAGGCCTGGAGTACCTGGGCGTCGAGACGGACCATATTGCCGTGCGGACCTCGTACACGGGACCGGAGTCCTACCGCCGGCGCGGCCACGACGTGGAGAGCATCCGGGTACACGCGCTGCAGTACCTGGTGGAACGCCTGGACGCCGAGCACCGGCTGCTGATCGTCGACGACGTCTATTCCACCGGTGCCAGCGTGCAGGCGGTCATCGGCGAACTCACCCGCAAGACCCGGCGCAACCTGCCGGGTGAGATCCGCACAGCCACGGTCTGGTATCGGCCGACCGAACGCACGCTTGCGCCGCCGGACCACTTCGTGCACGAGACCGCCGACTGGCTGGTGCTGCCCTACGAACTCCAGGGTCTGTCCCGGGAGGAGATCGCGCGGTACAAGCCGGCCGTCGCCGGCCTCATCGAGGAACTCGCGGAGACGCTGGAGCCTGCCTGACGCCTCAGTGCGGCCGCTCCCAGGCCGGCTCGCCCAGGATGTGGGTAGCCACGACGGCGCGCTCGTCGCCGAGGATCGTCAGTGCGAAAAGGTCGTCCGCCAGGCTCGCGGTCTCGACCGCCCGCCGGCGTTGCAGGGGCGTGGCGGCAGTGTCCAGTACCACGAAATCCGCTTCCCGGCCCGGCTGGAAACTGCCCACTGCGTGATCCCAGCCCAGCGCCCGGGCGGCGCCGAGGGTCATGAGATACAGCGCCTGCCACGGTGACAGTGGCTGGCCGCGCAGCTGCAGCACCTTGTACGCCTCGCCGGCCGTGGCCGGCAGATTCAGGGTGGTGCCGGCACCCACGTCCGTGCCCAGCCCGACGCCGATGCCGTGCTCGCGCGCCCGGGCCAGGTCGAACAGGCCGCTGCCCATGAACAGGTTGGAGCTCGGGCAGAAGGCCATCGCACCGCCGCACTCCGCCATGTGCCGGTAGTCCGCTTCCACCAGGTGCAGGCAGTGCGCGAACACGGCGCGCTCGCGCAGCAGACCCGCGGCGCGGTAGACGTCCAGGTAGGTCGCCGCGTCGGGAAAGCGCCCGGCCACCCGTTCCACCTCGCGCCGGTTCTCGGCCAGGTGGGTATGCACGTGGACGTCGGGGAACTCCTCCGCCAGCTGCCCGGCCAGCTCGAGCTGCCGGGCGCTGGAGGTCAGGGCGAAGCGGGGCGTGATGGCATAGCCGAGGCGCTCGTGGCCGTGCCAGCGCTCCAGCAGCTCCCGGCTCTCGCGGTAGCCGGATTCCGGCGTATCCTGCAGGTCCGCGGGGCAGTTCGTGTCCATGAGGACCTTGCCCGCGGCGAGACGCAGCCGCCGGGACTCCGCCGCCGCGAAGACGGCGTCCACCGAGGCCGCGTGCACCGTGGGGAAGACCAGTGCCGACGTGGTGCCGGCGGCCAGCATCAGGTCCAGGAATTCCGCCGCCGCCCGGTCGGCGACGGCGCGTTCGGCGAAGCGGCGCTCGGCGGGATACGTGTAGTGCTCCAGCCATTCGAGCAGCTGGTCACCCCACGAGGCGATGATGCCGAGCTGGGGGTAATGCACGTGGCAGTCGATGAACCCGGGTACGAGCAGCCGCCCGCGATAGTCGGTGACTGCCACGTCCGGGCCGAGGGAGGGCAGCAGTTCGTCTGCGGCACCGAGCGCGCCCACCCGCCCGTCCTCCACCACCAGCAGGCCGTCGGGCAGATGCTCCACCGCGCCGCCCGGGGTATCCCCGCCGGGGTCGGCCAGGCAATGGACGATGCTGGCGCGGAACGCGCGGACAGTGTCGGTCAAACGGGGCTCCTCTCCGGGCAGCCATTATCCGGCCCGCCTCGCGCCGGCCGCAAGCACGCGGTGTCTTACGTTACCTTTCTATTGCCGGCGCGAGTGGCTAACATCGCGTTCCTGCACGGGGCCCGCGGCGGCCTTTCACCAATTCCGCGAGGAGTCTTCATGAGTTCTGCCGTACAGCTGCTCGGCATCAGCAATGCCATCGTCGATATCCTGAGCCACGTCGACTACGGGTTCCTCGACCGCGTGGGCGCCGCGCCGGGCACCATGACGCTGATCGACGAGGGCCGCGCCGACGAGGTGTACGGCATGATGGGGCCGGCCACGGAGAAGTCCGGCGGCTCCGTCGCGAACACCGTGGCCGTCTTCGCCTCGCTGGGCGGCCAGGCCGCCTACGTGGGCCGGGTCGCCGACGACCAGTTCGGCCGGGTCTTCCAGCACGACATGGGCTCGCTGGGCATCGACATGCGGGTGCCGCCGGCGCCGGCGGAGAAGTCCACCGCCCGCTGCTACGTGCTGATCACCCCGGACGGCCAGCGCACGATGCAGACCTACCTCGGCGCCTGCACGGAACTCGGTCTTGGCGACGTGAACGCCGGTACCATCGGCGAGCCGGGGATCGTGCTGCTGGAGGGCTACATATTCGACCTGCCGGAGGGCCCGGAAGTGGCGCGGCTGGCCATCGAGACGGTGCGCCGGCAGGGCGGCAGGGTCGCGCTGTCCCTGTCCGATTCCCTGTGTGTCGAGCGCCACCGGGCCGTATTCCGCGAACTCGTGGAGGACGAGGTGGACATCGTCTTCGCCGACGAGGAGGAGATCTACCAGCTGTTCGCCACGGATTCCATCGACGGCGTGATGTCCGAGGCATCCATGCTGCAGGGCCTGTTCGTCGTCACCCGCTCCGAACAGGGCTCGGTGGTGATCAACGGCGACGAGTTCATCCGCCAGTCCGCCTTCCCGGTGGACAAGGTGGTGGACACCACCGGCGCCGGCGACACCTATACTGCGGCCTTCCTCGCCGGACTGGTCAAGGGCGAGCCGCTGGAGCGCTGCGCCCGCATCGCCTCCTGGTGCGGCGCCCGGGTCATCCAGCAGGTGGGCGCACGCTACCAGGGCGACATCCTCGAGGGTTACCCGGAGGCCTGAGTGCCGGCACCGGTATGAGCGCGGACGCCGGCTTCCGGCCCTACGAGCAGGCCTTCGCCCGGGACCCCTATCCCGTCTACGCGCGACTGCGCCGCGAGACGCCGGTATTCCATGCCGCGGAGTTCGGCATGACGTTCTTTACCCGCTACGCGGACGTGGAGGCCCTGCTGCAGGACCCGCGCCTCGGCCGCACGATGCGCCACCGCATGTCACCCGCCGAGCGGGCCGCGGACGACGAACCGTGGGAGCACCTGCCGAACTACGCACGCTACGTGCGGGTGAACGTGCTGGAGACCGAGGGTGTCGAGCATGCCCGCCTGCGCCGTGTGCTCGTGCGGGTTATGAACCCGAACCGCATCCGCCGGCTGAAGGCGCGCATCGAGGCGCTGGCACGGTCGCGGGTGGCGGAACTGTCGTCCCGGGGGCGGATGGAGTTCGTGTCGGAACTCGGGGCACCGCTGCCGGTGCAGCTGATCGGCGAGCTGCTCGGCTGGCCCGAGGCCGAGCGGGAACGGCTGCGGCCCTGGTCCGCGGCCATCGTGCGACTCTACGAGAAGGATGCCACCGGGGAGGACGAGCGCGCCGCGGAGGCCGCCGCCGCGGAGTTCGCAGCACGCATAGGCGAGCTGGTGAAAGAACGCCGGGCCCGGCCGGACGACGGCGTCATCGGTGAGCTAGCCTTACTCGCCAGGGACGAGAGAGTACTCAGCCGGGACGAGCTCGTGGCGAGCTGCATGCTGCTGCTGAACGCCGGTCACGAGGCCACCGTCAATGCGGCGGGTAATGGCCTGCTCGCGCTGCTGCGCCACCCCGGCGAGTATGCCCGGCTACGAGCCGACCCGACGCTGGTGGACGGCGCCGTGGAGGAGATGCTGCGCTACGACGCGCCGCTGCAACTCTTTCACCGCTACGTGCTGGACGACATGGAATACGCCGGCCGGCGTTTCCGCGCCGGCGACATGCTCGGCCTCCTGTACGGCTCGGCCAACCGGGACCCGGAGGCGTTCGAGCAACCCGACCGCTTCGACGTGGCCCGCTCGTCCAACCGCCATTTCGCCTTCGGTGCGGGAGCCCATTTCTGCGTGGGCGCGCCGCTGGCACGGCTGGAGCTGCGCGCGCTGTTCACGGCACTGCTGGAAGGGCTCCCGGAACTGCACCTGGCGGAAGAAGAGCCGGAATACCACACCGGCCTGGTCTTCCGCGGCCTGAAGGCGCTGCACCTGCGGTGGTGACGACGGGCGCGCAGGAGGGCCTGCGGGCCCGCCTGCATTATTGCGCGGGCAGAGCGTCCAGCATCTGCTGCGCCGACTCCTTGATGGTGAGGTTGCCGCCCGTCTCCGTCGCCCTCGTCAGCGCCCTGCGCGCTTCGTCCACGTTGCCGAGCTGGCTGGAGACGAAGCCCAGCGTGAGCCAGATCCGCTGGTGATCCGGGTTCGCCTCCGCGCCTTCGCGCAGTTGCGCGAGCGCCTCGTCGTGCCGGCCGAGATAGTGGAGGGTCAGACCCAGGTTGTTGCGGGTCTCAGCGTTGTCCGGATTCAGTTCTAGCAGTCGCGCATACAGCTCGGCGGCGCGCCCGTATTGCTTCTCGCGGAAAAGGGTGTCTGCCTGGCGCGCCATTGCGGCCGGGTCCTCGGAGGGCATGGTCATCGCCGAGCTGAGCGCGATGTCGTTGGCCGAGATGCCGCCCGGCTGCGGCGCGGGGCGCTGGCGCACGGTGGCCGCGCCCGTTGCGGCGCTGCCGCTCCGGGCTGCCGTCGTCGACGTATCGTCCAGGTAGTAGGCGCGGGTCGCGCCGAACACCGCCAGACCGAAAGCGACCTGAAAAATCGCCATCCCCGCCCAGAATTTGCCGTTCCGTTCCATGAAGAGTCCCGTCGATGAAGCCAGCGGCGAGGATATCCGGACGGCGCCGGCGAGCAAAGTCCCGGAAAACCGCAGCGGGCGTGCTAGGGTTGGGCCGGATCAACCAGGGAGACGCCGATGAGACCCGTGACCGTACTGCTCGCCATGCTGCTGCCTGCTGCTGTCTGCGCGGAGCCGGAACCCTGGATGCGCAGCGAAACTCCGGGCGAGCTCCGCATTGCCGCGGCCGCGGAATCGGACTGCCCGGTGACGCCGGAGGACGTGCAGGTGCACATGGAAAGCGTACTGGAGCAGGCCGGCATCGAGGCCGTCCCGTTCAGCGGCAAGCCGGCCGAGCTCTTCCTGGCGGGGGTCGTGGAATGCGAGAGACACGGCGACGGCGTCTGGGTGTTCCGCGCGGCGGTGGAATTCGATTCGCCCGACCGGGAGCTGAGCGACTGGATCGGCGGCAAGAGTTACGTACAGCTCGGCATCGGCGGGCGTGCCGCCATCATCAAGGCCCTGATGGCGGATATGCAGGAAGCCATCGACGACTACAAGGCCGGCAACCGGGATTACACCTTCTGAGGGAGGCCGGCAGCCGGGAGGACAGACCTGCCTGAAGAGGTAATCGAATGACTGCTGCCAATTCGCTGGTTGCAGCGTGTTGCGCCCTCGCGCTGCTGACTTTCGTCGTAGGTTTCAGGATGCTGTACGTGCGCATTGGCGAGATGCGCAGGCGCGGCCTCGGGCCGCAGGACGTGGCACTGTCGGGCCAGCGTGCCGACAGACTCGAGGATACGCGGGCGTCCGACAACTACAACCACCTGTTCGAACTGCCGGTGTTGTTTTATGCGCTGGCCGGCCTCGCGCTCGCCACCGGACACGTCCACGGCTGGCTTGCCTATGCCGCGTGGCTGTTCGTGGCGTTGCGGGTTTTGCACAGCCTGATCCAGTGCACCTACAACCGGGTCCTGCACCGGTTCACCGTCTTCCTGGCCGGCTACGGGTTGCTGCTGGTCATGTGGCTCGGGTTCGGCGGGTCCTATCTGACGGCGTGAGAGTGCCATGAGTGTGTCTGACGAGGAACTGGCCGATGCCCTGGAAACAATACGCTCCAAACGGGGGTATCTCCTTTCCCACCACGGGCTGATGGCGCTCGCCGGTAACGGCCTGCTGGAGGCCTACGACGCGCTGTACACCCGCCTGACCCTGACGCCCGGCTATCTCAGCCGCCACGAGCACGAGTTCGTGTGGATGGCCGTACTCATGTCCATCGACGAGCCCCTCGGCACTCACCATATCCCCCGCTACCTGGAGGCGGGCGGCAGCCGGGACGAATTCAGCGCCATCCTCGCCTTTACCGCGCTCGCGAAAGGGGTGTCCTGCTATCAGTTCGTCGCGAGCCACTGGCTGGCGCATCTGCCGGATATGGAGCCGGAGGCCGCTTACCGCGCCGCGTTCGAGCGGGCGGCGGCGGGCGCTCCGCTGCCGATCGCCCACATGGCCGGCGCCGCCGTGCACATGTGTCGGGGCGACTTCGAGGCACTCGCGTGGCAGATCCGCGCCGCTTATGGTGCCGGGGCACCCGAGCACGGTCTCGCGGAAGCCCTGTCGATCGCCATGTTCCCTGGCAGCGTCCCGTATTTTGCGCGGGCAGCAGAGGTGTGGCGGCGCCTTATCGCGGACGGCGAGGTGGAGGCGTCGGCGGCGTTCCGGGCGTGGGCGTCTCTTGCGGGCCAGGGCGGCTACGATGAAGCATCGGGGATCGAAGCATGAAGATCACGAGGCGGCGCCTGATGCAGGCAATTGGCGGGCTCGGTGTCTCGGCGGCGCTCGGGCGGCGCAGGGTCCATGGCGCAGGAAACGCGCGCGGGTACGACGTCGCCGTCATCGGCGGCGGTGTCTTCGGTATCTGGACTGCGGAGCGCCTGCACCGAGCCGGCCTGCGTGTCTGTGTCGTCGACGGCGTCGGACCCGCGCACAGCCGGGCATCCTCGGGCGGAGAGACCCGGGTCATTCGTGCGGGCTACGGGGACAAGGAGATTTACACCGAGTGGGCCTGGCGTTCCGTCGGCGCCTGGCAGGCGCTGTCGGATCGCGCGGGGCTGCCCCTGTTCCGGCCCGTCGGAGTGCTCTGGCTGCACCGGCGACAGGACGAGCTGGTCGCGGCCAGTACCGAAGTGCTGGCCCGCCACGAGATTCCGTTCGAGATTCTCGGTCCGCGCGAGCTGCGGACCCGCTACCCGGTCCTCCGCGTTGCTGACGACGAGGCCGGTTTCCTGGAGCCCGCGGCCGGCGGACTGATGGCGCGCCGCGCGGTGCAGTTCCTGGCAGCCGAGCTTGCCGCCGACGGTGTGGCGTTTGTCGGTGCGACCGCCGAGCCGACGGGGCGAGGGCAGGGCGAGGACGGCATATTGCCGGCGGTCACCACCACCGGCGGCGAGCGGATCGAAGCGGACCAGTTCGTCTTCGCGTGCGGTCCCTGGCTCGACCGTGTCTGCCCGGAGGCGATGGCCGGCCGACTGTTCGTCACCCGGCAGGAAGTCTTCTACTTCGGCGTTCCGGCCGGGGCCACGGGGACGCTGCCGGTCTGGGCCGATCTGCCGTTCTACGGTTTCCCGGACATCGAGGGCCGTGGTTTCAAGGTGGCCGACGACACGCACGGGCCGCCCATGGATCCGGATACGGCAGACCGCCGAGCCAGCGCGGCAGGCGAACGGCGGGCCCGCGACTTCCTCGCCGCCCGGTTCCCGGGACTCGCTGATGCGCCGCTCACCGAGTCCCGCGTGTGCCAGTACGAGAACAGCGCGGACGGTCATTTCGTGATCGATCG
This sequence comes from uncultured Woeseiaceae bacterium, assembly GCA_964428605.1. Classification (GTDB taxonomy): domain Bacteria; phylum Pseudomonadota; class Gammaproteobacteria; order Steroidobacterales; family Woeseiaceae; genus Lentisalinibacter. The sequence goes on from CAYRZI010000028.1 coordinate 25,345, forward strand.
TCATCCGGGACTCGAGAATGTCTGGTTGGTCGGTGGCGGCTCCGGTCACGGGTTCAAGCACGGGCCCGCACTCGGTGAGCACGTCGCGGCGCTGGTGACCGGGCGTGACAACCCGCGCCAGCCCTTCCTGCTGGCCTCGCGGCCCGCACGCCAGGAGCGTACCGTGCAGTGACGGCCTGGTCGTGGCGTACCGGTTTCCCCGGCTAGGGGGATGACTCCGGGCCGATCGGGAATGGAGGCTCGGCGTTCCACGGGTGACCCACGTGGAGGCATTCCTCCACCAGCCAGCGGAACTCCCGGAAGCTGTCCACGATCGCGTCGGGCTGATGAGGATGTGCCTCGGTGCCCGGGAAGATCTTGTTGATCCACTCGTGCTCCCAGCCGGTGCCGTTGAAGAACACCGAGGTGATGCCGGCCCGCCTGGCGGCGACCACGTCGGTGGTGCTGTCGCCCAGATACCAGCAGTCCGGGCCCGGCTCGGCGCCCAGTGCGTCCAGCGCCTTCAGGAGCGGCTCCGGGTTCGGCTTGCGGCGGTAGGTGTCGCCGCCGCAGACGGTGACGTCGAACAGCTCCAGCCAGGCGCCGCCGTCCACCAGCGCGAACTCGTGCTCGAAGAACTCCCGATCCCGGTTGGTGAGGATGCCGAGATGCACGTCCAGCTCGACCATCTCGGTGAGTAACTCGAGTTCGCCGCCCTCGAAGGGGTGCACCTCGCCGTAATGATGGCGGTAGGCCTCGTTGAAGGCCTCGTGGGCCGTGTGCTTGGCGTCCTCGTCGTCGCCGAACAGCACCTCGAAGATATCGGTGCGCGAGATCCGCCGCTCCGCCTTGATCTTGGGATGCAGTCGGCGGTGTTCGCGCACGTAGTCGACCAGGCGCGCGTCCTCCGGCGTCTTGCAGAGGTCGTGAGGTACCAGTTTGTCCATCAGCCCGAGCTCGGGCAGACGGGGCAGCACGTCGTCCACGGCGTGATACATGGCGTCCAGCGTGTCGACCAGTGTGGCGTGCCAGTCGAACAGGACCACCCGGGGTGCGGCCAGGGTGCGGGCGGCCTCGTCGAGTTCGCGCAGCATCGGCCGCGGCCTTCCCGTCAGCCCCCGATCGGGTGCCAGGTAGTCTTCACTTCCTGGGTATCGCGGATGTGGTACGGGCCCTGTGCGCGCGGGCGCCGCCAGTCGGTGACCGTGCGGTCGATTACGCGCTTGAGATTGTCCGCCGCGGCAAGCTGGATCTTCTTCGCCGTATCGTCTTCGCCCTCGCAGAAGACCACGGCGTTCACGTCCATGTGGGAAGCGAACTGGCCGGTGAGTTCGTTGCGGAAGCCGGTCAGCAGGTTCACCACACCGCCGGGCACGTCGGAGGAATGCAGTACCTCGGCGAAGCTGATGGCGGTCAGCGGCCGGCTCTCCGACGCCAGCACCACGCAGGTGTTGCCGCCCACGATGGCCGGGGCGACATTCGATATGAGCCCGAGCAGGCTACTCTCTTCCGGTGCGATGATCGCCACCACGCCGGTGGGCTCCAGCGCCGAGAAATTGAAGTGGGACGAGGCCACCGGGTTCACGGCGCTGAATAGCTGCTGATACTTGTCGGACCAGCCGGCGTAATGGATGAGCCGGTCGACCGCGGCGTCCACCTCGCCCTCGGCCCGGCGGCGGTTGACGCCCTGCTGCGCGAGCTCGGCCACGAACTGTTCCCGGCGCCCCTCCAGGATCTCGGCGATGCGGTACAGCACCTGGCCCCGGTTGTAGGCGCTGGCGCCGGACCAGCCGGCGAAAGCGCTGCGGGCGGCCACCACCGCCTCGCGGAAGTCCTTGCGGCTCGAGCGGCAGACGTTGGCGATGACGGTCTCGCCGTCCGGCTTCAGCGCGTAATAGCGCCCGGACTCCGTGCGCGGGAACTTGCCGCCGACGTAGATCTTGTAGGTCTTGGCGACCGGCAGCCGGCCGCCGGCCTGCTTGCCGGTGTTCTTGCCCCTGCCTTTGCGCTGGCGCTTCGTGGTGTCGTTCATGGTTCAGTCCAGTGCCAGGTAGGCGTCAAGCCCGTGCAGCCCGCCCTCGCGGCCGACGCCGCTCTCCTTGTAGCCGCCGAAGGGCGAGGTGGGATCGAACTTGTTGAAGGTGTTGGCCCAGATGACGCCGGCGCGCACGCCGCCGGTCATGCGGAAGGTCTTGGCGCCCTTGTCGCTCCAGATGCCGCCGGACAGCCCGTAGGGCGTGTTGTTGGCCTTCTCCAGGCCTTCCTCCATGCGCCGGAAGGTCTGCACGGCCAGCACGGGGCCGAAGATCTCCTCCTGCACCACACGGTTCGACTGGGAGACGCCCGTAAGCAGCGTCGGGCGGCACCAGTAGCCCTTGCGCGGCAGACGGCAGGATGGCTGATAGATCTCCGCACCCTCCGCCTTGCCCACCTTCAGGTAGTTCCGGATGGTCTCGAGCTGCGCGGCGGAATTGATGGCGCCGACGTCGGTGTTCTTGTCGAGCGGATCGCCGACGATCAGCGTCTCCATGCGTTCCTTCAGCTTCCCGATCACCGCATCGGCGACGGATTCCTGCACCAGCAGGCGGGAGCCGGCGCAGCAGACGTGGCCCTGGTTGAAGAAGATGCCGTTGACGATGCCTTCCACCGCCTGGTCGATGGCGGCGTCCTCGAAGATGACGTTGGCCGCCTTGCCGCCGAGCTCCAGCGTGTATTTCTTCTTCGTGCCGGCGAGCGACCGCATGATCAGCCGCCCCACCTCGGTGGAGCCGGTGAAGGCGATCTTGTCGACGTCCGGGTGCTCCACGATGGCGGCGCCGGTCCTGCCCGCGCCGGTGACGATGTTGACTACGCCCGGCGGCAGGCCGGCGTCGCGCACCACTTCGGCGAACTTCAGGGCGGTGAGCGGGGTGGTCTCCGCCGGCTTCAGCACCACCGTGTTGCCGCAGGCGAGTGCCGGGGCGATCTTCCACGCCAGCATCAGCAACGGGAAGTTCCACGGGATGATCTGGCCGGCGACGCCCAGCGGCCGCGCGCTGCGGCCGGGGAAGGCGTAGTCCAGCTTGTCGGCCCAGCCGGCGTAATAGAAGAAATGCGCGGCGGCCAGCGGGATGTCGATGTCCCGGGACTCGCGGATGGGCTTGCCGCCGTCCAGCGACTCGATCACCGCGAACTCCCGCGCACGCTCCTGCAGGATGCGCGCGATGCGGTAGACGTACTTGCCGCGCTCGGCCGGCGCGAGTCGCGACCAGCTGCCCTCGTACGCCTGCCGGGCCGCGGCCACCGCCCGGTCCACGTCGGCCTCGCCGGCCTCGGCCACCCGGCAGAGCACCTCTTCGCTGGCCGGGTTGATCGAGTCGAAATAGCGCCGCTTCTTCGGCGAGACGAACCCACCGTCGATGAACAGCCCGTAGCGCTCGTCGACGGTGACGTGGTCCGTGCTCTCCGGGGCCGGGTCGTACTGCCAGGCGGTCTCGAAGGCGAGAGGACTCTTTTCTCTGTTCACCATCTGTCCTTTCGAATCAGTCCTTGGAGAAGTAGTCGGCGGATTGGTAGACGCCGGTCCGTTGCTTCGCGAGCTGCATGAGTACATCGTTGGCGAGGCTGCTCGCGCCGAAGCGGAACCAGTCCTTCGTCAGCCAGGCCTCGCCCAGGGTCTCGCGCAGCATCACCAGGTAATGAATGGCGGGCTTCGCCTTCGAGATGCCGCCGGCGGGCTTCATGCCCACCATGCGGCCGGTCTCGTGGTAATAGTCGCGGATGGCCTGCAGCATGGTCAGCGTGACCTCCATGGTGGCCGCCGGCTGGATCTTGCCGGTGGAAGTCTTGATGAAGTCTGCGCCGGCGTGCATGGCCAGCACGCTGGCCCGGCGCACCCGGTCGAGCGTGCCGAGCTCGCCGGTCTCGAGGATCACCTTGAGGTGAGCCTTGCCGCAGGCCTCCTTCACGGCCGCGATCTCGTCGAACACGCGCCGGTAGTCGCCGGCCAGGAACGCGCCCCGGGAGATGACCATGTCGATCTCGTCGGCGCCCTGGTCCACGGCCATGCGGGTCTCGGTGAGGCGGAGATCCATGAACGACATGCCGCTGGGGAAGGCAGTGGCCACCGAGGCGACGGCGATGCCGGTGCCGGCCAGCGCCTCCTTCGCGACGCCTACCATGGTCGGATAGACGCAGACGGCTGCAACCTGGGGCAGGTCGGGCAGGGACTCGTGCAGGTGCATCGCCTTCTGGCACAGCTGGCGTACCTTGCCCGGCGTGTCCTGGCCCTCCAGCGTGGTCAGGTCGATCATGGACAGCGCGAGCTTCAGCGCCTGGACCTTGGATGCCTTCTTGATGCTGCGGGTGCGGAAGCGCGCGACGCGTTCGGCCACGCCCACCTCGTCCACGCGTGTCACCCGGGCGAGGTCGGGCAGCGCCGGCGGCTTCTGCGTACGCCGGCTCATCCGGCCTCCGCCGCCGCGACCGTGTCCAGCGCGATGCGGATCATCTCGTCGAAGGTGGTCTGGCGCTCGTCCGCGCTGAGGGCGTCGCCGGAGCGGATGTCGTCGCTGACCGTGCAGATGGCCAGCGCCTCTACGTCGTGCTCGGCGGCCAGCGCATACATGCCGGCAGCCTCCATCTCCACGCCGTAGACGTTGTAGCGCTCCATCACGTCGAACATCTCCGGCTCCGGCGTGTAGAAGAGGTCGGCGGAGAACAGGTTGCCCACGTGATGGCGCACACCGTGGTCGCGCGCCGTCGCCACCGCGCGCTCGAGCAGCGCGTAGCTCGCGATTGCGGCGTAATCGTAGCCGCCGAAGCGCATGCGGTTCACGCCGGAGTCGGTGCACGCGCCCATGCCGATCACCACGTCGCGCAGGCGCACGTCCGGATGCACGGACCCGCAACTGCCCACCCGGATCAGGCGCTTCGCGCCGTACTCCGTAATGAGCTCGCTGGTGTAGATCGAGGCCGAGGGGATGCCCATGCCGTGCGCCATGACGGACACCGGCGCGCCTTCGTAGCTGCCGGTGTAGCCCCACATGTTGCGCACGTCGGTGACCCGGTGCGGCCCGTCCAGGTAGGTCTCGGCGATGTACTGCGCCCGCAGCGGGTCGCCGGGCATCAGGATGGTTTCTGCGAACTCGCCCGGACGGGCATTGATGTGCTTGGCGGCCATGGTTTTCTGCGGACGGGGGTGATCGGGCAAGGGACGAACCGGTATTCTAGCTCACGCCGTCGGCCCTTGTTGACGCGCTGCGGCGGAGTGGGGAATGCCCGAGGAAGTCTGGACGGAAGAGCGCTGCTGGATCACCGAGCTCCTGAACGAGGCCGGGGTGCCGGACGTCTCGCTGGCCCGCTGCCGCGTCGAGCCCGGCGTCACCACCCAGCTGCATCGGCTCTCGGTGCGTGAGTGGTACGTGGTGGAGGCGGGCCGCGGCCTGATGGAAGTGGGTGGCGGCGAGCCCCGGCCGATCGGTCCCGGCGACGTCGTGGAGATTCCCGCGGCGGTGGCACAGCGGGTCACCAACACGGGCGCCCGCGACCTCGTGTTCCAGTGCGTCTGCCTGCCGCGCTTCACCCCCGGCTGCTACGAGTCGCTGGAATAGGCGCGCCCCCGGCGACCTCCTGTGTGGTTTTCGCAACAAAATGGAAACGCGAGCCCGTAAGCCTACCGTTCGGTGTCACAAAAACGTAAGATTCGCCTTTAGCGATCCCGTACCCATCCCGCCCCCGCCAAGGAGAACAATATGCGTGGCAGAAAACCGACAATCCCCGATTGCGCCCGGCCGGCCCGCTGGCTGCCGGCGCTGGGTCTCGCGGCCCTGATCGCAATGCCCGCGCTGCCGGGGACGGCGCTGGCCCAGGACGACAGCGTCCTGGAGGAGATCGTGGTGACGGCGCAGCGGCGCGAAGAGAACCTGCAGGACGTGCCGATCTCGGTAACCACCCTGTCCGGCGCCCGCTTCGACAACCTGTTCGACGCCGGCGAGGACATCCGCGCTCTGGCCACCCGCGTGCCCAGCCTGTATGCCGAGTCGTCGAATGGCCGGCTGGCCCCGCGTTTCTACCTGCGCGGGCTCGGCAACACCGACTTCGACCTGGCCGCCTCCCAGTCGGTGTCCATCATCATGGACGAGGTGGTGCAGGAGAACGTGGTGCTGAAGAGCTTCCCGCTGTTCGACATCGAGCGGGTGGAGGTGCTGCGCGGGCCCCAGGGTACGCTGTTCGGCCGCAATACCCCGGCCGGCATCATCAAGTTCGATACCCGCAAGCCCACGGAAGACACCGAGGGCTACGTGGACCTCTCCTACGGGCGCTACGGAAGCACGACGGTGGAGGCAGCGGTAGGCGGGGCGCTGAGCGACACCCTGACGACCCGCGTCTCCATGCTGTACCAGAACCGGGACGACTTCATCTCCAACGGCTTCCTGGAGGAGGACGACGTCATGGGCGGCTTCGAGGAGCTGGCCTACCGGCTCCAGCTGCTGTGGCAGATCACGGACGACTTCAGCGCGCTGGCCAACGTGCACGGCCGCAGCATGGACGGCACCTCCGCCCTGTTCCGCGCCAATATTCTCGGTCCGGGCGACAACGAGCTGAACTCCAACTTCGACCGCACCACCGTGTTCTTCGACGAGGGCGACAACAACCAGCAGGAGGCCGACGCGCTCGGCGGTTCGCTGAAGCTCGAGTGGGACGTGAGCGATACGATGACCGTGACGTCCATCACGG
>CAYRZI010000029.1:0-32030 GCA_964428605.1 uncultured Woeseiaceae bacterium
GCCATCGACCGGGAACGCGAGCTGCTGGGCCCGGTGATCAACGCCGCCGACCTGATCATCGACACCACCCGCACCAGCGTCTACGAGCTGCGCGACGCGCTGCGCGAGCGTGTGGCGGCGCGCGTGCCCCGTGCGCTGTCCATCCTGATCGAATCCTTCGGCTACAAGCACGGCATCCCCACCGATGCGGATTTCGTCTTCGACCTGCGCTGTCTGCCCAATCCCTACTGGGAGGCGAGCCTGCGCCCGCTGACCGGGACCGATGCCGGCGTCATCCGCTTCCTGGATGAACAGCCCCTCGTGCAGTCGATGTACCGGGACATCCTCGGCTTCCTGCGCCGCTGGATCCCGGAGTACCTCGGATTCCACCGCAGCTACCTCACGGTGGCGGTGGGCTGCACCGGCGGCCAGCACCGTTCCGTCTACATGGCGGAGAAGCTCGCCCTGGCGCTCGGCGAGGAACACACCCCCATCCACACCCGCCACAACGAGCTGCCCGCCGAGGCCGCGTCCGACGGCGGCTGACGCCCCGCCACCCTTAGCTTTGTCACCGGACGCGGGCTAAACTGCCTGCTGATTCGGGGCGGCTGCGAGGGCCGCCGTACGCCCATTGCCCACCGAGGCCACCGAGCGGACGCGCCGCCAGCATGGATAACCCGGAACACAGGCAGACACCGCTGGAGACCCTGCGCGAGGCGCTCGAGGGCGGCGCCATGCGTCCGGTGCGGCGCATGATCGGCAGCCTGCATCCCTCGGAGGTGGCCCGGCTGCTGGAATCCCTGCCGCCGGCCGAGCGCGCCGTGGTCTGGGAGCTGGTGGACCCGGACGACGAGGGCGACATCCTGGTGGAGGTGGCCGACGAGGTCCGCACGGGCCTCATCGAGCGCATGGACGCCCGGGAGCTCATCGCCGCCACCGAGGGCATGGAGCTCGACGACCTGGCCGACCTGGTCGCCGGCCTGCCGGAGACGGTCACCCGGCAGGTACTGCGCTCGCTGGACAAGCAGGACCGGGACCGCCTGCGCGAGGTGCTGTCCTATCCGGAGGACAGCGCGGGCGGCCTCATGAACAAGGACACCATCACGGTGCGCCCGGACGTGACGCTGGAGGTGGTGGTGCGTTACCTGCGGGTGCACGGCGGCATGCCAGACCAGACGGAATCGATCTTCGTCGTGAACCGTGACGACATCTTCCTGGGCACGCTGACCCTGTCCCGCCTGCTTACCAACGATCCGGACCTGACCGTGGCCGAGGTCATGGACACGGAGACGAAACCCATCCCCGCCGAGACTCGCGACACGGAAGTGGCACGCTTCTTCGAGAACCGGGATCTCCTGTCGGCGGCGGTCGTGGACATCGACAACCGCCTGCTCGGGCGCATCACGGTGGACGACGTCCTCGACGTCATCCGCGAAGAGGCCGAGCACTCGCTCATGAGCCGCGCCGGCCTGGACGAGGAAGACGACATGTTCGCCCCCGTGGTGACCAGCGCCCGGCGCCGTGCGGTGTGGCTGGGCATCAACCTGGCCACCGCCTTCCTGGCCGCCTCGGTGGTGGACCTGTTCCAGAGCACCGTAGATGCCATCGTGCTGCTCGCCGTGCTCATGCCCGTGGTGCCCAGCATGGGCGGCGTGGCCGGTACCCAGTCGCTGACCATCATCACCCGGGCGATGGCGCTGGGCCAGATCGACAAGTCGAACGCGCGTCAGATCCTCGCCAAGGAGGTCTCCGTCGGCATCATGAACGGCATCGGCTGGGCGCTGGTGGTGGCGGCCGTCACGGTGCTGTGGTTCGGCACGTGGAAGGTGGCCGCGGTGATCGCCGCAGCGCTCACGCTGAACATGATCGTGGCGGCGGCCGCCGGCTTCGTGGTCCCGCTGACGCTGAAGCGCCTGGGAGTGGACCCGGCCATCGCCGGCGGCGTGGTGCTGACCACCGTCACCGACGTGGTGGGCCTGATGGTCTTCCTGGGGCTGGGGACACTGCTGCTGCTCTGATCCCGGTCAGACGGCCAGGTCGCGGCGCATCCAGGTGGGTGCGAACAGCCGCGGCACGTCGGCGCCGCGCACGAAGGCCTCCAGCTCGTCGCGGATCTTCATGGCGTCCCGGTAGCCGAGATCGATCAGGGCCCGGGTGAACTCGGATTCGAACAGGAGGTAGCTGAGCAGCCTGCGCTCGCCCTTGTCGGGGCCGCCGAGCCCCCTCATGAGCGCTCTGAGGGGCACCGGCGCCGCCTTGCGGCAGCTGGCCGCGACCTCCCGGATCTCCTCGCTGGGGATCACGATCATGGTATCGATGGGCCGCATCTTCGCCGCCGGCCCGGTGCGCTCGGCCTCCGGGATGGAGTCCAGCAGGTCGTTGATGCGCGACATTCGTTCCAGATCAGAATAGAGGCCGTCCAGGAACAGGGTATCCAGCATGTAGCCGGCGATGTGGCCGAAGCTCGGATAGACCGCCGGGGTGTGCGGATCGCCGGCCGGCTCCGGCGTCTCGTCCCGGATGCCGATCACGAGGATGCGGTCGGCGCCCAGATGCACCGCCGGCGACAGCGGCGTCGAGTGGCGCATGGCCCCGTCGCCGAAATACTCGCCGCGGATGCGGGCCGGCGGGAACACCAGCGGCACGGCGATGCTGGCCATCAGGTGGTCGAGGTGGATGGCGCAGCGCACGCCCACCCGGCGGGTGCGCTGCCAGGCACGGGTGCCGGGGGCCGCCTGGAAGAAGGTCACCGAGCGGGCGGACTGGTAGCCCGCGGCCGTGATGGCCAGCGCATCGAGGTGTCCCCGGTCGATGGCGTCCTGGATGCGCGGGAAGCGGATATTGCGCGAGAGCAGCGCGCGCAGGGGCTCGTTGTCGAGCAGCGAGCGTGGATTGCGCTCGCCCAGGCCGCCGAGCACGATAGCCGCCAGCCAGTGCAGGCTGGATTTCAGCATGGTCGGGGCGTCGGTGCGGAAGACCTGCTCGGAGCGGAATCCGCCCCAGACGCTCTCGAGCTCGTCCACCGCGGAGCGGAACCTTCGCGCCCGGCTCGCCAGCACGGCCGAGTTGATGGCCCCGGCCGAGGTGCCGCTCAGTATGGCGAACGGGTTAGGGGAATCGCCGGGCAGAACCTCGGCGATGGCCTTTAGTACGCCCACCTGGAACGCGCCGCGGGCGCCGCCGCCCGGCAGTACCAGACCGAGTTTGCTGCTGCTCACCCTCACCTCCCCGGGGGCCGCCGGTGTCAGTGCAGCCGCTTGATGCCCTCGTCCAGACCGGCGACGGTCAGCGGATACATGCGCTCGTCCATCAGCTCCTGCGTGAGCTTGACCGACGGCGTGTAGTCCCAGCGCTTGCGCGGTTCCGGGTTCAGCCAGATGGCCTTCGGGAACGCCCTCAGCAGACGCTCGATCCACACCGCGCCGGGCTCCTCGTTCCAGTGCTCCACGCTGCCGCCGGCGTAGACGATCTCGTAGGGGCTCATCGTGGCGTCGCCCACGAATACGAGCTTGTAGTCGTGCCCGTACTTGTGGATGACCTCCATCGTGGGGATGCGTTCGGCGTGCCGGCGCCGGTTGTCCTTCCACATGCTCTCGTAGACGAAGTTGTGGAAGTAGAAATACTCCAGGTGCTTGAACTCGCTGCGCGCCGCCGAGAACATCTCCTCGCATACGCGTACGTGGTCGTCCATGGAGCCGCCCACGTCCAGGCACAGCAGCACCTTCACCGCGTTGTGCCGCTCCGGCACCATGCGGATATCCAGCAGCCCGGCATTGCGGGCCGTCTTGTCGATGGTGTCGTCGAGGTCCAGCTGGTCGGCCGCACCCTCCCGGGCGAACTTCCTGAGCTTCCTCAGGGCCAGCTTGATGTTGCGGGTGCCGAGCTCCACCGAGTCGTCCAGGTTCTTGTATTCGCGCCGGTCCCACACCTTGGTGGCCTTGCGGTTGCCGCCGCCCTGCTGACCGATGCGCACGCCCTCCGGGTTGTAGCCGTAGGCGCCGAAGGGCGAGGTGCCGGCCGTGCCGATCCACTTGTTACCGCCCTCGTGACGCTCGGTCTGCTCGCGGAGGCGCTCCTCCAGTGCGCGCATGAGCTCCTCGAACCCGCCCATGGACTCGATCTTCGCCTTGTCCTCCTCGGAGAGCTGCAGCTCCGCCATGCGCTCCAGCCAGTCGTCGGGCACGTCGGTGACGAGGTCCGAGAAGGCGTCTTCGATGCCCTTGAAGTGAGCACCGAAGATGCGGTCGAAGCGGTCGAACTGGGTCTCGTCCTTCACCAGGCAGGCGCGGGCCAGGTAATAGAAGTTATCGACGCTGCGTTCGGCCAGCCCGTTCTTCAGCGCCTCGAGCAGGGTCAGCAGCTCGGTGATGGAGGTCTTCAGCCCCCCCTCCCGGAGCATGAAGAAGAACCGGATCAGCACGGCTCAGCGTGCCCTCCGCGACATGAACACCAGCTGCTCGAACAGGTGCACGTCCTGTTCGTTCTTCAGCAGCGCACCGTACAGCGGCGGTATCGCCTTGCGGTTGTCCTCGGCGCGCAGCGCCTCCGGCGGGATGTCCTCCGCCAGCAGCAGCTTGATCCAGTCCAGCAGCTCCGAAGTGGAAGGCTTCTTCTTCAGCCCGGGCACCTCGCGCACCTGGTAGAAGCTCTCCAGTGCCTCGCGCAGCAGCTCCTGCTTCAGCCCCGGGAAATGGACGTTGATGATATCGGTCATCGTCTCCTTGTCCGGGAACTTGATGTAGTGGAAGAAACAGCGGCGCAGAAACGCATCCGGCAGCTCCTTCTCGTTGTTGGAGGTGATGATCATGATCGGCCGGTGTCTGGCGCGCACGAGTTCCCTGGTCTCGTAGACGAAGAACTCCATGCGGTCGAGCTCCTGCAGCAGGTCGTTCGGGAACTCGATGTCGGCCTTGTCGATCTCGTCGATCAGCAGCACCGGCTGCTCCTCGGCGGTGAAGGCCTCCCAGAGCTTGCCCTGCACGATGTAGTTGGCGATGTCGTGCACCTTCGGGTCGCCCAGCTGGGAGTCCCTGAGACGCGCCACGGCGTCATACTCGTAGAGGCCCTGCTGGGCCTTGGTGGTGGACTTGATATGCCACTCGTAGAGCGGCTTGCCGAGCGCGGCCGCCACTTCCTGGGCCAGCATGGTCTTGCCGGTACCGGGTTCGCCTTTCACCAGGATGGGTCGCTGCAGCGTCACCCCGGCATTCACCGCCATCATCAGGTCTTCGGTGGCGACGTAGCGGTCGGTGCCCGTGAATCTCTTCTCTGTCATTTCCGGTCCTGTTCCCGTGCGCTTCGCACTGAGCCATCCAGTATCCCGTTCCGGCCCCGCGCTGACAACCCGGCTCAGCTGCCGCCCGGCGGCACCAGTTCGAGCCGATGCGCGGCGGCGCCGGGCAGGAACGGCGTGGCGCGCCCCTGGGCCCAGTCGTCGTGGCCGGCATCGTACCAGGACGACAGCGGATGGCCGCTCTGGCCGGCGGGCATGTGGAAATAGCCGGCCTCCTCGGCCCCCGGCGACACCGCGAAGCGTTCCGAGGCGCCGAAGCGCGCCCCCTGGGCCCGCGGCAGGTTGGCGTCGCCCGGCAGCGACTCGTACGGCATGTCCAGCCAGGGCGCCAGCACCGGGATGGCGCGGGACAGCGGATGCTGGATGCGCACAGTGTTGCGCTCGCCCCACGTACGCTCCGTCAGGGGCGAGTCGTAATTCTCCGTGTACCAGGCGATGGAGGCGTCCACCGCGCCGAGCAGCAGCTCGCGCCAGCTGGCGTAGTCCGGGTTCAGCAGGTGCGCCGGCCGCGCCCTGACCAGCCGCCAGGCCGTACCCTCGAACTGCCGGCTGGGCGCCAGCCGCCGGTCGTCGGGCAGGGCCGGCGTGAGCTCGGCGGTCAGGCCGGCCATCACCCGTTCCAGGACCCGGGCGCGGAAGCTGCGCACCAGGCGATAGCCCACGGAGTCGACGCTGGCCCGGGGAATCCACTCCTCGGCCAGTTGCCGGTACCGCGCCCGGGCCGGGTCTGCCGCCACGGCCGACTCGTCCAGCACCTCCAGCAGCAGCCCGCGCCAGCGAGCCAGGAACACGGCCCGGTCGTCCAGCTGGATGGCCAGCATGTCGGCCGGGCGCGCAGCGCGCACTACCGCCAGCGCGTCGCGGATCTGGCCGGCGCGGGCGCCCAGGTCGTAGTCGCCGGGTCCGATCAGGCGGAATGCCCGACCGTCGAGTACCCGCGCATTCGCGGTCCAGATGCGCCCGGACCGGGGGTCGACGATGCGGGGGTAGTCCGCCGGCGCCACCCAGCCGTCCCAGCCGACGCCGGGCCGGCTCCAGTCCGCGGGCCTGCGCGAATCGTACCCCCCGGTCCGCCGCGGGATGCGGCCCGCGATGGTCCAGCCGATGCTGCCGTCGGCGTCGGCCACGGTGAAGTTCTGCGGCGGAATGCCCGCGGCTGCAGCCAGCGGCAGGGCCTCGGCCACGCTGCGCGCGACTTCCAGCCGCATGAGTCCCAGGTTCACGGCGCCCGGGCGGTGCGCGGTCCAGGCCAGCGCGAACTCGCCGTCCGCGGGCGTCAGGCCGGTCAGCACCGGGCCCCATACCGTCTCCCGCACGACGAGCTCCACCGGCTCGCCGCCGGCCACCTCGATGGTCTCGGTCACCTCCCGGTACTCGCGCTCGCCCGCGGCCGTCCGGTAGGTGCCCGGCCGGGTACCGGGTTCCAGCGCCACCAGGTCCGTCCAGTCGCCGTAACTGTTCGTGAAGCCCCAGGCAATGCGGCCGTTGGAGCCGGCCACCAGCGCCGGCGTGCCCGGCAGGGTGACGCCGCACAGGCGCACATCATCCGCCCGGTGCACCAGGCACGCGCGGTAGAAGGTGTTCGGCACAGCCAGGCCCAGGTGCATGTCGTTGGCGACCAGCCCGCGCCCGTCGGCGGTCAGCGCGCCGCCGACGGCCCAGTTATTGCTGCCCGGAATCACCGGCGGCTCGGGCTCCGCGGCCGGGGCGGGCGCCACCCGGCCGCTCAGCGTGCGCAGGTCGTAGCGACTCTCCGCGGGCAGCGGCGGCGCGGGTGCCGGTCCGCCGGCCAGCGGGGCGTCCCATTCGGTGCCCAGCGGATAGAGCAGGTCGTACACGGCGCGGGGCAGGCGGCGGTGCACGAAGCCACGTTCCATGTCCCGGCGGCCGGTCTCGTCGTTCAGCTGCAGGAACATCGCATACAGCACCAGCACCGTGTCGGCCGGCCGCCAGGGCACCGGTGCAGCGCCGAGCAGCAGGTACTCGAAGGGCCGCGCGCCCAGGCTCCCGAGACCCGCGTTCACGCCCGCCGCATAGGCGCGGATGAGCGCCTGCTCGGCGGTGCTGGAGGCCTCCACCACGGCCTCGGCCCGGCTGCGTAGCCGGTGCAGGCGCACCCGCCGGTCCATCTCCAGCGCTGCCGCGCCGAAGAGTGCCGCCAGTTCGCCGGCCGCGCCACGGCGGGCGAGGTCCATCTGGAAGTAACGGTCCTGGCCGTGCACGAACCCGGTCGCGAAGGCCAGATCGGTGCGGTTGCCCGCCGTGACCGTGGGCACGCCCGCGGCGTCGCGCTCGACGGCCACGGGCGCAGCCAGCCCGGCCGCCTCCAACCGGCCGTCGAGGGGCGGCAGACTCGCCCGCAGCACCAGCCACACGGTGGCGACCGCACCGAGTGCCGCGAGGCCCAGCGCCGCCGCGCCCCGCACCAGCCAGCGCCTGGCCCGCGTCGCCGTCACGCCGTCCCCGTGTCAGCCACCGTGCACGACCCGCAGTATCTTCATGGCGTTGGTACCGCCCTGCACACCCGTCATGTCGCCCTTGGTGAAGATCACCAGATCGCCCTCCTCCACCAGACCGCGGCCGAGCATCAGGTCGAAGATCTCCCGATAGAGGCTCTGCGAATCCGTATGCGTGATGTCGAAGGACACCGGGTAGACGCCCCGGTACAGCACCACCCGGCGCCGGGTCCGCTCGTGGCGGGTGAAGGCGTAGATGGGAATGTCCGAGCGCACCCGGGACATCCAGCGTGTGGTCGAGCCCGACTCGGTCAGGGCGATGATCGCCTTCACCGCCAGGTGATTGGCGGTGTACATCACGGCCATGGCAATGGCCTCGTCCACGTAGCGGAAGGTGTCGTCGATGCGTTCCCGGCGCCGGGAACCTGCGGTGCCGAATTTCTCGGCGCCCAGGCAGACCTCGGCCATGGCGCTGACCGCCTCCACCGGGTACTGGCCCACGGCGGTCTCGGCGGAGAGCATGACCGCGTCGGTGCCGTCTATGACCGCATTCGCCACGTCCGAGACCTCCGCCCGGGTGGGCATGGCGCTGCCGATCATCGACTCCATCATCTGGGTGGCCGTGATGGCGATGCGATTGCGCTGGCGGGTCACCGTGATGATGCGCTTCTGCAGGCCGGTGAGCTCGGCGAAGCCCATCTCCACGCCCAGGTCGCCGCGCGCCACCATGACCACGTCGGACGCCTCGATGATGGACTCGATCTCGGCCACGGCCTCGGCGCGCTCGATCTTGGCCACCATCAGGCCGTCGCCGCCCGCTTCACGGAACAGCCGGCGCGCCTCCGTGATGTCGTCGGCGGTGCGCACGAAGGAGACGGCCAGGTAGTCGAGGTCCAGTTCGGCGGCCACCCGGATGTCCTCCCGGTCCTTGTCGGTGAGCGCAGGCGCGGACAGACCGCCGCCGCGCAGGTTGATACCCTTGTGGTCGGACAGCACCCCGCCGATGACCACCCGGGTGTGCACCCGGTTGCCCTCGACGGCGGTCACCTCCAGCTCGATCTGGCCGTCGTTCAGGAGCAGCATGTCGCCGGGGGTGACGTCGGCGGCCAGCCGCTCGTAGGCGATGCCCACGCCGGCGTCGGTGCCCGCGTCGTCGTCGAGGTCCGGATCCAGGAAGAATTCGCCGCCGCGCGCCAGCCGCTCGCTGCCGTTCTGGAACCGCCGGATGCGGATCTTCGGCCCCTGCAGGTCGCCGAGCAGGGCGATGTAGCGGCCCTCCTCTGCGGCAACCCGGCGCAAGGTCTCGACCCGCTCGCGCATCTCCGCCGCGCTGCCATGGGAGAAATTGAGCCTGGCCACGTCCAGTCCCGCCCGCATGAGTTCCCTGAGGGTGTCCGGCGCGCTCGTGGCCGGCCCCAGGGTCGCCACTATCTTTGTTCTTCTCAAGTGCCTGGCCTCCTGTTCGGCGCGCGGGGATTATTGCATACCGCCGTCATGGCGCTCGCACAGTACTCTCGCACGCCGAGCGCGCCCGCCGCGGCACACCGCCGCATGCCGCCGTCACGCTCGCGCGGCCCGGCCGGCGCAGCTCAGGAGCCGGCAGCCCGCTCCTCCAGCATGGCGACCGCGGGCAGGGTCTTGCCCTCCAGGAATTCCAGGAACGCGCCGCCGCCCGTGGAGATGTAGGAGATGCCGTCGGCCACGCCGTATTTTTCGATGGCCGCCAGCGTGTCGCCGCCGCCGGCCACCGAGAACGCCTCGCTGTCGGCGATGGCCTGGGCGATCGCCCGGGTACCCTCGCCGAACTGGTCGAACTCGAACACGCCCACCGGACCGTTCCACACCACCGTTCCCGCCTCGGCGATGAGCGCGGCGAAACGCTCGGCGGTGTCGGGACCGATGTCCATGATCATCTCGTCCTCGCTCACCGCTTCCACCGCCTTCACGTCCGCCTCGGCGGCGGCGTCGAACTCCCGGGCCACGACCACGTCGCTCGGCACGGGGATATCGGCACGATCACCCGTCTCGGCAGCGAGGCGCTTCGCCTCGGCCACCATGTCAGCCTCGTACAACGACTTGCCGACGACGTGTCCCGCAGCGGCGATGAAGGTGTTGGCCATTCCGCCGCCGACGATCAGGTGGTCCACCCGGTCGGACAGCGCCTCGAGCACGGAGAGCTTGGTGGAGACCTTGGCCCCGCCCACGATGGCGACCACCGGCGTGGCCGGATGCTCCATCGCCTTGCCGAGCGCCTCGAGTTCCCTGGCCAGCAGCGGGCCGGCACAGGCCACCGGCGCGTATTTCGCAACGCCGTAGGTGCTGGCCTGGGCCCGGTGCGCGGTGCCGAACGCGTCCATGACGAAGACGTCGCACAGCGCGGCCATGCGTCGGGACAGCGACTCGTCACAGCCCTTCTCACCGGCGTTGAAGCGCACGTTCTCCGCCAGCACCACCTCGCCGGGCGCGACGTCGACGCCGTCCAGCCAGTCGCTGACCAGCCGCACCTCGCCGCCCAGCAGCTCGCCGAGGCGTGCCGCCACGGGCGCCAGCGAGAACTCCGGCTGCGGCTCGCCCTCCTTCGGCCGGCCGAGGTGGGACATCACGATCACCGCGGCGCCGGCGTCACGCGCCAGCCGGATGCCCTCCAGCGCGGCACGGATGCGGGTGTCGGAGGTGATCCGCCCCTCGTCGAGGGGCACGTTCAGGTCTTCGCGGATCAGGACCCGCTTTCCCTGCAGATCCAGATCCGTCATCTTCAGGATAGTCATTGCCTGCTCCCTGGGTATGCGGCAGCGGAGGACGATGGGCGGGGCGGCCGTCCGCCGCCCCGCACCGCGCCGCGTTGGTCGTCGTCAGCCGGCCCTGGCCATGGCCAGCGCCGTGTCCAGCATGCGACAGGCGAAACCCCACTCGTTGTCGTACCAGGCACAGACCTTCACCATCGTGCCCTGCATGACCTTTGTCAGGGGCGCCTCGTAGGTCGAGGAGGCGGGGTCGTGGTTGAAGTCCATCGACACCAGCGGTTCGTCGTTGTAGGCGAGGATGCCTTTCAGCGCGCCCTCGCTCGCCTCCTTCAGGACCTTGTCGATCTCCTCCTTGCTGGTCTCGCGGGAGGCGACGAAGCTGAGGTCGACCATGGAGACGTTGATGGTCGGCACCCGGATGGCGAAGCCGTCCAGCCTGCCCTTCAGCTCCGGCAGCACCAGGCCGACCGCCGCGGCGGCACCGGTCTTGGTGGGGATCATCGACATCGTGGCCGAGCGGGCCCGGCGCAGGTCCTTGTGGTAGACGTCGGTCAGGACCTGGTCATTGGTGTAGGCGTGGATGGTGGTCATGATGCCGTGCTCTACACCGATGGCGTCGTGCAGCGGCTTCACCAGCGGCGCCAGGCAGTTGGTGGTGCATGACGCATTCGACACCACCGTATCCGAGGCGGACAGGGTGTCGTGGTTCACGCCGTAGACGATGGTGGCGTCCGCGTCACCGCCCGACGGTGCGGAGATCAGCACCTTGCTGGCGCCGGCCTCGATGTGGGCCGAGGCCTTCTCCTTGGTGCGGAACAGGCCTGTGCACTCGAACACGATGTCGGCGCCGAGTTCGCCCCAGGGCAGCTTCGCCGGGTCACGTTCGGAGAGCACGCGGATGCGGTCGCCGTTGACGATCATCGAGTCGCCGTCGACCTCCACGGTGCCCGGGAACTTGCCGTGGGCCGTGTCGTAGCGGGTGAGATGCGCGTTGGTGTCCGCGTCGCCGAGGTCGTTGATGCCCACGATCTCGAGCTCCGCACGCCGGTTGCTCTCGTAGACCGAACGCAGGACCATCCGCCCGATCCGTCCATAGCCGTTGATACCGATCTTGATAGTCATTCATTCCTCCTGCTGAGGCGCGCGGCGCGCGCCTGCTCCACTGATTCTCCAGCCGGCCCTCAGGCAGCGAGCCTGCGGGCCACCGTCACCACATTCTCCACCGAGAAGCCGAACTTCTCGAACAGCTCTCCCGCCGGCGCCGACTCTCCGAAGCGGTCGAGGCCGATCACCGCCCCGCCGGGACCGACGTAGCGCCACCAGCCGGCGGTCGCGCCCGCCTCGATCGCGATGCGGCGAGTGGCGGCGGCCGGCAGCACCGCCTCGCGGTAGTCCGCGTCCTGGCGGTCGAAGACTTCGCAGCAGGGCATGGAGACGACGCGTACGGCGAGGCCGTCCGCGGCGAGGCTGCCGGCCGCCGCCATGGCCAGGTGCACCTCGGAGCCCGTGGCAATCAGGATCAGATCGGGCTCGCCGTCGCAGTCGCCGAGGACGTAGCCGCCCCGGCTGATGGCCTCGATGCCGGCCTGGTCGCGCTGCTGATGGGGCAGCCCCTGGCGAGTCAGCACCAGGGCCGTGGGGCCGTCGTCTCGCTCCAGCGCCGCGCGCCAGGCCACCGCCGTCTCCACCGTATCGCAGGGCCGCCATACCTCCATGTTCGGCATCAGCCGCAGGCTGGCTGCGTGCTCGACGGGCTGATGGGTGGGTCCGTCCTCGCCGAGCCCGATGGAGTCGTGGGTGTAGACGAGGATGTTCGGCACACCCATCAGGGCGGCCATGCGCACCGCGTTGCGGGCGTAGTCGGAGAACACCAGGAACGTGCCGCAATAGGGGCGCAGTCCGCCGTGCAGGGCGATGCCGTTGCAGATGGCGGTCATCGCGAATTCGCGCACGCCGAAGAAGACATAGTTGCCCGATGCATCCTCAGACGTCACGGCCTTCGAGCCGTCGTGCCACGTGTTGTTGGAGCCGGTGAGGTCCGCCGAACCGCCCACCAGTTCCGGCAGGTGCGGGGCGAACGCGTTCAGCGCGATCTGCGATGCCTTGCGGGTCGCCGCGTCGGCGCCGGCGGCCGCCATCTCCAGGATGGCGTCGCGGGCAGCGTCGGACCAGTCCGCCGGCAGCCCGCCGGCCATGACCCGGCGGTACTCCGCCGCCTCGTCGGGGTACGCCTCCCCCCAGGCCTCCAGCAGCCGGTCCCAGTCCGCCTCGGCCTCGGCGCCCCGCTCCCGGCAATCCCAGGCCGCGCGCACGGACTGCGGTACCTCGAAGGGGGCATGATGCCAGCCGAGCGCGTCGCGGGCAGCGGCGATCTCGTCCTCGCCCAGCGGCGCGCCGTGGGTGTCGGCGGTACCCTGCTTGTTCGGGGCGCCGTAGCCGATCACGGTACGGCAGCAGATCAGGGTGGGGCGCGCCGTCTCT
Organism: uncultured Woeseiaceae bacterium; assembly: GCA_964428605.1. GTDB lineage: Bacteria > Pseudomonadota > Gammaproteobacteria > Steroidobacterales > Woeseiaceae > Lentisalinibacter. The sequence continues at coordinate 12,954 of CAYRZI010000029.1, forward strand.
GCCTGTGCCTCGGCCAGCGCTTCCGCCACGGCCTCCGGGTCGTGGCCGTCGACGTCGGCAATCACGTGCCAGCCGTAGGCGGCGAAACGGCCGGGTGTGTCGTCCGTGAACCAGTGGTTTACCTCGCCGTCGATGGAGATGCCGTTCTGGTCGTAGAGACACACCAGCTTGCCGAGCCCGAGCGTGCCTGCGAGCGAACAGGCCTCGTGGGAGATGCCTTCCATGAGGCAGCCGTCGCCCAGAAAGACATAGGTATGGTGATCCACGATCGGGAAATCGGGCCGGTTGTAGCGCGCCGCCAGCATCTTCTCGGCGAGCGCCATGCCCACCCCGTTGGCGAGCCCCTGCCCCAGCGGCCCGGTGGTGGTCTCGATGCCCAGGTCCGGCTCGCGCTCGGGGTGCCCGGCGGTGCGATAGCCGAGCTGGCGGAAGTTCCTGAGTTCGTCCAGCCCGAGGTCGTAGCCGGTCAGATGCAGCAGCGAGTACAGGAGCATCGAGCCGTGCCCGTTGGAGAGCACGAAGCGGTCCCGGTTGTCCCAGTGCGGGTTGGAGGGATTATGTTGCAGGAAGTCGTTCCAGAGCACCTCGGCGATATCCGCCATGCCCATCGGCATGCCGGGATGGCCCGACTTCGCCGTCTGCACGGCATCCATGGAAAGGGCACGCAGCGCGTTGGCCAGTTCCCGCCGTGGCGGCCGGCCGGCGCGCGTGTCTTCTGCGGTGCTCGACATCGGAAATCCCCAAACGATGAGGCGCGCATTTTCGCTTTTTGGTAGGGTGCGGGCAAGCGCGGGCCCGGCGGTCCGCGGCGACTCTGTCTCGATTCTGCGCAGCAAACTGTCCCGGGTACGCGACGAGCCCGAAATAATTTCTTGTATCATTGCCGATTACGTCTGAAATGCGGAATTAACTTCATGAGCGATGCCTTCCTGTTCACCTCGGAGTCGGTCTCCGAGGGCCATCCCGACAAGGTCGCCGACCAGATCTCCGACGCGGTACTGGACGCGATCCTCGCGGACGACAACAACGCCCGGGTCGCCTGCGAGACGCTGGTGAAGACCGGCATGGTCATGGTGGCCGGCGAGATCACGACCAGTGCGTGGGTGGACATAGAGGCGCTGGTGCGCGACGTGGTCACGGACATCGGCTACACCAGCTCGGACATGGGCTTCGACGGCGACTCCTGCGCGGTGCTGAATGCCATCGGCAAGCAATCCCCGGACATCGCCCAGGGCGTGGACCGGGAGGACCGGCGCAGCCAGGGGGCAGGCGACCAGGGGCTGATGTTCGGCTACGCCACCAACGAGACCGACGTGCTCATGCCGGCGCCGATCACCTTCTCCCATCGGCTCGTGAAACGCCAGGCCGAGGTGCGCAAGTGCGGCGACCTGACCTGGCTCAGGCCGGACGCGAAGAGCCAGGTGACCTTCCGCTACGAGGACCACAAGCCGGTGGCCATCGATGCGGTGGTGGTCTCCACCCAGCATGCGCCGGACATCTCCCAGGCGGAGCTGCGCGAGGCCGTGATGGAGGAGATCATCAAGCCGGTGCTGCCGCCCGAATGGCTGACGGGGGACACCGTCTATCACATCAACCCGACCGGCAGCTTCGTGATCGGCGGCCCCATGGGCGACTGCGGCCTCACCGGGCGCAAGATCATCGTGGACACCTACGGCGGCAGCGCCCGGCACGGCGGCGGCGCCTTCTCCGGCAAGGACCCCTCCAAGGTGGACCGCTCCGCCGCCTACGCCTGCCGCTACGTGGCCAAGAACATCGTGGCCGCCGGCCTGGCCGAGCGCTGCGAGATCCAGGTGAGCTACGCCATCGGCGTGGCCGAGCCCACCTCCATCTCGGTGCGCACCTTCGGCACCGGCAAGGTGTCCGAGGAGCGCCTCACCGCTCTGGTGCGCGAGCACTTCGACCTCACTCCCTACGGCATCCTGGAGATGCTCGACCTGATCCGGCCCATCTACCGCAAGACCGCGGCCTACGGCCACTTCGGGCGCCTGGACGCCGATTTCACCTGGGAGCGCACCGACGTGGCGGAGACCCTGCGGGGTGCCGCGGCCGCCTGACGCATCGGCGCGGGCGCCGGGAACGAAAGGACTGACTCTTTACCAATGACGGAGAAGACCGAATGAGCAGCAACGCCGCCGAGATGCCGGCACAGGACTATCGGGTAGCCGACATCGGCCTGGCCGAATGGGGCCGCAAGGAGATCGCCATCGCCGAGACGGAGATGCCGGGCCTCATGGCGGTGCGGGAGGAGTTCGCCGACAAGCAGCCGCTGGCCGGCGCGCGCATCGCCGGCTGCCTGCACATGACCATCCAGACGGCGGTGCTGATCGAGACACTCACCGCGCTGGGCGCCGAGGTGCGCTGGTCCTCCTGCAACATCTTCTCCACCCAGGATCACGCGGCGGCGGCCATCGCCGCCTCCGGCGTGCCGGTGTTCGCCTGGAAGGGCGAGACCGAGGAGGAGTACTGGTGGTGCGTGGACCAGACCATCACCGGCCCCGGCGGCTGGCGGCCGAACATGCTGCTGGACGACGGCGGCGACCTCACCCAGGTGGTGCACGAGAAGCACCCGGAACTGATGGAGGAGATCCGCGGGCTCTCCGAGGAAACCACCACCGGCGTGAAGCGGCTCTACGAGATGCAGCGCGACGGCACGCTGGGCTGCCCCGCCATCAACGTGAACGACTCGGTCACCAAGTCCAAGTTCGACAACCTCTACGGCTGCCGGGAATCGCTGGTGGACTCCATCAAGCGGGCCACCGACGTGATGATCGCCGGCAAGGTCGCGGTGGTCTGCGGCTACGGCGACGTGGGCAAGGGCAGCGCCCAGAGCCTGCGCGGCCTCGGCTGCACCGTGTGGATCACCGAGATCGATCCCATCTGTGCCCTGCAGGCGGCGATGGAGGGTTACCGGGTGGTGACGCTGGACGAGGCGGTGGAGCAGGCCGACATCTTCGTCACCGCCACCGGCAACTACCACATCATCACCGGCGAACACATGGAGCGGATGAAGGACCAGGCCATCGTCTGCAACATCGGCCATTTCGACAACGAGATCGACGTGGCCTATCTGCGCAAGCTCGAATGGGAGAACATCAAGCCCCAGGTGGACCACGTCATCTTCCCCGACGGCAAGCGCATCATCCTGCTGGCCGAGGGCCGGCTGGTGAATCTCGGCTGCGGCACCGGCCATCCGAGCTTCGTGATGTCGAACTCGTTCACCAACCAGGTGCTGGCCCAGATCGACCTCTGGCAGCATCCGGAGAACTACGAGAAACGGGTCTACGTCCTGCCGAAGCATCTTGACGAGAAGGTGGCCCGTCTGCATCTGAAGAAGATCGGCGCGAACATCAGCACGCTGACCGAGGAGCAGGCCCGCTATATCGGAGTCCCGGTGGAGGGGCCGTACAAGTCCGACCACTACCGCTACTGAACCCCGCGCGCCCGGCCTGCGGCCCGGGGATACGTCCGGGATACGCCCGGGAATGCAGCCGGGAAATCGCGCTATGATCGGGGCGGAGTCCGGCCGGGCTGCGCCCTTTTTCCTGCCCGGCCGCCCGGGGAAGGAGCCTGCGGTTGACGATGCGTATCCTGCACATCACGGACCCCCATCTCTACGCCGACCCGGACGGCGAGCTGCGCGGCGTGCGCACCGCGGCGTCGCTGGCCGCGGTCCTGGGCGCCGCCGGGGAAGAGGCGGCACCCGACGCGGTGCTGGTCACCGGCGACATCGCCCAGGACGAATCCCGCGGCGCCTACGAGCGCTTCCGCGACCTGCTGTCGGAATGCCGCACACCCGTCTGGTGCCTGGCCGGTAACCACGACGACCCCGTCATGATGGCCGATCTCCTCGCCGAGGCACCGTTCACCTTCGGCGGCGTCGTCGCGGCCGGCGGCTGGCGGGTGCACCTGCTCTCCACCTGGGCGGAGGGAGAGATCGGCGGGCGCCTCGAGCCCGAGACCCTGGCGGCCGCGGAGGCCGACCTCACCGCGCACGGCGAGGAGCCCGCCCTGCTCTGCCTGCATCACCAGCCGGTGCCGGTGGGCAGCCGCTGGCTGGACGCCATCGGTCTGGCCGAGCCGCAGGCCGTGCTCGACCTGGCCGACCGTCACGCCCAGGTGCGGGGCCTAGTGTGGGGCCACGTCCACCAGGCATTCGACGCCCGGCGCAACCATTACCGCCTGCTGGCGACGCCCTCCACCTGCCGGCAGTTCATGCCCCGGCGGGAGGAATTCGCGGTGGACGACCGCCCCCCGGCCTGGCGCTGGCTGACCCTGGGCGCCGACGGGCGCCTGGACACCCGCCTGCGCTGGCTCGCCGGGAGCGGCCCGGCATGAGCGCCCGTCCGGCCGTGGGCGCGTCCGGTTTCTTCGTCCGCTGCGGCCGTGCACTCCTGCTGCTCGCGCTCGCCGCACCGGGGCTGGCCTCAGCCGGCGAGGCCCTGCCACTCTGGCAGGTCCGGGATGCGGACACGCGGGTGTGGCTGCTCGGCTCCATCCACCTGCTGCGCGAGAGCGACTACCCGCTGCCCGGTCCTATCCGGGAGGCCTACGCCGAGGCGGACGCCCTCGTGATGGAGCTGGACATGGACGATCTCGACTCCGCCATGGTGTCGGCGGTCATGTTCGCCCGCGGCACTCCGCCGGAGGGTGAGACGCTGGCCTCGCTCATGGGGGCGGACGACTACGCCCGCGCACGGGAGGCGGCCGCCGCAGCGGGTGTCGACCTGGACCGGATGCAGGGGGCGGAGCCCTGGTACGCGGCGCTCACCCTCACCCAGATGCTGCTGATGCGCGAGGGCTACGATCCCCGCCAGGGGCTCGACGCCCACATGGCCGCGCTCGCCCGCCGGGACGGCAAGCCGGTGGCCGGGCTGGAGACCTTCGAGGAGCAGATCGCCTTCTTCGACTCCCTGCCGCTCGCGCTGCAGAGCGATATGCTGCTCGAGTCACTGGCCGAGATCGAGGACCTGGAGGCGGGCATGGACCGCACGGTGGCCGCCTGGCGGCGGGGCGACACCGGCTACCTGGCCGACGAACTGCTGGAGGAGCTGCGCCGCTATCCCGACCTGTACGACCGGCTCGTCACCGAGCGCAACCGGAAGTGGACGCCGCGCATCGCCGCGCTGCTCGAACGCGAGGGGGATTTCCTGGTCGTCGTCGGCGCGCTCCATCTCGTGGGCCCCGACAGCGTGATCGCCATGCTGGCGGCCGAGGGGATCGCCGCCCGGCAGCTCGGCACCGCGCCTGCCGAAGGCCCCTGAAGGCCGGCCAGCGCTCAGACCTCCACCATCTCGAAGTCTTCCTTGCCGGCACCGCAGTCCGGACAGCGCCAGGACAGCGGTACGTCTTCCCAGCGGGTATTCGGCGGTATGCCGGATTCGGGATCGCCCTCGGCCTCGTCGTAGATATAGCCGCAGATGAGGCACATATAACTCTTCATGGGAGATAGCTCTTCACGGAAGATGCCGGGGTCCGTCGCCGTTGCCGGTATGGACGGTAATGATACGGACCGGCCGGCGGGTTTTGAAGGCGGCCCGGCCTCGGTTAGGATGCGGCCAGCACAGGAGGTCACCATGAGTCTGTTTTCCGAAGCCAGCAAGTACATTCCCGGCGGGGTGAACTCCCCCGTGCGCGCATTCGCGGCGGTCGGCGGCGAGCCGCTGTTCTTCAAGCGCGCCGAGGGACCGCGGGTGTGGACCGAAGACGGGCGTGAGCTGATCGACTACGTCGGCTCCTGGGGCCCCATGATCCTCGGCCATGCCCACCCGCGGGTCATCGAGGCGGTGCAGCGCACGGCAGTGGACGGCCTCTCGTTCGGCGCGCCCTGCGTGCTGGAGACCGAGATCGCCCGCAAGATTACCGAGCTGGTGCCCTCCATGGAGCTGGTGCGCATGGTGAGCTCCGGCACCGAGGCGACCATGAGTGCCATCCGGCTCGCCCGGGGCTACACGGGCCGCGACCTGATCGTGAAATTCGAGGGCTGCTATCACGGCCATTCGGATTCGCTGCTGATCAGCGCGGGCTCCGGCGCGCTCACCTTCGGCGTGCCGAGTTCGCCCGGCGTACCGGCCGGGCTGGCGGAGCTCACGCTCACGCTGGAATTCAACAACAGCGAGCAGGTGCGCGACGCGTTCGAGGAGTACGGCGAGCGCATCGCCTGCGTCATCGTCGAACCGGTGGCCGGCAACATGAATTTCGTGCCGCCGGTGCCCGGCTTTCTGGAGACCCTGCGCGAGACCTGTACGGCCGCCGGCGCGGTCCTGATCTTCGACGAGGTCATGACCGGCTTCCGGGTGGCGAAGGGCGGCGCCCAGTCGGTGTTCGGCATCCGGCCGGATCTCACCACCTTCGGCAAGGTCATTGGCGGCGGCATGCCGGCTGCAGCCTTCGGCGGCAGGCGCGAGATCATGGAGCACATCGCACCGGTGGGTCCCGTCTATCAGGCGGGCACGCTGTCCGGTAACCCGGTGGCCATGGCCGCGGGTCTCGCCACGCTGGAGGGCATCGACCGGGAGGGCTTCTACGAAGACCTGAGCGCGAGGACGCAGCAGCTGGCAGACGGGATGGCGAGCGCGGCCGCCGAGGCGGGAGTGCCGCTGGCCACCGGTTCACTCGGCGGCATGTTCGGCTTCGTGTTCACCGCCGACGGGCCGGTGCGCACCTACCGCCAGGTGGCGGATGCCGACGTGGACCGCTTCCGCCGCTTCTTCCACGCCATGCTGGAACGGGGCATCTACCTCGCGCCGTCCGCGTTCGAGGCCGGGTTCGTCTCCGCCGCTCACGGCGAGGAGGAGATCGGCACGACGCTCGCCAGGGCGGCCGAGGCGTTCGCGGAGGTGGCGGACTGAGCCTTCAGCCGTCGTCTGCCTCCGCGTCCCCGGCGGAGCGCAGGATCACGCGGATGATCTCCAGCCGCTCGAGTGCGTCCTCGGTCTCGAGGCAGTACTGTTTCTGCTCCGGCGTGATGGGCAGAATCTCGGCATAGCGGTAACCCACCCAGGTGGCGTCGTCGTAGCGGCGCTCCAGCGGCTCGTACAGCCGGCCCAGATCGTCCAGCACACCCCGCAGGATATCCACCATCGGCCGGAACGCGGCGGGCAGCTCCACCCGGGGCTCGTGCTCCAGCCATTCCACCCGGCCGAAGTTGAGCCCGTCCGGCGCCTGGCGCACGGATTCGAGGCGGAAGCGCTGCGTGCCCTGGGCCGTGATGCCCAGCAGCCCGTCGCTGCCCTGATACCAGTCGACGATCTTCGCCAGGGTGCCGGTGGCGCTGGTGCTGGCCGTGCCGGTCTCGGTGCCCTCGCGGATGAGTACGACGCCGAAACCCGAGTCCTCCCGCAGGCAGCGGCTGATCATGTCCACGTAGCGGGTCTCGAAGATGCGCAGCGGCAGCGGGCCCTCCGGATAGAGGACCGTTCGCAGCGGGAACAGCGGGATCTCGGTATCGCTCATGCTCAACTGTCATTCGCCGCCGGCCGGCCGGCCGATGCGCCGTCGCGCCGGGGCGTCAGCCCTGTCCGTTGACGGCGGCGGCCACCCGCTCACGCAATCCGCCGAAACCGCCGTTACTCATGAGCACGAGGATATCGCCCGCGGCCACCTCGCGCAGCACTTCCGCGGCCATCTCCCCGTAATCCGCGGCCAGCGTGACCCGCTCGCCCAGCGGCGCGAGCGCGTCCGTGAGGTCCCAGTCGAGGCCGGCCGGGGCATGCACGAAGATCCGGTCGGCGCCGGCGAGCGAGTCGGCCAGGGTCGCGCGATGCACGCCCAGGCGCATCGTGTTCGAGCGCGGCTCCAGCGCCACCACGATACGGGCGTCCGGCTCGCGCCGGCGCAGGCCCGCCAGCGTCCGCGCGATGGCCGTCGGGTGATGGGCAAAGTCGTCGTAGACCCGGATGCCGCCGCCCTCGGCCGCCAGCTCCAGACGCCGGCGCACACCCCGGAACCGTGCCACGGCCGCGAGCGCGGCCGTCGGCTCCACGCCCACCGCGGCGGCAGCCGCAACCGCGGCCGCGGTGTTCTCCAGGTTGTGCTCACCGGCCAGCGGCCAGGCGTCCCGGCACTCGACGCCGTCGGGAGCGCTCAGGCAGATGCCGTCGCCGCCTGCGTCGAAATCCGCGCGCCAGTCGGCCGGAGCGCCCGCCGCAAAGGTCTGCACCGGCGTCCAGCAGCCCATCGCCAGGGTGTCTGCCAGCTCCGCGTCGCCCGCCCTTACCACCAGCCTTCCGCCCCCCGGCACGGTGCGGATCAGCTGGTGGAACTGCCAGCGGATGGCGGCCATGTCCGCATAGATGTCGGCGTGGTCGTATTCCAGGTTGTTGAGCACGGCCACCCGCGGCCGGTAATGGACGAACTTGGCCCGCTTGTCGAAGAATGCGGTGTCGTACTCGTCGGCCTCCACCACGAAGACGTCGGCGCCGCCCAGGCGGGCCGAGGCGCCGAAGTCGAGCGGCACGCCGCCGATCAGGAAGCCGGGTTCCAGACCGTTCGCCTCGAGTATCCAGGCCAGCAGGCTCGAGGTGGTGGTCTTGCCGTGGGTACCGGCTACCGCCAGCACCCGGCGTCCGCGCAGTACGTGCTCGGCCAGCCAGGCGGGACCCGACGTATAGGGCAGTCCCCGCTCGAGCACCGCCTCCACCAGCGGATTGCCCCGGCTCATGACGTTGCCGATCACCACCGAGTCGGGTGGGGGGTCCAGCTGAGTCGGGTCCCAGCCCTCGGTGACCTCGATGCCCAGTCGCTCGAGTTCCTCGCTCATCGGCGGATACACGCCGCTGTCACAGCCGGTGACGCGATGGCCGGCTGCCTTCGCCAGGCCGGCGATGCCACCCATGAAGGTGCCGCAGATACCGACGATGTGGATGTGCATGGTCAGGCCGAGGGGAACTGCTGGTACAGCACGAGCTGCCCGGAGAAGACGGCCAGTGCCAACAGCGTGCCGCCGATGAGGGGAACCTCCAGCGCCCTGGCCATGATGTGGCCGTCCACGAGTATCGACCACGCGATGAGCGCCAGCAGCACCATGACGCCGCCCTGCCCCTCCGCCTCCAGCGCACCGGTGGCGAGCAGCGGCAGTTCGGCCACGCTGATCAGCGCCGAGGCACCGAACAGCGCGGCGAAGGTCTGCGGGAGACGGCCGGGGTGGCCGCGCAGCCGCAGCGCGATCGTGTAGGTGCCGAGGGACAACCCCAGGCTGAGCACGAAGAACGCCGGCGACCACGGCTGCCATCCGCCCGACAGCGCGAGCCCGGAGAAACTCGCCGCCAGCATCGCGGCGAACAGGAGGCCGGTGAGGAACAGCGAGCGGGGCAGCGCATCCGGACCCAGCCGCAGCAGCACGATACCCGTCAGTGTCCGGAGCAGTATCAGCACGCTGCGGCAGTGTATCCTCGCATGCAACGCATGTTCTCACGATAACCCCGGAGGGCAAAGACCCGCCAATGAGCGACATCCTCTTCATCGACACCGAGGCCGCACTGCTCCCGTTCCTGGACACGATCGGCGCCGGCACCAGGCCGGCCGCGGATACGGAATTCCTGCGTGAACGCACCTACCACGCCCGGCTGTGCCTGGTGCAGCTCACTGCCGGCGGGCGCATCGCCTGCATCGACCCGCTGGCCGGGATGGATCTGGAGCCCCTGTGGCAGTGCTTCGACCGCACGGAACTCACCCTGCACGCCGCCCGCCAGGACCTGGAGGTGCTGCTCGGCGCGGCGGGACGCCTGCCGGGCCGCATCTTCGACACCCAGGTGGCGGCGGCGCTGTGCGGCTATCCGGCGCAGATCGGCTACGCCTCGCTGGTGCGCGAGCTGCTGGGCGTCGATCTCGGCAAACATCACACGCGCACGGACTGGTCGCGCCGGCCGCTCGGCGCCGAGCAGCTCGAATACGCCGCCGACGACGTGCGCTACCTGGAAGAGATGCGCGCCATCCTGAGCGCCCGCCTGAAGGAGCTCGGCCGGCTCGACTGGGCGGTGGCCGACAGCAACGAACTGCTGGACCCTTCGCTCTACGAACCGGCGCCGGAGACGGCCTGGCAGCGGCTGAAGGGGCTGGCGCGCATGGACGAGCGCACCGCGGCGGCGGCTGCCGCGCTGGCCGTGTGGCGGGAGCGCGAAGCCCTGCGCGCCGACCGGCCCCGCCAGTGGATACTGAAGGACGCCGCACTGATCGCCCTGGCCCAGTCCCGCCCGTCCAGCCGCGAGGCACTGGCCGACACCCGCGAGGTGCCCGCGGGGCTGGTGCGGCGGGCCGGCGATCAGCTGCTGCGGGCGGTGGCCGAGGCCGGCCCTTCGCCGGTGCAGCGGCGGGGCGCGCCTTCGGCGGCCGAGAAGGCACTGGTGGCCGAGATGGGCGCCGTCGTGCGCGGCAAGGCGGAGGAACTCGGCATCGAGCCGGAGCTGATTGCATCGCAGAAGGAACTGCGCCGGGCCGCCGGCGGCGGGAACGGTCTCCGCGCGCTGTCCGGCTGGCGCGGCGAGCTGGTGCGAGAGCCTCTGGAGGCGCTGCTCGGCAAGCGGCCTCAGTCCCCCACCGCCGAGACCAGCCGTTCGTAGACGGCCTCGATACTGCCCGCGGCATCCACCGTCTTCAGCAGATCCCGGTCCCGGTAGTAATCCACCAGCGGCGCCGTCTGCTCCCGGTAGACCTGCAGCCGGTTGGCGATGGTCTCCTCGTTGTCGTCGTCACGCTGGCGGAGCTCTCCGCCGGCCTTCAGGCAGGCGTCGAGTTCCTCCTGGGGCGAATAATGGATATTGAGCACCTTGCCGGTGACCGAGCACGTGCGGCGGCCGGTAAGCCGCTTCATGAGGATGTCGAAGTCCACGTCCATGAGTACCGCGGCGTCGAGGGGCTGGCCGAGTTCCGCCAGCAGCTCGTCCAGCGACTCGGCCTGGGATTCGTTGCGGGGGAAGCCGTCCAGGATGAAGCCGTTCGCCGCGTCGTCTTCGGCGAGCCGTTCCCGGATCATGCCGAGCACGATGTCGTCGGAGACGAGTTCGCCGGCGTCCATGGCCGACTTCGCCTTGCGGCCGAGTTCGCTGCCCGAGGCAACGGCCGCACGCAGCAGGTCGCCCGTGGAGATCTGCGGGATACCCTTCTCGGCCATCAGCCGCTGGGCCTGTGTGCCCTTCCCGGAGCCCGGGGCGCCGAGCAGTACGATGCGCATGATTGAACTCCCTGCCGGATACCGGCCGGCTGCCGCGGATACGCCGGTGAGGCGCGCAACCGTAGCCGCTCCCCGTGACGAGGTCAATTCGGGCCGGCGCATGAAGGCGGACGGGAAATTGGCTATGCTCCCCCCGGCCAGTCGTGCAACGAAGCCCAGCGAGGGAGCCCATGTCAGCAAAGAAGGCAGCCAAGAACGCATTCTATGCCCAGTCCGGCGGCGTCACCGCCGTCATCAACGCGAGCGCCTGCGGCGTCATCGAGACGGCACGCCAGCACAGGAGCCGCATCGGCAAGGTCTACGCCGGCAGGAACGGCATCATCGGCGCCCTCACCGAGGACCTGATCGACACCAACCGGGAATCGGCCAAGGCCATCGCCCAGCTGAAGCACACCCCCGGCGGCGCGTTCGGCACCGCCCGCTACAAGCTGAAGGGGCTGGAGGAGAACCGGCGCGAGTACGAGCGCCTGATCGAGGTTTTCGCGGCCCACGACATCGGCTTCTTCTTCTACAACGGCGGCAACGACTCCATGGACACGGCGCACAAGGTGTCCCAGATCGGTGACAGATTGGGCTTCCCGATCACCTGCATCGGCGTGCCGAAGACGGTGGACAACGACCTGCCGATCACCGACAACTGCCCCGGTTTCGGCTCGGTGGCGAAGTACGTGGCCGTCTCCACCCGGGAGGCCGCGCTGGACGTCGCCTCCATGGCCGAGACCTCCACCAAGGTATTCATCCTGGAGGTGATGGGCCGCCACGCCGGCTGGATCGCCGCCGCCGCCGGGCTGGCCGGCGAGGCCCCCGCCGAGCCGCCCCACATCATCCTGTTCCCGGAGGTGCCCTTCGAGAAGAGGAAGTTCCTGGCCCGGGTGAAGCGCTGCGTGAAGGACTACGGCTATTGCGTGATCGTGGTCTCCGAGGGCGCCCGTTACAAGGACGGCCGCTTCCTGGCCGACGCGGGCACCCGGGACGCCTTCGGCCACGTCCAACTGGGCGGCGTGGCCTCGGAGGTCGCCACGATGGTGCGCGACGGCACCGGCTTCAAGTTCCACTACGCCATCGCGGATTATCTGCAGCGCTCCGCCCGCCACATCGCCTCGGCCACGGACGTCGAACAGGCCTACGCCGTCGGGCGTGCGGCCGTGGAGATGGCGCTCGCGGGCGAGGACGCCGTGCTGCCGGTGATCAAGCGTACCTCCGACAGCCCCTACCGCTGGAAGATCGAGAAGGCGCCGCTGAGCCGCGTGGCAAACCGTGAGAAGACGCTGCCGAAACGCTTCATCACGAAGGACGGCTACGGCATCACCGGCACCGCGCGGCGCTACCTGGCCCCGCTGATCAACGGCGAGGACTACCCGCCGTATTCCCGCGGCCTGCCCGTCTACGCGAAGCTCCGCAACGTTCCGGTGAAGAAGAAGCTCAAGAAACGATTTGTGGTATGATGCGCGCGCTGCCGCCGCCGGGGACTTGCGGCTGCGGCCTCTTGAGCGCCATTAATCCCTGACAAACCAGCGAGTTACGGAACGAGTACCGGATCCCGAAAACAGCCGTAGCGGTGCGTTCTCAGTCACCGTCTGCGCAGTGGATCCGCGCCCCGACCGTTCTCGTGCCCGTCAGCTGCGGGCGCAGGGCGCTCCAGTTGAACAACCACGAACAACCGACGGCCCGCCGGGCCGATCGGTGGACATGACCGGGAGGAACAACTCATGTCGTATGAACTCGCGCTGTGGCTGTGTATCGGCGCCGGCGTCCTGGCCATCCTGTACGGGCTGTTCTCGGTCCAGTGGGTCCTGAAGCAGTCCGCCGGCAACGAACGCATGCAGGAGATCGGGGCGGCCATCCAGGAAGGCGCCGCGGCCTACATGAACCGCCAGTACACGACCATCGGCATCGTCGGCGTGGTGCTCGCCATCGTCGTCGGCTTCGTCCTAGACTGGTGGACGGCGCTCGGCTTCGTCATCGGCGCGGTGTTTTCCGCCATGGCCGGTTACATCGGCATGTTCGTCTCCGTACGGGCCAACGTTCGCACCGCCGAGGCCGCCCGCAAGGGGCTGAACCCGGCGCTGGACGTCGCTTTCCGCGGCGGCGCCATCACCGGCCTGCTGGTGGTCGGTCTCGGCCTGCTCGGGGTCGCCGGCTACTACGGCGTGCTGAATCTCGTCGGCATCGAGGGCGAGAAGGCCATCAAGGCGCTGGTCGGACTCGCCTTCGGTGGCTCGCTGATCTCCATCTTCGCCCGACTCGGCGGCGGTATCTTCACCAAGGGCGCCGACGTCGGCGCCGACCTCGTGGGCAAGGTCGAGGCCGGCATTCCCGAGGACGACCCGCGCAACCCGGGCGTGATCGCCGACAACGTCGGCGACAACGTGGGCGACTGCGCCGGCATGGCCGCCGACCTGTTCGAGACCTACGCCGTGACCATCATCGCCACCATGCTCCTGGGCGTCCTGTTCCACGCCGACTGGGGCTGGGCAGCCTGGGTCTATCCCCTGGTGCTGGGTGCCGCCTCCATCGTTGCCTCGGTCATCGGCACGTTCTTCGTGAAGGCGGGCTCGAAGGGCTCCATCATGGGCGCGCTGTACAAGGGCATGATCGCGTCCGGCCTGCTCGCCGCCGCGGCCTTCTACCCCATCACCACGGCGATGATGGGCGGCACCGGCGAGGCGATGAATCTGTTCGGCGCGGCGGTCATCGGCCTGGCGCTGACCGCGTTCATGGTCTGGATCACCGAGTACTACACCGGCACCGACCACAAGCCGGTGCAGCTGGTCGCCGAGTCGTCGCTGACCGGTCACGCCACCAACATCATCGCCGGCCTGGGCGTCTCCATGAAGGCCACGGCCTGGCCGGTGCTGGCGGTGTGCGCCAGCATCTGGGGCGCCCACGAGCTGGCCGGCCTGTACGGCATCGGCATCGCGGCGACGACCATGCTGTCCATGACCGGTATTGTTGTTGCGCTGGACGCCTTCGGCCCCATCACGGACAACGCCGGCGGCATCGCCGAGATGGCCGAACTCGAGTCGGAGGTGCGCAACATCACCGACCAGCTGGACGCCGTGGGCAACACGACGAAGGCGGTGACCAAGGGCTACGCCATCGGCTCCGCCGGCCTGGCGGCGCTGGTGCTGTTCGCCGACTACACCCACGCGCTGGAGGCCAACTTCAACCGGGTGTTCGACTTCAACCTGTCCGACCCCATGGTGATCATCGGCCTGCTGATCGGCGGCCTGGTGCCGTATCTGTTCGGCGCGCTGGCCATGGAGGCCGTGGGTCGCGCCGCCGGCTCGGTGGTGAACGAGGTGCGCCGGCAGTTCAAGGAGATGCCGGGCATCATGGAGGGTACGCAGAAGCCGGACTACTCCCGGGCCGTGGACATGCTGACCAAGGCGGCCATCAAGGAGATGGTCGTGCCGTCGCTGCTGCCGGTGCTGGTGCCGATCGTGGTCGGCCTCGTGCTCGGCCCCATCGCGCTCGGCGGCATGCTCCTCGGCACCATCGTCACCGGCCTGTTCGTGGCCATCTCCATGACCGCGGGCGGCGGCGCCTGGGACAACGCCAAGAAGTACATCGAGGACGGCAACTTCGGCGGCAAGGGTTCCGAGGCGCACAAGGCCGCGGTCACCGGGGACACCGTCGGCGACCCCTACAAGGACACCGCCGGCCCGGCCATCAACCCGCTGATCAAGATCATCAACATCGTAGCGCTGCTCATCGTACCGCTGATCTGAGCGGCACGAAGCCCGCGAACGCAGCCATGACTGCCGGGCCCTCAAGGGGGCCCGGCTTTTTTTCGGGTGCCGGACACCCGCTTTGCAACTTTTGAAACTTTTGCACCTTTCCGAACTTTCCGGTGCCGGACACCGCAACGTGAATAAGTTGGGAAAGTTGGAAAAGTTGGATTAGTTCGGTCCGGCACCGAGCAGGCGGGGGCGCTCTATCAGGAAGCCCTGGGCGAAGTCCACGCCCATCTCGCGCAGCATGTCGAAGTCGCCCTGCTCTTCCACCTGCTCCGCCACCGTGCGGAAGTCCATCTTGCGGGCCAGCTTTATCATCGCACTCACCATCTCCTGGTTGACCGGGTCGCGGCCCAGGTGGCGGGTGAAGCTGCCGTCGATCTTCAGGTAGTCGATGGGCAGATGCTTCAGGTTGGAGAAGGCACCGAGGCCGCTGCCGAAGTCGTCCAGGGCGAATTTGCAGCCCATGCCGTGCAGGACCTCGATAAAGCGCTGGGCTTGCCGGGGCTCCGTGATGAGCGCCGCCTCGGTCATCTCGAAACCGATGCGCGACGGCGCGACGCCGGTGCGGTCCAGTGACTCCACGACGAACTCCAGGAAGTCGGCGTCGCCCAGCGTCTGGCCGGACAGGTTGATGATGCAGCTGCGCCCGGCCGGCACCCGGATGTCGCCGGCGGCAATCGCGTTCAGCGCCGCGCTCACCACCCAGCGGTCGATCCTCGGCATCAGGTGATAGCGTTCCGCCGCCGGCAGGAAGTCCCGCGGCGACTCGGTGCGGCCCTGGGCATCCTGGAAGCGCAGCAGCACCTCCATCGCCGGCCCGGATTCGCGCTCGGCATCCAGCGCGATGATGGGCTGGGTGGCGAGCACGAAGCCGCCGTTCGACAGGGCGTCCTGCAGGCGTCTCAACCACTGGATCTCGCCCCGCTCCCGCGCCGCCGCCTCGTCCGCAGAGGAATACACGTGCACCTGTCCGCGGCCCTGCTGCTTGGCCATGTAGCAGGCCGAGTCCGCGGCAGCCAGCATGTCCTGCACCGAGCCGCTGTCCGGCCCCAGCTCCACGATGCCGACGCTGACGCCGATGGTGAAGATGCGGTCCTGCCAGACGAAGCGGTGATCCGCCACCGCCTGCACCACGTCGCCGGCGATCTGGCGGGCCTTCTCCAGCGGACAGCCCATGAGCAGCATGCCGAACTCGTCGCCGCCGATGCGAGCGACGGAGTCCGAATCGCGCACCTGGTCCTTGATCAGAGCCGCCACCTCCCGGAGCAGCGCATCCCCCGCCATGTGTCCGCAGGTGTCGTTCACCGCCTTGAACCGATCCAGGTCGAGATAACAGAGCACGTGACTCGCCTTCTCGCGCCGGGCATTGTCGATGGCCTCCTCGAGCCGGCGCTCGAGCTCGCGACGATTGATGAGACCGGTCAGCGCGTCGTGAGCAGCCTGATAGCTCATCTGGCGCGTCAGGCCCCGCATCTCGCTCACGTCGTGGAACACCACCACCACTCCCTCGATGGCGCCTTCGCTCGCGCGGATGGGCGAGGCGGTGAGTTCCACGGAATGCTCGTGCTCGTCGTCGCGCCCCACCATGTGCGCCCGCCGGCCCATATTCACACGCTGACGCATGGCCAGGCAGCGCTCCACCGGATCGCCGAGGGAACGCTTGTCCAGCTCGTCGATGAGCTGCATGACCTCGCCGAACGGCCGGCCCTCGACCTCCTGTCGGCTGTAGCCGGTGAGCAGTTCGGCCTCCCGGTTCATATACTCCACCCGTCCGCGGATGTCGGTGGTGATCACCCCGTCGCCGATGGACTCGATCACCGCCAGCGCCTGACGACGGTCACCCCTCAGGGACGAGTCGATCTCGCGCCGGTGGCTTACGTCCCGCGCGACGGTCAGCACAAGCTGCCGGTCACCCCAGTTGACCACGGCCATGCCGGCCTCCACCCACATGCCCTGGTCGCCGCCGTTGATAAGCTGCATCTCCAGCGTCTGCGGGCCGATCTCGCCTGCCAGCAGGCGGGTGACGGTGCGCCGGAACAGCGCACGAAAGGCCGGCCGCACCAGGTCGCTCGCCGGCCTGCCCTCGAGCTGTTCGGGCTCGAGACCCACCAGTCGCGCCGCCGCCTCGTTGGCAAGCTGGACCCGATCGTCATGCAGCAGCACCACCTCGGGCATGGTGCGCACCAGCCGACGCAATGCGCGGTCGCGTTCGAACACCGCCTCGTCCTTCTCGGCAAGCGCATCGAACAGCCGGTTCAGTGAGCGCCCCAGCGGGCCCAGCACGGGATCGTCGGCAGGCCGCAGGCGGCGCCCGACCGCGGAGTCCGCGGATACCTCGACGAGCTCCTGATTCAGCCGCCGCAGACGCTCGTGGAAACGGCGCCGCAACACGACGAGCACGATGGCCAGCACCAGCACCACCGGCACCAGAACGGTGACGGCGACGATCAGTGCGGTCGGCGGCATGATTCGCTCATCGGGACCTGGCTCCGGGGCGGTGCGAGGATTAAAATTGTTGTTGTTTCAAGAGCCTAGACTCTGCTTGCGGTAAGCATAGCCTAATCCGGAGGGGCACGATCCGCCAATTCACCATAACGCCCCGCGGAACGCCGGGCAGCACGCTTGTCAGCCTTCCGCAAACGCCGTAATCTCAGCGCCCGTCCTGCCGCTTGCGGCCCCCATCGAGCAGCTGTCATGGATATCGAGATCGCACGGGAACAGATGATCGACCAGCAGATCCGGGCGTGGGACGTGCTGCAGCCCCGCGTCCTCAGGATCCTGGGCGAGGTGCCCCGCGAGCGGTTCGTGCCCGAGGCCTGGTCGAGCCTGGCGTTCGCCGATACCGAGATACCGCTGGCCCACGGCGAGAACATGATGGCGCCGAAGGTCGAGGGCCGGCTCCTGCAGGCGCTGGAGATCGAACCCGGCGACCGGGTACTCGAGGTCGGCACCGGCACCGGCTTTCTCACCGCCTGCCTCGCGCACCTGGGCGAGCACGTGGTCAGCGTCGACTGCTACTCGGACTTCGTCGCCACGGCCGGCGACCGCCTCCGTGAGCTGGAGATACTGAACACCGAACTCCTGACCATGGACGCCATGCGCGAGCTGCCGGCCGGCGAGTTCGATGCCATCGCCGTCACCGGCTCCGTCGCCCGTTTCGAGCAGCGTTTCGCCGACGCGCTGGCCATCGACGGGCGGCTCTTCCTCGTGGTCGGCGAGGCTCCGGTGATGGAGGCCCTGCTCATCACGCGCACGGGGGAGAACGAGTGGAGCCGTGAGAGCCTGTTCGAGACGGTGCTGAAACCCCTTCGCAATGCGACGCCGCCGCCCGAATTCCGGTTCTGACCGTCCCTCCCGGGACGCGCAGCGGGACCTGTGACCGCAGGGATCATCGCGTGGTGGATGAACTCAGTCCGGCCGATCTCGTCGCACGCATCCGTGCCGGCGAGGACTGGCAGCTGCTGGACGTACGCGAACCCTGGGAACTGGGCATCGTGTCGCTGCCGGACGCCGTCGCCATCCCGATGAACCAGGTACCCAGCCGCCAGCGCGAGCTGGATCGGGACCGGCCCGTGGCCGTACTCTGTCACGGCGGCATGCGCAGCTACCGGGTGGCCGCGTGGCTGCAGCAACACGGCTTCCGGCGCGCGGTCAACGTGGCCGGCGGCATCGACGCCTGGGCCACGGAGGTCGACCCCTCACTGCCCCGCTACTGAGCGAGGTGCATGACCCCCTGTTGAGTGGGACCGTAAACCGGTGCTATAGTGATATACCTGACTAAAACACCTGCCCCCCAGAATCAGGAGACCGAGAGAACAATGGATATCCGCAGATTCGGGCTGCTCGTGCCGCTGGCCGCCCTCCTAGCCGCCATGCCCGCCGGGGCCGAATCCCTGCTGGAGGTGTACCAGCGTGCGCTGCAGAGCGATCCACTGATTCGCGAGGCGGAGGCCAACCGCCGGGCCACCGAAGAGGCGGTGCCGCAGGCCCGCGGCCTGCTGCTGCCCCAGCTATCCGCCTCGGCCAGCGAGAGCCGCGGCGCGGCGGAGGGGGCGTCCGCGTTCCAGCAGGTAGCGCCGGGCGGCGAGACGGTTACCGTCACCAGCGACTTCGAGGACGAGAGCATCGAGACCACCCAGTGGCAGATCG
>CAYRZI010000030.1:0-29558 GCA_964428605.1 uncultured Woeseiaceae bacterium
GGCGCCATGATGAAAGGGGCGCACCATACGTCCATCGTTTCGTCGTACGCGGGCTTGTTGCCGCGGGGCTGTTCCGGTCCGGAGAAGCCGGGGGTGAGCGCGAAGGGGTCGCGCAGCAGGGCCAGCACGCTGGGGTTGTTCTGGGCGGCGGCCAGCGTGGCCCTGAAGCTCGCTGCCGTGCCGCCGGAGAAACCGCCCTTCATGGTGCGCACGCGGCCTTTCACCCGGGGTGCCGTGGCGCCGAATTGCTTCTTCGCCGCCTGTTGCAGGAAGTACACGCCCATGTCGAAGGGGATGGAGTCGAAGCCGCAGGAGAAGACGATGCGGGCGCCGCTGTCGGCGGCTGTCTCCTCGTGCACGTCGATCATCTGGCGCATCCAGATCGGCTCGCCGCAGAGGTCCACGTAGTCGGTGCCCGTCTCCGCGCAGACGGCCACCAGGTCGGAGCCGTACAGCTGATAGGGCCCGACGGTGGTGAGTACCAGCCGGGTGCGTTCGGCCATCGCGCGCAGGGACGACGGGTCGCTCGCGTCCGCGACGAGCAGCGGCGTGTCCTGCGGCGCTCCGATCTCGTCGCGCACGGATGCCAGCTTCTCCTCGCTGCGGCCCGCCATGGCCCACTTCAGATCGGGGTCGTCGGCGTACTGCTGCACCAGGTACTCGGCGACCAGCCGCCCGGTGAAACCGGAGGCGCCGTACAGGACCAGGTCGAATTCGCGCTCTTTGCTCATGCTGTGCTCTTCTTCGTCTGCGGGAAGTTGCCGCCAGTATACGGACCGCGCCTCAGCGCAGCACGCCGTCTTCGCGCAGCCGCTCGATGACGGTGCGCTGGCGCTCGATCACTTCCTGCTGCGAGAGCATGCGGCCTTCCCGCATGGCGCCATCGGGCGCCCAGTCGGTGCCTTCGTAGGCGGATTCGTAGGCGCCGAAAGGCTGGCGCGAGAGGAGGTTCGCCATGCCCGTGCGCCGCCGCGCCGCGCGCAGGGCGGGCAGGTCGAGGATGGCGTTGGCGTTCACGCTCTCGCCGCTTTCCGCCTCTCCCAGCACTCTGCCCTCCCAGTCCACAACCTTCGACATCGCGTCGGCGGAAGCCGAGGGCAGCGGCGTGCCGGCGATCCCGGCCGTGTTGGCCGACACCACGTAGGCCATGTTCTCGATGGCGCGGGCCCGCTTCATGACGTCCTTCCTGGTCTGCAGCGGCGAGCCCACTTCGGAGGTGTGATGCAGCAGGATCTCGGCACCCTTCATCGCCGTCATGCGGGCGATCTCCGGGTACAGGATCTCCTCGGAGGCGATGGTGCCGAGCGTGCCGATCTCCGTGCGTGCCACCGGGAAGACGGCGTCGGCGCCGTAGCGCCCCAGGTACTCTTCCCACACATCCCACGGCGTGGGCGTGTACAGGGAGATCATGCGCCGGTAACGCAGGATGGTGTCGCCGTTGGGCGCGATGACCGTATTGGCCTGGAAGTAGAGCTCCGGGAAGGCCGGGTCGTTCTCGTACAGGTTGCCGGCGAGATACACGCCGAAGCGTTCGGCGATGCCGGCCAGCGCCTCGTATTCGGGCCCGCCGATGTCCAGCGCTGCCTTCGCCTTCCATTCCTCGCGACTCTCGCGCAGCGGGAAACCGGTGAGGTAGTACTCGGGCAGGACCACCAGGCGGAGCTCACTGCCGTTGAAGGTCTTCAGGAAGCCTTTGGCCGATGCGACCTGGCCGGCGATGCGGCGGATGGAGGCCATCATGCGGGCGCGGGCGGCCTCCGGAGTGGCATCCTGGTTGACCGCGTCGCACAGCGTCTGCAGCGCGAGGGCCGAATAGCGGGGCGCCTCCTCGTCGGCGTGTGCCCGGCTGGTGAAGGGACAGAGGGCGAGCGCGCCGAGGCCGGCGAGGACGTGGCGGCGGTTAATCATTGGCGGTAGGAGGGCCTTCAGGCCCGATTCTCTGTGCGATTGTCTGTCCGATTGTCCGGCCGCTTCGCAATCGGGCCTGAAGGCCGTCCCACAGGGGGTTGTCATGCACCGCTCTCCGTCAACGCTTCCAAGGCCTCGCCCGCCGCGACCCATTCTGACTCGGCGGCTGCCAGTTCGCGTTCCAGGTCCGCCTGATCGGCCAGCAGGGCTTTCAGGCGGTCCCGGTTCGCATCATCGTACAGGCTCTCGTCGGCGAGCTCCGACTGCAGCTTGCCGCGGCGGGACTCCAGGGCTGCCAGCGATTCCTCCGCGCGGACCAGCCGCTTCTTCAGCGGCGTCAGCTGCCGGCGCCGTTCGGCTTCCCGGCGCTTGCGTTCTCGCCGCGCCGCCGCCGTGTTGGCCGAGTCATCGCCGAGGCCGGCCTCATCGTCCGTGCGCCGTTCGGCCCGGTTGTGTTCGGCGAGCCAGCGGGGGTAGTCGTCGAGGCTGCCGGCGAACTCGTCCACGGTGCCGCCGTGCACCAGCAGCAGCGTGTCGCAGGTGACGCGCAGCAGATGCCGGTCGTGGGAGACGATCATCATGGCGCCTTCGAAGTCCTGCAGCGCGACGGCGAGCGCCTGGCGCATCTCGATGTCCAGGTGGTTGGTCGGCTCGTCCAGCAGCAGGAGATTGGGGCGGCGGTAGACCAGCAGCGCGAGGGCCAGCCGGGATTTCTCGCCGCCGGAGAACGGCCCGGTGGGCATGAAGACCGTGTCGCCGGAGAAGCCGAAGCCTCCGAGAAAGTTCCTGAGCGCCTCCTCCCGGGCGTCCGGGTCGATGTCGGCCAGGTGATCGATGGCGGAGCGCGCGGGATCGAGCTGCTCCACCTGGTGCTGGGCGAAATAGCCGACGGCGAGGTCCTTTGCCGGCAGCCGTTCCCCGCCACGGGGTTCCAGCATGCCGGCGGCGAGCTTGATCAGCGTGGACTTGCCGGCGCCGTTCGGGCCCAGCAGCCCTATGCGGTCGCCGGGGGCGAATGCGAGCTGCACGCCGGAGAAGACGGTGGTGTCGCCGTAGCCGGCCGACACGCGCTCCAGCGTGAGAAGAGGGCGCGGCGTCTTCTCCGGAGGCAGCAGGGAGAAGCGGAACGGGGAGTCGACGTGGGCCGGCGCGATGATCTCCATGCGCTCCAGCGCCTTCAGCCGGCTCTGCGCCTGCCGTGCCTTGGTGGCCTTGTAGCGGAAACGCTCGACGAACGCCTTCATGTGGGCGATCTCGCGCTGCTGCTTCTCGAACTGGGCCTGCTGGTGGGCGAGGCGCGCCGCGCGCACCGACTCAAAGGTGCTGTAGTTGCCGGTGTACAGCGTGAGCTGCCCGCGCTCGATGTTGAGGATGTACTCCGCGACGCCGTCCAGGAAGTCCCGGTCGTGGGAGATCAGCAGCAGGGTGCCCGGATACTCCCTGAGCCAGCCCTCCAGCCAGATGACCGCATCCAGATCCAGGTGGTTGGTGGGCTCGTCCAGCAGCAGGAGATCCGAGCGGCACATCAGCGCGCGGGCGAGGTTCAGGCGCATGCGCCAGCCGCCGGAGAAAGTATCGACCGGACGCTCCTCCTGGCCCGGCAGGAAGCCCAGACCGTGCAGCAGGCGGGACGCGCGGCTGCGGGCGGTGTAGCCGTCGGCGGACGCGATGCGGGCATGGGCTTTCGCAATGGCCGTGCCGTCGCCGGCCGCCTCGGCCTCCGCCAGGTCGGCCTCGATAGCGCGCAGGTCGGCATCGCCGTCCAGCACGTACTCGATGGCGGGACGCGTATCGGACGGCGTGGCCTGGTCGACGTGAGCGATGACCCAGTCGGGCGGCAGCCGGCACTCGCCGGCGTCGGGGGCCAGTTCGCCGAGGATCATCCGCAGCAGGCTGGTCTTGCCCGTGCCGTTGGCTCCGGTCACGCCCACGTTCTGCCCGGGGTGGATCTGGGCGCTGGCGTGTTCGAACAGGAGCCTCGGCCCGCGGCGGAGCGCGACGTCTGAGAGCTGGAGCATGGGCCCGGATTCTACTGGATTCCTCGGCCGTGCCGTCGGTCTATGCCTGGTCTTCGGGTAGATTCAGCGGTTCCAGTAGTTCCGGCAGATCGGTGCCGCGGGCGGCCTCGATCATAAGCGGGTCGGCATGCAGGATCAGTATGTGCCAGTCGTGTGCATCGATGCTGCGGCGGAATGCCTCGCGGGCCTCGTCCAGGTTCCCCAGGCCCAGGTGCAGCCCGACGAAGGCGATGGGCGGAGCGGGTGTATCCGCGGCCTGCATCGCCTCCAGTATCTGCTCCGCCTCGGCCCGTCGTCCCATGAGGGCATACCAGTTGCCGAGCACGGCGAAGAAATCGCTCCGCCCGGATGCCGCTGCCTGCTCAATCTCCTCGATCGCCGCATCCGGCTCGCCGTGCCGCATCAGCGCCATGCCATGGAAGAAGTGTGCGAAAGGGAAACCGGGTGCCAGCTCCAGGGTACGGCGGGCGTGTTCGATCGCCTCCTCGTTGCGATCGTGCATGTAGCACGCCTGGGCCATGAGAGAGGACACCCATGGAGAGACAGGATCGACAGCCATGGCTTTCTCGGCGTGCTCGATCGCCCGGTCGCCGTAGCGCATGTAGCAGCAGAAATCCGAGTAGGCGATGTGCAGGTCGGCGCGGTTCGGGTAGCTCTGAAGTGCTTGCTCGAACAAACGCTCGGCCTTCGCCCAGTCCCATTCGTATTGCCATGCCACCTTCGCCAGCACACAGAGTGCTTCCGGCAGGTCCGGATCGAGTGCGAGCGCCCGGGCGGCGGCGCGGCGCGCGGGCTTCGAAGTGGGTCTGTGGATCCTCACCCAGTGTGCCGAGCGAGTCGTGGCAGTCGGCGATGCCGGCCCACGCGGGCGCGTAGGCGGGATCTGCGTCGAGTGCGGCCTCGAAACGTTCCAGCGCCAGGCGCGTATCTCCAGGTGTGTGGCGGCCGAGAAACAGGCGGCCTTCCAGGAACGCCCTGTAAGCCTCCACATTCGTTTCCGCCGCATGGGGTATGCGCTTTCGCAGCCGCGGCGCAATCTCGCGCAGGATGCGTTCGCAGATGGCATCCTGGACCTGGAAGATATCGGCCAGACGCTGGTCGAACGAAGCCGACCACAGCGTGTCGGCGAGGCCGTACTCCAGCGCCTGATCCGGACCTGCTTCCTGCAGCGGCGTGAACGGCAGAACGGCCAGGGCCGTCGGAGATGCTGGTTCGCCGGTCGCGGCTTCCGTCGCGGTAACGTCTCCGACGAACCGGTAGCCGACACGGGGTATTGCCCGGATGTAGCGGGACTCGCGCGGGCTGTCCTCCAGCGCGCGACGCAGTGCGCTGATAACGCGCGCCAGGGCATTGTCGGTGACAACCCGGCCCTTCCAGACCGTGTCCAGCAGTTCCTCCTTGCCCACCACACGGTCGTTGTTGCGGAGCAGGAGGTGCAGCGTGTCGAAGACCCGCGGTTGCAGCGGGATCGTGGTGCCGGCACGGCTCAGGCGTCGGGCCCGGGAATCCAGGGTGAACGGGCCGAACTGAAACAGGCTGCTCATCGGGCGTTCAGGCGGTGTATCCGGGAATGATCATCGAATGGTCAGCGCGCGGTCAGGACTCGGTGGCGTCGGCTGACTATCGTATCCCAACGGCGCGACAGCCTCACCCGCGTCGCAGACGAGTTGGTTACATAACGGAGAGCAATAATGTCCATCAGAAGCATGAAGTCCGTTCCGGCCCTGACGGCCGCGGCCGCGATCCTCGCGTTGTACGCGCTGTCCGCCTCGGCAGCGCCACAGGTGAACGAGCTGGCGGGACTATGGGAGATTACGGGTGTGCCCGTGGAAGTCACCGAGGACCCCGGCGGTTCCTGCGAGCTCCCCGGCCCGTTCGTCAATACCGTCAAGGTGTCGTCCGACGGTTCCATTCTCAATGTAGATCCGTTTCTCGGCGCCGGTGTAGGGGAAGTCCATCGCCTGCGCGGCAAGACCTTCGCGTTGGGTATTTTCGGTTACCTGCCGACGCCACCGCCCGTCGTTCTGGGATATGAAATCCAGGCTACGGGCACAGTGACCGGCCCGGACACCGTTGTCGGCGAGTTTCGCACCATTCTCGGGAACGGTTGTGTGTACACCGGGACGATAGAGGGCACGCGTCTCTACGCCCAGCCGTTCTGACCTTCCCGACGGCTCGACGGGCGTGGGGCCATCCGTCCCGGCTCCGCGCCCGTCACTGCCTTTTCGCCCCGCGCTGGCGCGCAGGCTCCCGTTTCCTTACGCTGGGAGCCGCCATGCGACGCCACCTCTTCGACAGCCCCCTCGGTCAGGTCCATTTCGTGGACAGCGGCGACCCGGCCGGCCGGCCGCTGCTGCTGATGCACCAGGTGCCCCGGTCGGTGGACGAGTACGCCGAGGTGATCCCGCTGCTCGACCCGCACCTCCGGGTCATCGCCATGGATCTGCCGGGCTACGGCTGCTCCGACCGGCCGCCAACCCGGCCCGACATCGCGCAGTACGCCGGAGTGGCCGTCGCCCTGCTGGACCACCTTGGCCTGGAGCGCGCCGCCCTCGGCGGGCACCACACCGGCGCCATCACCGCCATCGAGGCCGCCGCCGCCCACCCGGAGCGGATCTCCCACCTGGTGCTGTCGGGCCCGGTCTACATGGACGAGGCGGCCCGTGCGGAACTCGGCGCGATCTTCGAGCAGTGGCACGTGCAGCCGGACGGCTCGCATCTGACCGGGAAATGGGAGCGCATGGCGCGGTGGATCGGCGAGCCGGCGCTCACCCAGCGCTGTGTCCTGGATCTGTTCAGGTCCGGGGAGACCAGCGAATGGGGCCATTTCGCGGTCGCGGAATACCATATGGAGAACCGATTGCCGCGGGTGAAGGCGCCGGCACTGGTACTCTCCGGGACCGACGATCCGTTCAGCCAACCCGAGAAAAATCAGGTATTTAGTGATATACTCAGGGATTGTCGGCAGACCACGATCGATGGCGGCGGCATCTTCATGCTGAACCAGCGCCCGCGAGAGTGGTCAGAAGCCGTGCTCGAGTTCCTTGCCTGAAACTTGCGGTATTCCACAGTGCTGCAGCAGGCCCGGCGCGTATAATCTGCGCCGAAAATCCGGAGAGGCCTTTCATGACTACCGCACCGACCGTGACCCGCCAGAATCAGTGGGTCAACATCATCTTCTTCGCCGTGACGACCCTGGGCGGTGTCGTCGGGGCGCCGCTCTACATCTATTACAACGGCATCGCCGCGGCCGAAATCTGGCTGGCGCTGGCGTTCTTCGTCATCAGCGGCCTGGGCATCACGGTGGGTTACCACCGCTACTTCGCCCACTCCACGTTCAAGACCAACCGGTTCGTCCGCTTCCTGCTGCTGTTCGCCGGTTCGGCGGCCTTCGAGCAGTCCGCGCTGGAGTGGTCTTCGCAGCATCGCGATCACCACAAGTACGTGGACACTGACCGGGACCCCTACAGCATCAACAAGGGTTTCTTCTATGCCCACATGGGCTGGCTGGTCTTCTGGAAGCACAACACCGACTACGGCAACGTGAAGAACCTCTCGAACGATCCGATGATCATGCACCAGCACCGCTACTACGCGCTCTGGGCCACCGTGGCCGGCATCCTTACGCCCGCTGCCATCGGCTGGATGACCGGACACCTGCTGGGCGCGCTGCTGATCGCGGTGTGTCTGCGCCTGACGCTGGTCTACCACGCCACCTTCTTCATCAACTCCGTCTGCCATACCTTCGGCAAGGCCACCTATGACGTCGATGCTACGGCCAGGGACAACTGGCTGGTGGCGTTCCTGACCTTCGGCGAGGGCTATCACAACTTCCACCACCGTTTCGGCGGCGACTACCGCAACGGCGTGCGCTGGTACCAGTTCGACCCCAGCAAGTGGACCATCCTCCTGCTGGAGAAGCTCGGCCTCGCCTGGGATGTGAAGCGGGTATCCGACTTCCGCATCATGGCCGCCCGTCTGGACGGCGAGAAGACCCGGCTGGATACCTGGCTCGAGGAGACGGCGGATGCCTCGCATCGGCTCCGTGCCAACTTCGGTGAGCAGGCGGCGAAGCGCTACGAGCGCCTTCGTAATCGGCTCGTCGACTGGGAGGCCGCAGCCAAGGAGCAGCGCAAGGTGCTGCAGGGCCAGGTCAGTCATTACTCGGACGACATCCGCGAGGCGGCACGCCGCCGGGTTGCCGAGGCGAAGGCCCGCTTCCAGGAGGCGCGCGCCGACTGGAACTCGCTGCTGCGGGAATGCCCGGCCTGACGGCCCCGCAAGCTACCTGCTCTGAAAACAAGGGGAGCCGTGCTGAGTCAGCCGGCTCCCTTTTTCATTCGCGCTCCCAGCGGCAGCCGAGGAAACCCAGCACCGCGCCGCGGAAGAAGGCGTCCGTCACGCAGGACAGGTGCGACTTGCCGGGCACCACGACGGCCTTGCCGCCGGGGATCACCTCGGCCAGCGGCATGGGACTGCCGGCCACCGTGTCCCGGGCGCCGGCGATGACCAGTGCCGGGGTCTCCACGCCCTCGAAGGCGGACTCACGGAGCCCGGAGAAAGACCCCAGCAGGCAGGCGGACAGCGCTCCCGGCCGTCCGCCGATCTTCGTCATCTTCTCGTACAGCGGCACCATCGCGGGGATCGCGAGCGACTCCGTCTTCCTGTTGTCCGCCGTCAGCTTGAAGCCGCGGGACGTCCAGTACTCCGGGTCTTCGACTTCCAGCAGGTTGATGCCGGTGCCGCCGATCACCACCGAGTGGAAACGCTCCCCGTGGTGGGCGAGCAGCCAGCCGGCGTTACGCCCGCCCATGGAATAGCCGAAGAGATCCGCCTCATCGATCTCCAGGTGGTCCATCAAACGGATCACGTCGCCGGCGATGCCCTCCGGCGCGTAATCCTCGGGCTCGGAGGGCTTGTCGCTCCTGCCGTGGCCCCGGGCGTCGGGAGCGATCACCCGGAAGCCTGCCTCGCGCAGCGTGCGGTACCAGCCCGTGGCCTTCCAGTTGGTGATGCGGTCGGCGGCGAAGCCGTGCAGCAGGATGATGGGGTCGCCGTCGCCGACGTCGTCGTAGGCGATGCTGAAGCCCTGGGAGTCGAAGCGTTCCATCGGTTCAGGCTAACGGGGCGTCCGCAGCGTCATGCCGGCCGAGACGCCGGCGTGATCCGAGGGCCAGAGCTGCTCGACTACCGTTTTGTCGTCCGGCTCCTCGCCGATGACATGGGCGCGCACGCCGCGCACCGCCGGGCCGCCGTAGTGATCCGGCGCCTGGCGCACCCAGATGAGGTCGATGCGTTCGTCCAGTTTCGAGACCGCGTTGTCGAGCAGGACGTCCTGGCAGCAGGTGTAGCCGGGGCTCCAGGGTCCGCCGCGCTCGTTCCAGACGTCGATGTAGGTGGCCTGGGCCATGACGGAATAGGGTGTCGGACAGGACGCGACGATGAATCCACCTGTGCCGTCCGGTATCAGACAGTCTACGAAGGGTCCGTCGTCCGGGCCGGAGTTGAAGTCGCCGACCACGACCTGGACGTGATCGTCCGCATACAGGAACTCGACGAGTTCGGCGGCCTGGGCGGCCTGGATGGCGCGGAAGAAGAGCGTCTGCTCCGCGGTGCTGCCGCCGCCGACCTCCAGGTGGGTGTTCACGAAACGATAGTCACGCCCGCGCACTGTCGCCTCGACGGCCGTGTAACCGCGGAGCACCTTGTCGAAGTCGGGCAGAAACGGGATGTTCACGGGTAACCCTGCATCGAAGTTGGCCGCGGCGGGGTTGCGGGTATCCACGTCATCGCGAGCTATCGTCACGTCCCGGTCAGTGAGGGCGACGAAAGCGGACACTGGCGTACCGTCCTGTTGCGGCAGGCTGACCGGCAATGGCCCCAGATCGATATTCGTGATCGAGGCCGCCTCCGAATAGAGTGGTCCACCCTCGTTCAGGTTGTCGAGCAGGATGTCCAGATAGTCGAGATCGACCAGGCAGTTTGTCAGCGCGCGATCGAAACAGACCTTGATGATGTAGACCTCCTGCAGCCCGACCAGGTGCGGCCGTTCCGCACTGATCAGCTCTGCCAGCTTCATGGCCCGCTGGGGATAGTCCGTCGTCAGTATCTGGCTGATGACGAGCGCGGCTTTCTCCTGGAAATCCTCCGGCGAGGTCGCCGACAGCGGCAATAGAATGTCGCCGCCCACGTACAGATTCTGGGTCATGACCGTCAGCTGGCCGGCCCGGAACTTGCGGTAGTTGTCCGCGTCGACGCTGGTGACGCCGGCGAAGAACAGTAGTGCTGCTGCGAACAGCAGGAAGGACCATTTCGGGATTTTCATGTCGCTCTCCTCCGCTGGCGGCGGCGGTGCGAGCGTTCCCTGCGCGCATGCGCGGCCGCGGCATGCTTGGACAGGCAGAATCCGCCCGCCGGTGGGCGCCGCGCAATAGGGACTTGCCGCCGGTTCAGCGGTCGCCGGCGATGACCGCGGCGACGTCGTCGCCGCGGATTTCCCAGCGGGTGGAATCCCTGCGCCGATTCGGACCGAACGAGTAGACGAAGCTCACCTCCCGGCCGCCGGCGCATTCGTGGCGGATCCAGTAGGGCAGGCCCCAGGGGTCCAGGAAATACCGCGCCCGGGTCGCATCCAGGCCTTCCGCGGTGAGGCCGGCGAAGCGGCCTTCGCTCAGGTAGCTCTGACCCCACTCCACGCGGAAGGTATAGACACGCTTGTGCACGCCGCAGCGGGTGCGCACGCGCTCGTGGGTGAAGTCTGTCGCGAGTGCCCGGAGCTCGGCCCCGGCGGCGCGGCGGCGCTCCTCTGCGTCTCCGTGCAGCAGGTGGGTGGCCTGCAGTGTGCCGTAGCCCAGCACGATCGCCAGTGCGAATCCTGCAATCGCCGGCACCGCTCCGCGAGCCCGCGGGACGCCGCCGAGCTGCCGGGCGTTCACGGCGATTGCCGTCATGAATGCCAGACCGAGCATGAGTTCGGCCCATTCGCCGGCGTATTCGAGCGGGTAGGCGGCGTAGAAGGCGGCGGTGGCCGCGAAGGCGGGCATCAGTGCCGGCGGCGGTGCCACCACTGCGAGCTTCGACAGCAGCCGCCCGGTGGCCGGTACGGCGGCGGCCAGCGGCAGCGCCACCCCGTAGCCGAGCACGACGAGCTGGAACGCCAGCTGGCGCAGGTCGCTGGCCACGATGTTGTGGACGTTCAGCTCCTGCTGGAAGTTGTCCGCAAGGAAGTACTCGGGCGGCGTGAAGCCGAGCAGCCGCTGGCCCCAGGAGATCTCCTCGCCGGCCACGAAGAAGCAGAACAGGCCGAGGCCGAGCAGGAACCAGGGCAGGCGGCGGTGGCGCCACCACTGGTGATGGGCGGCCCAGGCCGCCGCGCCGGCGGCCAGGAGGAACGCCCAGACGGTGGCCCATTCCATCCAGTGATCTTCCTGGACGAGGTTGTAGTAGAGATCGGCGTGACGGGCGTCGAGCCACCAGGCCAGTGCCGCCGGTGCCGCAATGAGAAGGTTGGCAAGTGTCCAGCCGAGGGCGCGCAACGGGTTCTCCGCATACAAAAAGGGGCGGGCCCTCGCGAGCCCGCCCCTCCCAGTCTAGACCGTTACGGATCTATTCCGAAGCCGCCTCCTCGGCGGTGACGGTGACCGTATCGGTGTCGCTGTTGCCGTTGCCGTCGTCCACCGTCAGCTCGGCCAGGTAGTCGCCGGCCACGTCGGCGGTGAAGGACGGTGTCGCGCTGGTCGGGTCGTCCAGCGCGGCACTCGAGCCGCTGTCAGCGGGGGCGGTCAGCGTCCAGCTGTAGGTCAGCGTATCGTCGTTAGGGTCCGAGCTGCCGGTGCCGTCGAGCGTCACCGTGTCCTCGACCGTCACGCTCTGGTCCGGCCCGGCATCCGCGACGGGAGCCTGCCGGTCGTCCAGTTCGGCGGTGACGATCTCGGCAACGAAGCAGGCCTCTGTTTCGCTCGTGCGATCATCGCCGAAGACCTCGGCCGTCATGTCGGTCGTGAGGTCGCCGAGGACGACGTCCTCCGAGGTCGTGCCTTCGTCCGTCAGCGTCGTGAGGACTATCCTGGCATCTTCGGCCACGCACACGTCCAGCGTTGTCGAGTCGTCGAGCAGCAGCGTGAGCGTCCCGGTCTCCGCGTCCACCGAGTCGATGGCGCCGCTCCGGAAGTCGAGCGCGGCATCGGGGTCGAGCACGACCAGTGCCGTTCGCAGCCCGGTCTTCTCGGTCTCATCGATGGGCGTGAGCACGCCGTCGAAGTGGCCGCGAGCGCCGTCAGCGAGGGCCTCGTAGGTCAGCTCGGTGGCGAACTTGTCGAACACGCGTGTGCCGCCCTGGATGTTGCCGGCGAGGATGAGGGCATCTTCGTCGTCGGGCCGGACGTTGACTTCGTAGTCGTTCTCGCCGGCAACGGCGCCGTCGAATGCCGTCACGATCGTCCCGCGGAGTTTGGCGAAGGTGCCGAGTTCGCCGAGCTCCAGGGTGTAGGCGGCGAGGGTCAGGTCGTCGTCGTCGTAGGCTGCATCGGAGTCACTGTCGGAGTCGCTGTCGCCGGAATCCGAGTCCCCGTCGCCGTTGCCGCCATTGCCGTTGCCGCCGTTGCCGTTGCCGTTGCCCGAGCCGGCGTTGCCGGAGTCGGAGTCCGTATCGGAATCGGTGTCTTCGTCGTCGTTGGCGGAGGCCTCGTCGGAGACCGACAGATTGCCGATGGCGATCAGCGGATCGCCCGCCTGCAACGCCAGCGGCAGCGGGCTCTCGACCCAGGTGCCGTCGTCGCGGAAGACGCCGGTGTCACCGTCTACGGTCACGGTGAGGCAGGTCTGCTTGCCGTCGTTACCGTTGTCCGAGTCGCTGTCGGAGTCGCCGTCCCGATAATCCGAGACCCGCTCCTGCTGACAGAGGACGAAAGTGTCGTTCTCCGCATCAACGGAATCCACGGTGCCGAACACCCGCGCGAGTTTGCTGCCGGCGTCCTTTTCGGAGATGTTGACGAAAACGACCGGGCGGAAGATGTACTTGCCGCTGTTGCCGGCGCCGACGATCTTCACCGACTTGCCGACGTCGATGTCGAGCTCGATGACCAGCGTGGCGCCCGGCGTCACGAAGAACGTGCCGCGGGGATTAAGGTCCACCTTGCCGTTGCCGGGCAGCTTCACCTCGGCCTCCTCGATGACATCGTCAGTGACATCGTCGAGATCGATGAGCGTGAGCCCGTCGAGGATCAGGCGAATCTTCTCGTAGTCGCCGGCGGGAACGTCCTCGGCGATGGCGAAGAGTTCCGTGAAGCTCCGCAGCGCGAGCAGGTCGACTTCCTCGGCTGCCTCGCCGTCAGGCACCTCGAAGATCAGTGCATCGCCGCTGCCGCCGAGCAGCTCGATGCGACGCACCTCGGCGATCGCCTGGTCGAATTTGTCCGTCGGCGAGTCGGTGAACATGATGGCCACCGTGCCCGAGTCAGCGGACGAAGTCGGCGGCGGCGACGGCGGCGTGTCCGCGCCGGGGTCCGCCGTGGTGGTGCTGCCCCCACCCCCGCCGCAGCCGGCGAGGAGGAAGAGTACGGAAAGCGCGGCGATGCCGCGGCGCCAGTGGTTCGTGCTCTGCATGGTGATTCGCTCTCGTTCCTTGTCGAGTGAATGTTATTGGTCATTCTGGTCCTATATGCGCAGGAATCAACCTGTCGCAATCCGGCGACAGGGGGCCGGAATACGGTTTGGCCGCGAATCAGGCACTTATCGACGCCTCGCTACCGTTATGTAAATTCTGCACCCGGCGTGCCCCTCCTGTCCGGTGCCGGGCGCGCAATGGGCGGCGGCTTTTTCCTATACTGCGGCGCTTTGTCCCGCAACGGTGAAAGGAGCAATGCGAATAAAGACTTATCGACGAATGACCACCGCCGCCGCGGCGCTGATCGGGCTGATCGGCAGTCTCGGGCTGGCAGCGGAGCCGCTGAGCCTGGAGGAGACCGTGGCGCTGAAGCGCGTGAGCGCGGTTGCCATGAGCCCGACCGGAGAGGCCGTCGCCTACACGCTGTCGGTGCCCCGGGAGCCCTACACGGACGACGACGGCGAGGCCTGGTCCGAACTGCACGTGATCAGCGGCGCAGAGCCGGGCAGCGAATCGCAGCCGTTCGTCACCGGCGAGGTGCAGGTGAAGGACTTCGCCTGGGCGGCGGACGGGGAATCTCTCTTCTTCACGGCCAGGCGGGATCCGGAGGCGGATTTCGTGAGCCTGTGGCAGATCTCCCTGGACGGTGGCGAGGCCGTGGAACGCTACGTGCACGTCAACGACATCGGCGCCATCCATCCTTCGCCCGACGGTGAGACGCTGGCGTTCGTCGCCGCCGATGCGCCGCCCCCGAAAGAGGATGAGCTGGAGGAGAAGGGCTTCCGCGCGGTGGTCTACGAGGAATCCGTGCCGGTGCAGCGCGTCTGGCTGCTCGATCTCGCCGGCGGCGAGGCCGGGGCCCATGAGCTGCCTGGCTCGGCGTCCGATCTGCGTTGGGCGCCGGGCGGCGAGCGCTATGCCGTGGCGCTGGCGCCGACGCCGCTGGTGGACGATTCCTATACCTCCCGAGACGTCTACATCGTGGACGCGGAGGACGGCGAAGTGACCGCGAAGCTCGGTTCGGTGGGCAAGCTGGGCGAGTTCGCCTGGTCGCCGGACGGCGAGCGCATTGCCTACATCGGCAGCGAGGACATCCACGACCCCCGCGAGGGACGGCTGTTCGTCGTCCCCGCCGACGGCGGTGCGCGCCTGCAGCTGCTGCCGGACTACCCGGGTCACGTGCGGCAGATCGGTTGGGAGTCCGGCAACCGCATCCGCTATGTCGGGCATCGTGGGCTCTGGTCCGAGTACGGCACCGTCGCCGCCGATGAACCCCGGGCCGCGGGCCCGGCGCCGGACTCCGGTCCCATCCTGCGTTCCATGGATGGCGTCGGCGGAGAGCGGGGCGCGGTGTTCGTCGCGGACACGCCGGCGCATCCGCCGGAGGTCTATGTCATGACCGCCGACGGCCCCGCGCGCCTGACGGACTCGAATCCGTGGCTCGCCGGGCGGACGCTGGGCCGGCAGGAGACGATGACCTACGAGGCCCGGGACGGGCTCGAGATCGAGGCCGTGCTCATCCGGCCGCTGCAGGAGTCCGGCCGCCACCCGCTGATCGTCTTCGCCCACGGTGGCCCGGAGTCCCACTACTCGAATGGCTGGATGTCGAACTACAGCAAACCGGCGCACACGATGGCGGCCCGGGGCTATGCCGTGGTCTACCCTAACTACCGCGGCAGCACCGGCCGCGGCGTCGCGTTCTCGAAGATGGGCCAGCAGGACTACGCCGACGAGGAGTTCAACGACCTCGTGGACGCGAAGGAGGCCGTCGTGGCCATGGGGCTGGCCGACCCTGAGCGGGTGGGCATCTCCGGCGGTTCCTACGGCGGCTACGCCTCCATGTGGGCGGCGAGCGCGCTCACCGAGCACTTCGCCGCGGCGGTGGCGTTCGTCGGCATCTCCAACCAGATCTCGAAGTTCGGCACCGGAGACATTCCGTGGGAGATGTACTACGTGCATTCCCGCCAGTGGCCCTGGGAGGACTGGATGTGGATGCTGGAGCGCAGCCCGGTCTACCACGCCGGCAACACGAGGACGCCGCTGCTGATCATGGCCGGAGACAAGGACCCCCGCGTGCATCCCGGCCAGTCGCTGGAGATGTACCGGCACGTGAAGCTGCGCACGGAGACGCCGGTGCGGCTGGTCTGGTATCCGGACGAGGTGCACGGCAACCGCCGCACGGCGGCGCAGCTCGACTACGCCATGCGCTTCGAGCGCTGGATGAACCACTTCGTGAAGAACCGCGGCGAGGAACTCCCGCCCCGGAAACTCGACCACGCGGCCCGCCTGGAGGCGGCCGGCGCCGACTGAGCCCCGGCGGGCGGTCCGGCCGGGCCGCCCGCCTTCCTTCGATCCCGGTTTCAGGGTCCCGGACGGCTGCGACACGGGCCGTCTCGTGGCCGCTTGCTCGTTTTTCGCCAATGGACTTGCGTCGGCTACTAATGTGTGCGTAAATTGCACACATGAGTTCACACCTGACCGATATTGCCCGAACTGCCTGCCGCCGCCTGCTGCGGCCGGTGGTCCGGATGCTGCTCAGGCTGGGCATCAGCTGGAAGGAATTTGCGGAGATAGCGAAAGTGGTATTCGTCGAGATCGCCAGGGAGGACTACGGGGTGCACGGCCGCCCCACCAATGCCTCCCGCGTGGCCCTCATGACCGGGCTCAGCCGGCGCGAGGTGGGCGAGATCCGCAAGCGCCTCGAGGGCGAGGCGCCCCTGCCGACGGAACCGAAGAGCCGCATCTCCCGGGTGCTGACGGGCTGGTATACCGATCCCGAGTTCTCCGACGAGGGCCGGCCCCGGGTGCTGGAAGAGGCCGGCTTCCGCCGGCTCACCCATCGCTACGCGGGCGACATACCCGACCGGGCCATCACCAAGGAGATGCTCGATCTGGGCCTGATGGAGAACGCGGACGCAGGAGGCTATCAGGCGATTCGGCGGGACTACCTGCGTGACGCGGCCGATGCCGACATCGTCCGCCAGATGGGCCAGGCGCTGCACGATCACGGTGTGTCGCTGGCCCACAACCTGGATCCTGCGCGCAACGAGGGCTGGTTCGAGGGCGTCGCCTCCAACAATCGCATGCCGGCAGACGCCGTCGAGCGTCTGAATGCCCTCCTGCAGAGGGAGGGGCAGGCTTTTCTCGAACGAGTGGATGCCTGGCTGAGCGATCACGAACTCGAGTCCGACGGCGGTAACGGACGCCGGGAAGGCCGGCATACCGCCAACCGGGTCGGCGTCGGCATCTATCTCTTCGAATACCCCAGTGACATCCAGTGACATCCAGTGACATCGAGCGATAACCACTACAGACGCGCCAAGCAAGGACGGACCCCAATGACATCCCGCTACCCGAAGATTCTCGCCTTCCTCGTCGCGGCTCTCGCCGTCACCGCCTGCGGTGGCGGCGGCGGCTCCTCCGGCAGCATCGCGCCACCGGCGCCGGATGACGGCGGCGACACCGGCGGCATCGACCGCACCGGCCTGCGTGTGCTCGGCTCCATCAGCGGCTTCGGCAGCGTCGTGGTCGACGGCGTGCGCATCGACACCTCGAGCGCCACCTTCGAGGTGGACGACGCCCCTGCCACCGAGGACGACCTAAGGACCGGCGAGATCGTGTTCGTCGCCGGCGAGATCGACGACGACGGCAACGCGACCGCCGCCACCGTGGTCTCGGACGATCTGCTGCGCGGGCCGATCGAGAGCATCGACCTCGTCGCCGGCACCTTCGTGGTGCTGGGTCAGACGGTGCAGGTGGAGGTGGACACGGCATTCGACGACGCCGTGCCGAATAACGCCATCGACGGCCTCACCGTCGGTCAGGCGGTGCGGGTGGATGGATTCCTGTCACCGGACGGGCGCATCATCGCCACCCGCGTGGAACCCGATGACGGTGACGACCTCCAGGTGGTCGGCGTGGTCGGCAACCTCGATGCCACCGCGCTGACGTTCAATATCGGCTCGCTGCTCATCGACTACGCCGCGGCGGCCTTCGAGGACTTCGACGGGGCCGATCTCGCCGACGGTCAGGTGGTCGAGGTGGAAGGCACCGCGCTTGCTGCCGGTGGTGAGTTGCCGGCGACCAAGGTCGAGCGTGTCACCGACGACCTGGGGGCGGACGACGACGACCTGGCCGAGATCGAGGGTATCGTCACCGCGGTCCTCTCCTCCGCGGAGTTCGAGGTCAACAGGATCGCCATAACCACCGACAGCTCCACCGTCTACGAGGGCGGCGGCTCCGCCGACATCGTCGAAGGCGCGCGGGTGGATGTGGATGCCGTGGCTCGGCCCGGCGGCAGTCTGCTGGCCACCAAGGTCGAATTCGAACCCGAGAAGATCGTGGAGATCCAGGCCACCGTGGAGGCCGTGGACAGCGCTGCGGGTACGTTGCAGACCCTCGGCATCACCGTCGTCATCGAGGAGGGGACCCGGCTCGAGGACGACAGCGATCTCGATCTGCGGCGCTTTTCCCTGGCCGACATCAACGTGGGCGATTTCGTGGAGATCGGCGGCAGTGAATCGGACGCCGCCGACGACGAGGCGATAGCGGTGCTCCTGAAGCGCGACGACGACGGTGACGATGGCGTCGAGCTGCAGTCCAGAGTCCAGTCCGTCAGCGATCCGGACTTCACCATGCTCGGCGTCACGGTGCGTACCACCGCCGAGACGGAGTTCGAAGACGGCGATATCGAGATAACGGCAGCCGAGTTCTTCGCCAATGCGCAGGGCAGGGTGGTCGACGTCGGCGGCACCTGGGACGGCGGTGTGCTGACGGCCGAGGAAGTCGAGTTCGAGGTGGAGGATTGATGCGATGACGATGAACAGGACAGCCGATCTCAGGGTCGAGGCGGCCCCGGCTCCTCTGCCCGCCGGCTCGGTGCGTCCGCTGGACGCCGCCCGGCTGCAGGCGGCGCGGGCGGGATTCGTGACCCGGCGGGTACCGCTGGAAGACGCGAAGACGCTGATCACCGACGCACGGCCCGCCGCCGGCGACCTGGTGCTGGCGCGGGTCAAGCGCATCCGCCATCACGGCAAGCTGCAGTGCGCGCGGGGACGGCGTGTGCAGCTGTTCCACGGCGACGAGATCGTCGTCTGCTACGGCGACCGCTACGCGCCCCAGCAGTTCGAGGCGTACGTGCCGCGCACCATCGGCCATTGCCATCTCGTGGCCTCCGGCGGCGTCGCGGCCCATGCGGTCAACTGGCATCAGCGCATCCACCGCGGGCCCACCGAGATCGAGGCGCTGGGGATACTGGCCGACGAGCGGGGCAATACGCTGAACCTCCGGCGCTATGCCCTGCCGGCCGGGGCGGGCGGCGAGGCGCCGCCCCGCGTGATCGTCGTCGCCGGCACCTCCATGGATTCCGGCAAGACCACGGCGGGCGCCCACCTGGTGCGCGGGCTCGCCCGGGCCGGCCTGCGGGTGGGCGCCGCCAAGATCACCGGCACGGGTGCCTGCAACGACTATTTCCTGCTGCAGGACGCGGGTGCGCAGACCGTGCTCGACTTCACCGACGCCGGCTACGTGTCCACTTACCGAGCCGGTGATGCCGCCATCCGGCGGATCTCCGAGACCCTGATCGCGGAACTCGGCCGCAGCCGCCTGGATGCGGCCGTGATCGAGGTGGCCGACGGACTGGCGCACGCCGAGACCGCGGCGCTGCTCGAGGCGGAGTGGCTGCGCCGCATGATCGACGGCGTGCTCTTCTGCGCCCAGGATGCGATGGGCGCGAAGGCCGGCGTCGACTGGCTGCGCGAGCGCGGCCACGACATCGTTGCCGTCTCGGGTCTGCTGACGGCGGCACCGCTGGCCATGCGCGAGACGGCCGAGCTGGTGGAGCCGCCCGTGGTCGGGCTGGACGGGCTCTCCGACCGCTACGTGTCCCGGTCGCTGCTCGCCTGCGAGCACGGCGGCGCGGAGCTGCGCGATGCCGTCGCCGGCTGAAGACCTGGCGCTCGACGTCCGCGCCGCGGCGCGGGCGGCCCCCGGGCGCTTCGCCGCGCTGACGGGGAACGCGCTGGGCCAGGCGGCCTGTACCGTCGCCCTCGCGCTGGGCGCGAGGGCGGTGGTCGGCGGCGGCGCCGACGGCCTGGCCCTGGCCGTGCTGGTGGCGGCGGCACTGGCCGGCGCGTGGCTGCGCGGACGCGAACGGGTGGATGCCGAGGCACTCGGCCAGATCTTCGTGCACCGGCTGCGCCTGGGACTCTTCGAGCACCTGCTGGCCGTCCCCTCCCGCACCCTGGCCGACAAGCCGAAGGGCGGCGCGCTGGTGCGCTTCGTCGGCGATCTGCAGGCCATCAAGACCTGGGTGAGCCGGGGCCTGGCGCAGCTGATCGTGGCGCTGCCGCTGCTGGTGGCCGCGGTGGCCGTGCTGGCGTGGATGGATGCCCTGCTCGGCGCCCTGGCGGCGGGGCTCATCGTCGCCGGCGGCATCGGCGCTGCGCTGCTGGCCGGTCCGCTGGCCGACGCCAATCGCCGCCTGCGCAACCGGCGGGGCCAGCTGGCCCGCTTCGTCACCGAGATGATGCAGGCGGTGCCCTCGGTGCAGGCCCACGGCAAGGAAGCCCGTGAACGGCGCCGGCTCGACAGCCGGGGCGACAGGCTCATCGATGCCGCCTGCGACCGCGCCCGCCTGGTGGGCCGGGTCCGCAGCCTGGTGCAATTGCTCGGTTCCGGCGCCCTGCTGGCCGTCCTGATCGGCGGTGCCGGCCGGCTCGAAGCCGCGGACATGGTGGCCGCACTGACCGTGGTCGCCTGGCTGACCACGCCCATCCGGGATCTCGGGCGGGTGTTCGAATACTGGCAGGCGGCGGACGTGGCCCGGGAGCGTATCCGCGCCTTCCTGCGCTGGCCGCGCCTGCCCGGCAGCGGCAGCGCCCGGCGACTGCGGCGGCCCGCCGGCGAGCTCCGCTACGAGGGCGTGGCCGCCTGCCCCGGCGCCGCGCCGCTGGACCTGTCGTTGAAACCGGGCAGCGTGGTCGCCGTCACCGGGCCGAACGGCTGCGGCAAGAGTTCCCTGCTGGCGGTCACCGCCCGCCTGCAGGAACCGGTGGCAGGCCGCGTGTCCCTCGGCGGCCAGGACCTCGCCCGGGTGCGCAACCGGGACATCCGCCGGCACGTGGCCATCGTCGGCCCGGACCTGCCGCTGATCCGCGGCTCCGTGCGCCGCAACGTGAGCTACCGCAGCCGTGGCATGACGCCGGAGGCATGCCGCGTACTGATGCGCCGCTGCCGCCTTGAGCACCTCGTGGAGGAGGGCGGCGACTCGCCCCAGCGCATCGCCGAGGCCGGGCTGAATCTCTCCAGCGGCGAGCGCCAGCGGCTCGCCCTGGCGCGGGCGCTGTGGCCCGAGCCGAGCGTGCTGCTGCTGGACGAGATCGACGCGCACCTCGACGCGGAGACGCTCGACGTCGTGCGCAACATCATCGCGGGCTTCCCCGGGACCGTCGTCGTCGTGACCCACGACCCGCGTCTGCTCGACGCCGCGGGCCGGGTGATCGAACTGGCCGCGGACGGCTCGGTCGTCGCCGACCGGGTCCACGACACCGCGGCCGTCGCCTGAGCCGCCGGCAATGAGCAGGGACACCGCCGGGGGCGGCCGCATCACGAAACGCAGGCTGGAGTGCAACCCCCGCACGCGCTATCTCGGGTTCCGGCCGCGCCACCCGGACCCCGCCAGGCTGCCGATGGTCTGCGTCCACGGCATCAGCCGTCACGCCCGGGGCCATCTGGAGGCCTTCGTGCGATGGGCGGAGCGCACCGGCACCGAGGTCATTGCGCCGCTGTACGACCGCAGGCGATATCGCGGCTATCAGCGCCTGCGATCCTCGAACCGGCACCTGAACGCGGCCGCCGCGCTCGACGCGATCCTCGCCGAGACGGCCGCCGACCGGCCGTGCCTGCTGTTCGGCTTCTCCGGCGGCGCCCAGTTCGCACACCGCTACGCGATGGTGCGCCCCGGCCGAGTGGCCGGGCTCGCCCTGGCCGCGGCCGGCTGGTACACGTTCCCGACCCCTGCCGCGAGCTTCCCCTACGGCCTGGCGCCGGGGCGCCTGCCCGCCTCGCTGTCCATCCGCCGTACCGCCTTCCTGCAGCTGCCCAAGTGCGTGCTGGTGGGCGACCGGGACGTGGAACGGGACGACTCCCTGCGCTCCAGCCGGCGGCTCGACAGCCAGCAGGGCGACAACCGGCTCACGCGGGCCATGGCCTGGGTGGAGGCCGTGAACCGGGAGGCCGCGAAGGTGTCGGGCGCCCCGCCCTGCGAGTTCGTCGTCATGCCCGGCGTCGGCCACGACTGGAGCGAGTGCTACGCCGAGGGCGCACTCGCCCGCCACGTCACCGGCTTCTTCGACGGCCTGCAGCCGCAGGCGTCGGCACACTCCGACCCGCCGGAGCGCGCATGCGCGGCGGCGGGTTCTGCCGCCTTCGACTGACCATGGAGAGAATCATGCACACGTTAATGTGCCGGTCATTGCTGTTCGGTCTGCTGTTCGGTCTGCTGGTCGCCGCGCTGCCGGCGCTTGTCAGCGCGGCCGAGACCTCGTTCACGCCGGACGACGGCGCCGAGATCGAGTGGGACGACGACCGTTACGTGCGGCTCGGCGGCCGCATCCACTACGACGTGGCCCGTTACGACGACGACGTCACCCGCCTCGAGGACGACCAGGACTTTCGCCGTGCCCGCGCCATCCTGCGGGCCCGCTACGACGACTGGCAGTTCCGCGCGGACTACGACGTGGGCATCGTCGAGGGCTGGCGCAACCTCTACGTGCGCTACCGGGGCTGGAGCCGCAAGCGGCTCACCATCGGCAACCAGGTGGCGCCGTTCTCCCTCGACGACCTGGTGAGCAGCAACGACCTCACGGCCATGGAGCGCTCGCTCTCGTCGGCCCTCAGCCCCGGCATGCTGACCGGCGTGTCGCTGCGCGCCTGGGGCGATGACTGGAGCGCCACCGCAGGCGTGTTCGGCGACGAACTGAGCGACCTGGACCGGCGCACCGTCGACGGCACGTCGGTGATGGGCCGGTTCACCTGGGCGCCCATCCGCAAGAAGCGCCGGGTGCTGCACCTGGGGCTGGCCCAGGAGTACCGCTCGGTGGATTCGAACGAGGAGGTACGCATCCGTGCCCGGCCCGAGTCCCGCCTCACCGACGAGCGCCTTGTTAACACCGGTCGTCTCGCCGGCGTGGATGCGCTCTGGACCACGGGGCTCGAATTCATGGGCACGCTCGACAACCTGCGGCTGCAGTCGGAGTTCATACGGATGAGCCTGAGCGGCGGCCCCAACGAGGCCGACTTCACCGGCGGCTACGTGCAGGCGGGCTGGATCGTCACCGGCGAGCGCTACCGCTACAGTCGCGCCCGGGGCGTTCCGACCTCCGTGCGGCCGAAAGGCGACTGGGGCGCGCTGGAGATATCGGCCCGCTACAGCACACTGGACCTCGAGGACGGCCCGGTGACCGGCGGGGAGCAGTCCCAGGCCACCGCCGCGGTATCGCTGTATCTCAACGAGAACCTGCGGGTCTCGGTGAACTACAGCCGCTACGACGCCGCGCCGAACCTGGACGGCATCGACGAGGACGGCTCCATCGTCATGTTCCGCTTCCAGGCGGCGTTGTAGGAGGGGCGCCATGCAGCATTTCAGTCGAATCCGTGCCGAGGTCGATCTCGCGCCCCTGCTCGCAGAGCTGGCGCGCCACGATGCCCTGTGGGCCGTACAGCCGGGCCGCCAGCTCACAGCACCGGCGCAGCGGCATACCAACGCCATACCGATCCGCGGGCTGCGCCGCTCGCGCATCCGCGGCCGCCGGCGCCGGGACGTGCACGAGAGCCGCTACACCTCGATGTCCGCGGATTTCCCCGCCACCGTGGCGTTCATCGAGTCCTTCGCCGCCGAGCGAGAGGGCCGCCTCGGCCGTGCCCGCTACGCACGGCTGCCGCCGGGCAAGGCGGTGCTGCCCCACTCGGACCGGGGCGAGTACTACCGTTACCGGGATCGCTATCACCTGGTGATCCGCAGCGAACGGGGCAGCCTGCTGCGGGCCGGGGGCGAGACGGTGCGCATGCGCGAGGGCGAACTCTGGTGGTTCGACAACAAGGCGGTGCACGAGGCCCGTAACGATTCGGCCTCGGACCGTATCCATCTCATCTTCGACCTGCTGCCGGCGGAGCGCCAGGCGGGTATGCGCGGGGACGACCCGCGGCAGATCCTGGCGGCGGAACGTGCGACGCGGGAGGAGCGGGCGGTGGCGGAGGTGGCGCGCGCCGTCTCGCTCTACGTCAGCGCCCGGGAGCACCCGGCGGAGTGGGCCTCCCTGCTGGACGAGGCGGGGCTGCGGCGTGCCGCGGAGGACAAGCCCATAGGCGCGCTGGCGCGGCTGCTGTGGCCGGAGCTGCGGTCCTCGCGCCGCAGCCGCTACGAGTCCGCCATCGGCTGGTGCCTGGGCCTGATGGACATCGGCCGGATCGGGCCGGACGGGGTGTCCGACGCGATAAGGGCCGCAGGCGGCCTCGACGCGGTCCACGAGTTGTGGCGGGGTGACCGGGATGCGGCGCTCTACGGCTTCGGGGCGGACGACCGCCCGGCTGGTGTATCCGCCGCCGGATAGTAGAATCCGGTGAAAACGGAGGAGCCGGCATGAGCGACGACAGGACACGCGGGGGTGCTCCCCTGGAAGAGAACGTGAAGCGGCGGTCCACCTGGCTGCGGCTGTTCTTCATGCTGGTGATCGCCTTCCTCTACGGCGTCTCGCGCATCGTCGTGGGTGCGGTCGTGGTCATCCAGTTCTTCTGGGTGCTGTTCACCGGGGAGACAAACGACAACCTGAAGCGCTTCGGCCAGCAGCTGGCCACCTACACCTACCAGATCGTGCGTTACCTCACCTTCAACACCGAGGAGCGGCCCTTCCCGTTCGACCTGGACTGGCCGCAGGACTAGGCCGGGCGTGAGCCTCGAGTCCTTCTCCCTCGCCGGGCAGACGGTGCTGGTGACCGGCGGTGCCGGCGGCATCGGTGCTGCCGCGGCGCTGCG
The DNA here is from genome assembly GCA_964428605.1 of uncultured Woeseiaceae bacterium. Taxonomy (GTDB): domain Bacteria; phylum Pseudomonadota; class Gammaproteobacteria; order Steroidobacterales; family Woeseiaceae; genus Lentisalinibacter. The sequence continues at coordinate 24,563 of CAYRZI010000030.1, forward strand.
CCTGGCCGAGGCCGGGGCCGGCGTCGTCGTTCACTACCACACCGCCGGCGAGCGGGCCGGGGCCCTGGCCGCGCGCATCCGCGGCACGGGCGGCGAGGCCTGCACCATCGGCGCCGATCTCTCGAACGAGGAGGGCGTGCATGCCCTGCTCTCGGGGCTCGACGAGCGGGGCGGGCTGCCCGACGGGCTGGTCAACATGGCAGCGCGCCAGGACGTCACCGCCTTCGCGGAGATCGGCGCGGCCGAATGGCGCGGACTCATGGCCACCAACCTGGACGGCGTGTTCCTGCTCACCCGTGAGTTCGCCGCCCGCTGGCAGGCGGCCGGGCGCGGCGGCGCTGTGGTCAACGTGGCCTCCATCGAGGGGCTGGACCCGGCGCCCGGCCACGCCCACTACGCGGCCAGCAAGGCGGGTCTGCTGATGCTGACCCGCTCGTGCGCGCTGGAGCTGGGCCCGGCGGGCATCCGGGTGAACGCGGTCTCGCCGGGTCTGATCGACCGCGCAGGCCTGGAGGAGAACTGGCCAGAGGGTGTGGCCCGCTGGCGGCACAAGGTACCGCTGGGCCGGCTCGGCACCGGCACGGACGTCGCGGATGCCATCGTCTACCTGCTGAGTCCGGCCGCCCGCTGGGTGAGCGGCGCCAATCTCGTGGTGGACGGCGGGATGAGCGCAGCGGCACGCTGGTGACGCCGCCGCGCCGGGTCCGCAGCCGCCGCGCCGGTCCGCCCGGCTAGTCGCCCTCCTCGTCGTCACCGAGCCAGGATGTGACCTGCTCGGCGATCTGGCTGCGGTCGCCCACCACCACCACGGTCATGTCCTCCTCGCGCAGGTACATCTCCGCGGTCTCCGATACTTCTTCCGCCGTGACGGCGAAGACGTTGCTGACATAGTCGGTGAGGTAGGAGTCCGGCAGCTCGTGCAGCTGCTGGTAGGCGAGCAGGTTGATGATGCCGCTCCTGGTGGAGTTCTGCAGCACGAAGGTGCCGGCCGTGTAGTTCTTCACGCCGTCCAGCTCTTCGGCCGGCGGGGCGCCGGCCTGCAGCCGGTCGACCTCGCCCATGATCTCCTCGATGGCGGGGCCGGTGACCTCGGTGGTCACGGCAGCCACCTGGGCCCAGTAGGCGTCCCGGTAGCGGCTGGAGAGCGTGCTGTAGGGCGAGTAGCTGTAGCCCTTGTCCTCGCGGATGTTGCGGATGATCCGCGACGAGAAGAAGCCGCCCAGCAACGTGTTGGTCACCTGCAGCGGGATCCAGTCCGGGCTGGACGGGTCCGGCACCGGCAGGCCGAGATACAGGTTCGACTGGGACGCGCCCGGGCGGTCGATGATCTCCGTGGGCACCTTGCGCCGCGCCGGCTCCGGCACGTTGACCAGGATCTCCGGGCCGGCGGCCCAGCCCGCGAAGGCCTCGCGGATGGCCTCGCCCACCGCCTGGCCGTCGAACCGGCCGGCCACGTAGACGTGGGTACGTTTCGCGCCGAAGTTGTCCTGGTAGAAGCCGCGGGCATCCTCCAGCGTATAGGCGGCCAGCTGCTCGGCCTCCGGCAGCACGTTGCCGTAGGGGTGGTCGCCGTACAGCGCGTCGCGGAAGGCGGCCAGCGCCATCTGCTGAGGCTGGGTCTCGGCGATGGAGAGCTGGCGCTGGCGGTCGCGCTTCAGGCGCTCCAGCTCCGAGGCGGGGAAGGCGGCGTTGCGCACGATGTCGGCGAGCAGCCTCGCCATCTGCGGCGCGTACTCGGCCAGCACGTCGCTCTCTATCACGGTGCGGTCGGCGCCCACCTCCACGCTTACCCGGCCGCCCATGGCGGCCGCCTCGCGGGCGATCCCGGACGCGCTGCGCTCGGCCGTGCCTTCCAGCAGGAAGTCGCCGGCCAGGTCGGCGAGCCAGGTGCGCTCGCCCTCGTTCAGGTTGCCCGCACGTACCACCACGCTCACCGTCGCCTTCGGCAGTGAGCCGAAACCGACCAGGGTGGCCTCCAGGCCATTCTCCAGGGTGAAGCTTTCTTTCTTCGGCAGCGAGAAGTCTCTCGGCTCACCGCCCTGCGGTGGCGCCTCCTTCACTTGTCCTGTCCCCGCGGGGGTCTCCTGTGCGCCGGCCCCGGTGACCAGCAGAAGGGCGGCCGCCGCGGCGGCCGTCAGCCAGGTTGTCTTACTGTTCATCGCTCGCCTCCTCCTCGCCGCCTGCTGCGGCGCCGGCTTCCAGCACGAAGACCGTGCGGTTGGTCGGCCTCAGGTATTCCTTTGCCGTCTCAAGGATCAGCTCGGGCGTCACGTCGAGGATGCGGCCCTCGAACCGGTTGATCAGCGACGGGTCGTCGTCGAACAGCGCGAGCGACGCCAGCACATCCGCCCGGCCGAAGCCATACATGCTGCCCAGGTGGTCGTAGAAGCCCGAACGCCATTTGATCTTCGCGCGCTCCAGCGTGTCGGCGTCCACCGGTTCCGTGCGCAGCGTACCGACCACCTCGTCGATGATGCCGGTGATGCGCTCTGCAGCCACGCTCGGGTCGTGGATCAGGTAGGCCTGCCAGAGCATGGGTCCGTTGTAGTTCAGCATGTTGCCGAGGAACGCATTAATGCCCCCGGCAACCGACGAGGTAATGCCGGCGTCTTTGACCAGCGCCTGGTGCAGCAGGCTGTCCTCGCCCTGCACCAGGATCTGGTCGATGAGCCCCATGGCGTACCACTCGGGCGTGAGACGCGGCGGCACGTGGTAGGCGAAGGCGTAGCCCGGCCGGGTGGCCAGCCGGTCCGTGCGCCCGGCACGCTTCTCCTCTTCCTGGCGCGGCTCGCTGATGTCGGGCAGCACCACCTCCTGCTCCGAGCGCGGGATGTCGCCGAAGTGCTTCTCAACGAGTGCCAGGGCCTCTTCGTAGTCGATATCGCCCACGATGGCCACGGCCGCGTTGTTGGGGGGATAGTACTTGTCGAAGAAGGTGGTCACGTCGTCGAGGGTGGCGGCGTCCAGGTCTTCCAGGTCGCCGTAGAAGTTGTGCGCGTTGTACCAGTTCTCGTTGGCCGCCTGGGGCATGTCCAGCCAGGGGAAGCCGCCGTAGGGCGTATTCAGTACGTTGACCTTGACCTCGTTCTTCACCACCGCCTGCTGATTGGCGAGGTTCTCCTGCGTGATATCGAGGCTCGCCATGCGGTCCGCCTCGGCCCAGAGCACGGTCTCGAGCTTGTGCGCGGGCACGATCTCGAAGTAGTTGGTGTAGTCGTAGCGGGTGGAGCCGTTCAGCACGCCGCCGTTGCGCTGCACCAGCTGCACGAACTCCATCTTGCCCAGGTTCTGCGAGCCCTGGAACATCATGTGCTCGAACAGGTGGGCGAAACCCGTGCGGTCGCGGGGCTCGATGCGAAAGCCGATGTTGTAGTAGACGGCCACGACGACGGTGGGGGCCGTCGTGTCCCGGGACAGCACGACCTTCAGGCCGTTGTCCAGCGTGTGGTAGCGCACCGGTACCTGGAAGGCGGCGGCCTCCGCGGGCCCGGCGGAACCCGTCTGCGGCTCCGCGGCCGGCGCCGGTCCGGCGGTATCGGCGCCCGGTGCCTGCGGCTCGCCGCCCGGCTGGCAGCCCGCCAGCAGCAGGGCCGCGAATGCGGCGGGCAGGGCGAAAGCGCCTGCTCGATAACGTGGTTTCATGGCTGATTCCGGTCTGGCAGTGGGAAAGGCGGAAGATTACCAGAGCTCCGCGGGGTTCCCAACGCGGCCGCTCAGAGCGGCCAGACCCACAGCAGCATGGGTGTGGCGACCAGCACGATGAGCGCTTCGAGCGGCAGTCCCATGCGCCAGTAGTCGCCGAAACGGTAGCCGCCGGGACCGAGGATCAGCGTGTTGTTCTTGTGCCCGATGGGCGTCAGGAAGGCCGAGGAGGCACCGACGGCCACCGCCATCAGGTAGGCGTCGGGATTCACCCCCAGCCGGTTGGCGATCTCCAGCGCCACCGGCGCGGCGATGACCGCGGTGGCCACGTTGTTCAGCATGTCGGAGAGGGTCATGGTGACGATCATCAGCAGCACGAGGATCACCACGGGCGAGAGGGCCTCGGAATGCTGCACCACGGTGTCGGCGATGAGCGCCGTGCCGCCGGTGGTCTCCAGTGCCTCGCCAATGGGGATGAGCGAGCCCAGCAGCACGATCACCGGCCATTCGATGGCGTCGTAGAGCTGTCGCAGCGGCAGCACGCCCGTCGCCACCATGCCGATCACGGCGGCGGCGAGTGCCACGGTGAGGTCCAGCACGCCGACGCTGGCCGTGACAATTGCCGTGGCGAATATGGCCAGCGCGATTCCCGACTTCCTGCGCTGCAGGGACGGCAGGTCCTTCTCGGCCAGCGGCAGGCAGCCCATCCAGTGGGCCACCGTCGGCAGTTGCTCTGCCGGACCCATCAGCAGCAGCACGTCGCCCGGCTCGATGTCCACCTTGCGCACCCGGTCGCGGAAACGCTTGCCCCGGCGGGCCACGCCCATGAGCGCGACGCCGTGGCGGTAGAGCAGCCGCAGCGAGTTGGCCGAACGCCCGGCGATACGGGCACCCACCGGCACCGCCACCTCCATGAGCGCCAGATCTTCCGGCTTCTCGACGTCCTCGCTCTTCGGCTTGCCGCTCAGCTCCAGGTCGAGCGCGTCGGCGAGGCTGTCGATGCCGTCCGGGTTGGCCTCCACCACCAGGATGTCGCCCTTGCGGATCTCGACGATCCGGGCGAAACCGGGCATGCGCTTGCCCTGGCGCACCAGGCCGATGATGGCCGCGTCGTTTTCCTCCGCCACCTCGTCCAGTTCGCGTACGCGCTTGCCGATCACCCCGGACTCTTCCGGCACTTCGAGTTCCGCGATGAAGCCGGTCAGCACCTCGCCGCCCGGTTGCGGCTTCATCTCGCCTTCCGGCAGCAGACGCCAGCCCACCAGCACCACGAAGGCGACGCCGACCACCGCGCAGGCCAGGCCCACCGGCGTGAAGTCGAACATCTGGAACGGGGTGCCGAGGGCGTCGGCCC
>CAYRZI010000031.1:0-29054 GCA_964428605.1 uncultured Woeseiaceae bacterium
TTCGGTCAGGAACAGGCCCGCTGCCAGGCGCACCTCGACGATCTCCTCGTCCACGGTGATGGCGTCGAACAGGAGCCGGCCGTCCGCCTGGCCGATCATGACGGCGGGAATGTCCACCGAGTCGGCGGTGCCGGTCATGACGAAGGGGTCGCCCGCGGTGTTGAACACCAGTGCGGCGACGGCGCCGGCGTCCTCCACGTTGCGGATCTTGGTCTCGAAGGTGCAGCCGCCGCGGACCACGAGCGCGATCCTGTCGGCGAGCTCGTCGCCATTCACCGGCGCCTGGCAGGCGTCGTAGGTGGTGCCGTCGGTGTTGCCCGTGTCGGTGGCCAGGCTGTCGTCGTCGACGATCACCAGTTCCTCTTCCACGCTTCCCGTGTCTTCCAGCTGCGGCGTGAAGCTGGCCTCCCGGGAGGCGTACTTGCCGGCCAGCGACGGCGGCGAGGTCACCTCCATCGCCTCGAGGAAGTTCACGCCCGGGCGGGTGGATGCGGCCACCGTGGTCACCCACGGCGAGCTGCCCGGCGAACCGATGGTGCGCAGCCCCGGCCCCTCGTTGCCGGCGGCTACGGCGGTGAACACACCGGCCTTGGCGGCGGCCAGCAGGGCGATGTCGTCCGGGCCGCTGACCGTGGCCAGCGAATTGCCCACGGAGTAATTGATGATGTCGACGCCGTCCGCCACCGCCGCATCGATGGCCCGTGCCAGGTCGGAGGTGTTGCAGCTGGCCCGGGTGTCGCCGGGCCGCAGCCAGCACGCCTTGTAGACGGCCACCCGGGCCTTCGGCGCCATGCCGCGGATGCGGGCGAGTTCGGTGCCGGCCACCGAGGCAGTGACCGGGTTGCCGGCGGCCGTGGTGGCGATATGGGTGCCGTGGCCGTCGGCGTCCCGGGGCGAGAGGAACTCGCCGGGATCCAGCTCGCCTGTCTCCCGGGCGCCCTCGACGAACCAGCGCGCACCGATGAGCTTGTTGTTGCACACCGTCTCGGCGAACTCCTCGCCGGACTCGCACACGCCGTTCCAGGTCTCCGGCGGGTCGAACAGCTGCACGTCGTCGCGGACCTCGAAGCGCCGGCACAGCCACAGGCCGAGGAACGTGTCGGCGAAGGAGGTACGGCACAGCCGCGGCTTGTCGGCCTCCCGGGTGTCCTTCAGGCTGGGGTGGTCGGGCGTGATGCCGCTGTCGATGACGCCGATGACGATGCCCTCGCCCTCGAGCCCCAGCGCGCCGGTGAGGCCGTCGGTGTTGTCGAACAGGCCGAGGAAGGTGGGGGTTTCGTTGGTCGCCAGCGGGCGCACCTCGTCCTCCCAGACGCCGGCCACCTCCGGCATGTGGCGCAGGCGGTCCGCCTGGGCCGGCGTCAGCGCGGCGGCGAAGCCGCTGAAGCCGTAGCGGTAGTCGTACACGGTGGCGGCGCCGGGGGCGGCCTTCGCCAGCACGCTCGCCTGGGCCGCGTCGCTCGCTGCCACCCAGGACTTCACCGCGGCGGACTCGCGGCTGAAGCCGGTCGACTGCATCGCCTTCATCGAGGCCGGCCGCCCCGCCGCCACCGTTTTCGCGAAGTGCTCCGCGGCGCCGGCCCGCCGGAGCTGGACGATGTAGACCTTGCGCCCGTCCGTGCGCAGGCCGATCTCGTCGGCCAGCACCAGACTGCCCGCGGCGCCCTCGGCGTGGCGCAGGGAGGCGGCCTCCGCCGTGGCGACGAGGCAGAGCGCCGTCATCAGCGGCAGCCAGGCCAGATGCAGGATTCGGTTCACCGCTCGCTCGCCCCGGGATGGTTGTTATGAGGAGGCTCGAAGGACGTTAGCATAGCGCCGGAACGGCGGGCCAGCACGCCCGCACCGGGTCAGTCGCGGGCGAAGATGCGGGCCGGGTCGGCGAAGCTCTTGAACTCGAGCGCGTTACCGGCCGGGTCGCGCAGGAACATCGTGCGCTGCTCGCCCGGCTGGCCGCGGAAACGCACCCGCGGCTGGATCAGGAATTCGACGCCGGCGGCCGTGAGCCGGTCGGCCAGGGCCTGCCAGTCCGACGGCGCCAGGATCACGCCGAAATGGCGCACCGGCACGGCATCGCCGTCCACGGCATTGGCCGCCTCGCCGCCGCCGCTCTCGGCCAGGTGGAGGGTGAGCTGGTGGCCGAAGAAGTCCAGGTCCAGCCAGCGCGCGTCCTCCCGGCCGGTGGCGCAGCCCAGCAGGTCCACGTAGAAGCCGCGCGCCCGGCCGAGGTCGTCGACCGGTACGGCCAGGTGGAAGGGCGCGAGACTCACGAGCCGCCCAGCCAGTCGGTGGGCTTCAGGAAGCGCTCGGTGAGTTCCGCCTCCGGGCTGCCGGGCTCGGGCCGGTAGTCGTACTGCCAGCGCACCAGCGGCGGCAGCGACATCAGGATGGACTCGGTGCGCCCGCCCGACTGCAGCCCGAACAGCGTGCCCCGGTCGTAGACCAGGTTGAACTCCACGTAGCGGCCCCGGCGATAGAGCTGGAACTCGCGCTCGCGTTCGCCCCAGGGCGTCTCGCGGCGGCGCTCGACGATGGGCAGATAGGCCGGCAGGAAGTGATCGCCCACGCTTCTAATGAAGGCGAAGCAGCGCTCGAAGCCCCACTCGTTGAGGTCGTCGAAGAACAGGCCGCCGACGCCGCGGGTCTCGCCCCGGTGGCGGAGGTAGAAATACTCGTCGCACCAGTCCTTGAAGCGCCGGTAGGTGCCCTCGGGAAAATCATCGCAGGCGGTCCGGGCCGTGCGGTGCCAGTGTTCCACGTCCTCGACGAACGGGTAGTAGGGCGTCAGGTCGAAGCCGCCGCCGAACCACCATACGGGCTCGCTGTCGGCCTTCTCCGCGGCGAACACCCGCACGTTGGCGTGGGTGGTGGGCACGTAGGGATTCTCCGGGTGCAGCACCAGCGAGACGCCCATGGCCTGGAAACCGCGCCCGGCGAGCTCCGGCCGGGTCTTCGACGCGCTGGGCGGCAGGTTCTCGCCGTGGACGTGTGAGAAGTTGACGCCGCCCTGCTCGAGCAGTGTGCCCCCCGCCGTCACCCGGGTCTCGCCACCCCCGCCGCCTTCCCGTTCCCAGGCGTCGCGGCGGAAACGGGCCGTGCCGTCCACCTCCTCGAGGGTCCCGGTGATGCGGCGCTGCAGGCCGAGCAGGTAGTCCTTGACGGCCGCGAGCTGCCTGCCGAACTCATTGCCGAATTCACTCATCGCCACACAGCCGGAGCTGCCTCATCGCCGGGGAGCGACGCATTGTACGGGATGGCTGCCGGGGATGGGTATGGCGACCGCAGGGCTCAGTCGGCGGGTTTCTTCTTCGCTTTCTTCTTGCCGGCCTTCTTCTTGCCGGGTTTCTTCTTCGCGGCGGTCTTCTTGCGCGCGGTGCTCTTTTTCCTGGCCGCCTTCTTCGTTTCGGCGGCGGCCGCCGTCTTCTTCTTCGCCTTCTTGCGGCCGCGGCCCCGGGCCGGCGCCGCCGCCAGCAGCTCCCTGCATTCCTCCAGTGTCAGCGAGGACGGTTCCCGATCCTTCGGCACCTTGGCGTTCTTGGCCTTGTCGGTCACGTAGGGGCCGTAGCGGCCCTTGAGCACCTGGATGCCTTCCTCCGGGAAGTCCTGGATGATGCGCTCGGCATCCGCCTTCTTCTTCTCGCGCACGAGCTCCAGCGCACGTTCCAGGTTGATGGTGAAGGGGTCGTCGTCGCCGCGGATGGAGACGAACTTGTTGCCGTAGCGCACGTAGGGCCCGAAGCGGCCGATGCTGGCCGAGACCGGTTCGCCCTCCGGCGTCTCGCCGAGGTGGCGCGGCAGCTTGAACAGCTCCAGCGCCGCGTCCAGGTCGATCTCGTTCATCTTCTGGCCGGGCAGCAGGCCCGCGAACTTCGGCTTCTCCTCGTCGTCCTTGGTGCCGATCTGGACGAACGGGCCGAAGCGGCCCATGCGCACGGTCACCGGCTTGCCGGTCTTGGGATCCTTGCCGAGCTCCCGCGCCTGGGCCACCTGCTCGCGGGTGACGTTCTGGTCCTTCTCCTCCACCAGTTCGTGGAAGGGCGTCCAGAATTCCTCCAGCAGCGGCACCCAGTCCCGGTCGCCCCGGGAGATGGCGTCGAGGTCGTCCTCCATGCGTGCCGTGAAGTCGTAGTCCACGTACTGCGTGAAGTGCTCGGTGAGGAAGCCGTTGACGATGCGGCCGATGTCCGTGGGCACGAACTGGCGGCCCTCCATCTCCACGTACTCCCGGTTCTTCAGCGTGGTGATGATATTGGCGTAGGTCGAGGGCCGGCCGATGCCGAGCTCCTCCAGCGACTTGACCAGGCTGGCCTCCGTGTAGCGGGGCGGCGGCTCGGTGAAGTGCTGCTCGGGCCGGATCTCCTCCAGCTTCAGCCGGTCGCCCTCGGCCAGGTCCGGCAGGCGCCGGTCGCTGTCGTCCGCCGTGGCGTCGTCGCGGCCCTCCTGGTAGACGGCGATGAAGCCCGGCTTGACCAGCACCGAGCCCGTGGCGCGGAACCGCCCGGTGGCCGCGGTCTCCGGCTCGTCGGCGGGCACCATCTCGGCGGTCACCGTGTCGAACACCGCGGGCACCATCTGGCTCGCCACCGTGCGGGTCCAGATGAGGCGGTAGAGCTTCAGCTGATCGGCCTCGAGCTTGCCTTCCAGTTCCTCGGGCGTACGGCTGACGGAGGTGGGGCGGATGGCCTCGTGGGCCTCCTGGGCGTTCTTGGACTTGTTCTTGTACTGGCGCGGGCTGTCCGGCACGTTCTCCCGGCCGAAGCGCTGTTCGATCACGCTGCGCGTCTCGTCCACCGCCACCTGGGCCAGGGTGACCGAGTCGGTACGCATGTAGGTGATCAGACCCACGTTGCCGTCCGCGCTGCCGATGTCCACGCCCTCGTAGAGCTTCTGGGCAACCCGCATGGTGCGCTGGGTATTGAAGCCGAGCTTGCGCGAGGCCTCCTGCTGCAGCGTGGAGGTGGTGAACGGGGCCGCCGGGTTGCGCCGGCGCTGCTTGCGCTCCACCTTGACCGTGCGCAGTACGCCGTCGGCCGCCCGGCGCAGCGCCGCGTCCACGGCCATGGCCGTGTCTTCGTCGCCGAAGCTGAACTGCTCCACCTTCTCGCCGCGCCAGGCGACCAGCCGCGCGGGGAAGGCCTGGCCTTCCTTGCTGACGTCGGCCTCGATGGTCCAGTACTCGCGGGAGACGAAGCGTTCGCGTTCCTCTTCCCGCTCGACGATGAGCCGGAGTGCCGGGCTCTGCACCCGGCCGGCGGAGAGGTTCGGCTGCACCTTCTTCCACAGCAGCGGAGACAGGTTGAAGCCCACCAGGTAGTCCAGCGCGCGGCGCGCCTGCTGCGCGTTCACCAGCTCGCTGGACAGCCCGCGGGGATGCTGGATGGCGTCCCGGATGGCCTGCTTCGTGATCTCGTAGAAGACCACGCGGTGCACGTCCTTGTCGTCGAGAGCACCCTTGTCCTTCAGGAGTTCGTACAGGTGCCACGCGATGGCCTCGCCCTCCCGGTCAGGGTCCGTGGCGAGGATCAGCGCGTCCGCCTTCTTCAGCGCGCGCATGATGGCATTGACGTGTTTCTCGTTGCGCTCGATCACCCGGTACTTCATCTCGAAGCCGTGCTCCGGGTCGACGGCGCCTTCCTTGGGCACCAGGTCGCGCACGTGCCCGTAGGAGGCCAGGACATCGTAGTCCTTACCCAGATACTTCTCGATGGTCTTCGCCTTGGCAGGCGACTCCACGATGACGAGGTTCTTGCTCATGCGCTCCCGTGCGTCCGTTGTTCCCGGGCGCCATCCTGTGGTCCGGCCAGAAATGAAAAACCGCGGACTCTGCCGCGGCGTCTTGTCTGCTGCGGCCAGTCTGCCGCCTCAGTTCCCCCCGATCAATGGATGGTCCCCGTGTCTTCGTCGAAGACGAGGTCCTCCATGCGGGCGTAGGCGATTTCCTGGCCGGGCTGGCTGAAAAGCACCATCAGCACCACCCACTTGATCTGTTCCACGTCCACGTCCGGCGACTCCAGGGCGAGCAGCCGGTCGATCACCAGCTCGCGCTGGGGCGGCGAGAGGATGCCCACCTGTTCCAGATAGACGAGATAACCGCGGCAGGCCGCATCCAGGCGCGAGAGTTCGAACCCGTTGAAGATGCGGGTGCCGTTCTCGGTCTGCGGGTTCGGGGACAGGAGGTCGTTGTTCGTGCCCAGACCGTCCAGCCAGTCGAGGGCGTGTTCGATCTCGGCGTCGTGGAAGCCGGCCCGGGCGAGTTCCTCGCGGAGTTCGTTCTGATCCGCTTCGGGTTCTTCCTCCGTATCGACGTAGGTCTCGAACAGATACATCAATACGTCGAGGACGTTCTCTTTCATTCGGGTAGGCGCTCCTGTCTGACCCTCGAGAACTTCCCGCCCGGCAGCGATTCGACTTCGCCCTCGAGTTCCAGGATCAGGAGCATGGAGGAAAGCTGATCGATCGTCAATCCGGACCGTTCGATCAGGCTGTCCATGTCTACAGGCTCCCAGCCGAGGGCTTCCAGCAGTTTGTCGTAATCCCCGTCGCGGCCTCCCGCGGCCTGTTCGGCGGCCCCGCCGGCCGTGGCGGAACCGCCGCCGGAAGGCGGCGCCGAGAGCCGCGTGCCGAGCGCGCCGGCCAGCGGGGCGAGTTCGGCGAAGATGTCGTCGGCAGACTCCACCAGCCGTGCACCGTCGCGGATGAGGCGGTGGCAGCCCCGGGCCAGCGCGTTGTGGATGGAGCCGGGGATGGCGAACACCTCGCGGCCCTGCTCGGCGGCGAGCCGCGCCGTGATCAGGGAGCCGCTGCGCCGCGCCGCCTCCACCACCAGCGTGCCCAGGCTCATGCCGCTGATGATCCGGTTACGCCGCGGGAAGTGCCACGACTCCGGGTGGGCACCCAGCGGGAATTCGCTTACCAGCGCGCCCCGTTCGGCAATGCGGTGGGCCAGCTTCCGGTTGGCCGCGGGATAGACCCGGTCGATGCCGGTGCCGAGCACCGCGACGGTGCTGCCGCCGGCGGACAGGGCGCCCTCGTGGGCGGCGGTGTCGATGCCGGTGGCCAGCCCGCTGGTGATGACCAGGCCGCTGGCGGCGAGATGGGCGGCGAACTCGAAGGCGGTGCGCTCGCCGCCGCGGGTGGGATTGCGGCTGCCCACCACGGCCAGCTGGGGCATGGACAGGAGTCCGGGGTCGCCGTTGACGTAGAGTATCAATGGCGCGCCGGTGCTCTGCGCGAGCAGTGCGGGATAGTCCGGCGACTGCCGACTGACCAGATGATGGCCCGGTTCGGCGAGCCAGGCGCCGATGCGTTCCAGCCGTTCGGCCGGCGGCATGAGCAGCGCGTCCACGGTTTCCGCGGACAGGCCGCGGGCCCTCAGCGCGGAGCGTCCGGCCGTGATCACGCGCGCGGCGGAGCCGAAGGTCTGCACGAGTGCCGCGGCTTCCACCGTACCCAGACCGGGGGCCTCGGCGAGACGGACCCAGCCTTCTGTCTCTTCGTCCATGTCCGGCTCCACTGTGCCGGCACGGCAAAAGGAAACGGCCGGCGCCCTCGCGGACGCCGGCCGTTCCCGTGTCTGGCGTCAGGAGGGGTTACGTACTATATCGTGCACCCGCATCTCGCTCTCGGCCGTCATGACCAGGGCGTAGGCGATGCGGTCGTACACCTTGAATACCATCACGGTGCCCGCGGGTTCGTCCGGCAGCTGCACCTTCTCGCCGCCGAGCAGGCTGAAGCCGCCCGTGCTGGCGAAGCGGTCGCGCACCGTCTCGCCGGCAGTCAGCACGCTCAGCACGTCGCCGGGGGCCAGCCCGTTACGGGCGCCGCGGTTGATGACGATGACCTGGTACTGACCGATCAGCGATATACCATCTACTACCGAGATGATGCGGCCGTCTATCGCCGTTTCCGGCGGCTTCGGGAAGAAATTCAGCGGGATCTCGATTTCCTGGCGCATCATGCGGTCGCCGGCCAGCGCCTCCCGGCTGGTCTTCAGGAGATGCACGGTGGCGGGATCACCGCCGCGCTCCACCTGGCCCTGCCCGACGTAGATGGCCTGATAACCCACCACCTTGTTGTCGTCCGGGTCCACCAGCGGCTCGTCGACGTGCAGAACGCTGTAGCGCGAGCCCACGCCCTCGACGTCGCCGCGCACGTACACGTCGTTGCCGGCGCCGGCGATCAGGTGATCGCCGCGGCTGGTCAGGATGTAGGGCAGCGCGTCCGCCTCGCCCTTCTCGAGCACCGCGCTGCGGGTGAGGAAGGCGGCGATTTGCTCGTACGGGATGGTGGTGATGGCCTGGTCCAGCGGGGTCGCGCGGATCTGCGGGCTCAGACGCTCGGCCTGGATGCCCCGCTCCAGCAGGATGCGCGGGCGGCCGTCGATGTAGACCAGCGACAGCACGTCGCCGGGATAGATGAGGTGGGGATTCTCGACCTGGGGGTTCACCTGCCAGATCTCCGGCCAGAACCAGGGATCGCGCAGGAACATCTCGGAGATGTCCCACAGGGTGTCGCCCTTCTTCACCACGTAGCGCTCGGGCGCGTTGGGCGCGAGCGGCACTTCCTGCGGGGGTGGCGGCGGCGCGGGCTCGGCGCGGCGCTCGACCGTCTCCGGCTCTCTGGCCTGACGCGGCTCGAGCGAGACGGGTCCGGAGGACTCCGTGCCGGCCGACGAGGTCACCGGCGCGGGCGACGCCTCGTCCTCGCCGGCGAACGGGTTCAGGCTGCAACCGGCTGTCGCTGCAAGACTCGATGCAACAAATAGCACTCCGCACAGTCTCATCAGGGACTGGGTATTCCGCTTCTGAAGAGGCATGGTTGGGCTTGCTCCATCCTGTGGGAATCGGGGCTGCCGGCTGTCACGGCGCTGGTATACTATGGCGTTCCGACGCGCGAGCAACTGCCAAGTGCGTCACAGAATCACCCGGGGCCGCCGCGCCCGCCTGACATAACGCCTTGATTGTCGGTTATGTATCCCAATAAAGTCAAAACACTAGATGGTTTTTGTGGCAGTTCACGCGAGATATTGAGAAGGCACCGATGGCTATCCTGAACATCCTCGAATTTCCCGATCCGCGCCTGCGTACCAAGGCGGAGCCCGTCGAGCGGGTGGACGACGAGCTGAGACAGCTGGTCGACGACATGTTCGAGACCATGTACGCCGCACCGGGCATCGGTCTGGCGGCGACCCAGGTCGACGTGCACAAGCGCCTGCTGGTGGCCGACGTGTCCGCGGAGAAGGACCAGCCCCACGTGCTGATCAATCCGGAGATCATCGAGAAGGACGGCGTCGAGATGACGGAGGAAGGCTGCCTGTCGGTGCCCGGCTTCTACGAGCCGGTGGAGCGCGCCGAGCGCATCCGGGTGCGCGCGCTGAACCGCGACGGCGAGAGCTACGAGATGGACGCCGATGGCCTGCTCGCCGTCTGCATCCAGCACGAGATGGATCACCTCGAGGGTAAGCTCTTCGTCGACTATCTGTCCGAGATGAAGCGCCAGCGCATCCGCAAGCGTCTGCAGAAAGGCCGGCGCAATGCCGCCCAGCCGGCCCGGGAGCGGGCGGCCACCACGCTCTGAGCGGCGGCCCTGCTCCCGTGACCGGCGAGGGCGTTGCGGGAGATGCGGAGGCCGCCCCCCGCCTGATCTTCGCCGGCACCCCGGAATTCGCACTGGCCTCGCTGCAGGCACTCTGCGGCGCGGGCCATCGCCCCGTGGCCGTGCTGACCCAGCCGGACCGCCCGGCCGGCCGCGGCCGGCGGCTCACGCCGGGGCCGGTCAAGGCCTGGGCCGTGGAGCAGGGACTCTCCGTGCTGCAGCCGGCGACGCTGAAGGACGAGGCGGCCGTGGCGGAGCTCGCGGCGCTGGCCCCCGGCGCGCTGGTCGTGGCCGCCTACGGCCTCATCCTGCCGCCGGCCGTCCTGTCCCTGCCGCCGGCGGGCTGTATCAACGTGCATGCCTCGCTGCTGCCGCGCTGGCGCGGCGCCTCGCCCGTCCAGGCTGCGGTGCTGGCGGGCGACGCCGTGACCGGGGTCAGCCTGATGCGCATGGAGGCCGGGCTCGACACCGGCCCCGTCTACGCCCGCGCGGAGACGCCGCTGGGCCCGCGGGAGACCGCCGGCGAACTGCACGACCGCCTGGCCGCGCTCGGCGCCGGGCTGCTGACGGAGAAACTCCCCGACATCCTCGCCGGCCGGCTCACTGCCGAAGCCCAGGACGATGCGGCCGCCACCTACGCGCCCCGCATCCGCCGGGAGGATGCCCTCATCGACTGGTCGGAGCCGGCCGAGCACATAGACCGCGCGGTGCGGGCCTACGATCCCTGGCCGGTGTGTCATACCCGGCTCGAGGGCGAAGAGCTCCGCTGCTGGCGTGCGGTGCCGCTGCCGGCGGCAGAGACGGCGACAGCACATGGCGTCATTCTCGCCGCCGGCGCGGACGGCATCGACGTGGCCACCGGTGCGGGCGTGCTGCGGCTGCTGGAGGTCCAGCTCGCCGGTCGCCGGCGCATCGCCGCCAGGGACCTGGCCAACCAGCGCCGCCTCGTCGGCGTGAGACTGGGTTAGGGCCTGCCGATGCGCCGGATCGGTCCCCGGGCGGCTGCCGCCAGGGCGCTCGCCGCCGTCGCCGGCGAGGGGCGTTCCCTGGACGACGCCCTGGCGGCGGAGACGGCCGCCTGCCGCGAGTCCGATCGGCCGCTGGCGGCGGAGATGGCCTACGGCTCCGTGCGCTGGCACCACACCCTGCGTGCGCTGGCCGGACGGCTGCTCGAGCGGCCACTGCCCTGCCGGGAGCGGGCGGTCGCCGCACTGATCGAGGTGGGCCTGTATCAGCTGTGGCGTCTGCGGGTACCAGACCATGCCGCGGTGAGCGAGACGGTGCGCGCCTGCGGCGAACTGGGACGGCCCCGCATGCGCGGCCTGGTGAACGCCGTGCTACGGCGCTTCCAGCGCGAGCGGGACCGGCTGCTCGAGGCCGTCATGACCGATCCCGAGGCGGCCCGCTCCCATCCCCGCTGGCTGCTGGACGCGCTGGCGGAGGACTGGCCGGCCGAGTGGGAGGCCATTGCTGCGGCCAACAACGAGCGCGCGCCGATGTGGGTGCGGGTCAACGGCCACCGCACGGATGCCGCGCGCTGGCGGGAACGGCTGCCGGACGGCGTCGAGGCCGCATCGCTGCCGGGCGTGCCTTCCGCGCTGCGCCTGTCGCGCCCGCTGCCCGTGGAGGAGCTGCCCGGGTTCTGCGCCGGCGAGGTGGGCGTGCAGGACGGCGCCGCCCAGCTCGCCGCGCCGCTGCTGGGCACCGCACCGGGCATGCGCGTGCTGGACGCCTGCGCCGCGCCGGGTGGCAAGACCGTGCACATCCTGGAGGGCGTCGGCGGCGAGGCGGCGCTCACCGCGGTGGACGTCGATGCGGACCGGCTGGCGCTGGTCGGCGCAGCGCTGGATCGCGGCGGCTACACCGCCGAACTGCGCTGCGGCGACGCGGCGGACCCCGGGGCCTGGTGGGACGGCGAGCCCTACGACCGGATCCTGGTCGATGCGCCCTGCAGTGCCACCGGCGTCATCCGGCGCCATCCCGACATCAAGCTGCTGCGCCGGGCGGACGACATCCCGCGCCTGGCCGTCCGCCAGCAGGCGCTGCTCGCGGCCCTGTGGCCGCTGCTGGCGCCCGGCGGCCGGATGGTCTACGCCACCTGCTCCGTGCTGCGCGCCGAGAACGCGGATGTCATCGCCGGCTTTGCCGCCGCCGAACCCGGCGCGGCCGTCGGAAAGCCGTTGCCGGATGACAACATCCGCGGTCTAATGCAAGCTGACGGGGCCGGATTCCAGCTGTTTCCGGGACGAAACGGACTGGATGGATTCTTTTACTGTTGTATCGAAAAGCCGACATGAGCCTGCCGAGCGCCGCAGCGGAAGGAACCGCAGCCCGCCTGTGTACGCTGCTCGTCCTGTTCGCGTGCCTGGCCTGGCAGCCGGCCGCGGCGCAGGAGGGCGGCTCCGTCGCGGTGCGCTCGGCGGACTCCCGGCTGGTCGAAGGCGTCCACCGGGTGGATGCCCGTCTGCAGTACGTGCTCTCCGACGAGGCGCTGGATGCCCTCGAGAGCGGTGTGCCCATCAACGTGGAGCTGCAGTTCGAGGTAATACAGAACCGGCGCTTCTGGCTGGACAAGATCGCCGCCGAGCTGTCGGTGAACTACCAGCTGCTCTACAACGCGCTCAGCCAGCGTTACGTCGTGCGCAACCTGAATACCGGCGAACAGGATTCCTACGCCACGCTGTACTCGGCCCTGAACAACCTCGGCCGCATCATCTCCCTGCCCGTCATCGACGAGGCGCTGCTGCGCGACGACCGCGGACACCGCATCCGCATGCGCGCCGTGGTGGACGTCAAGGACTATCCTGCCGCCCTGCGGCTGATCGCGTTCTGGCGTGACGACTGGCGCATCACCAGCGACTGGTACGAATGGCAGCTCGAACCCTGAGGCGGTTCCTCTTCACGCTGCTGGCGGGCATCGGCCTGCTGCTGGCACTCACCGCCCTGCTGCTGCTCACCCAGACCTCCCAGAGTTCGGAGCAGTTCGACCGCCTCTCGGGCATCACCCTGCTGGTGAACGCGGTGGGCGTGGTCATCCTGATCGTGCTGCTGATCGGCAACCTGGCCAGGCTGGTGCAGGATCTGCGCCAGCACGTGCCCGGGGCCAAGCTGAAGGGCCGCATGGTGGCCATGTTCATCGGCCTGGCGGTGCTGCCGCTGCTGCTCGTCTACTACTTCTCGGCCCAGTTCCTGAACCGGGGCATCGACAGCTGGTTCACCGAGGACGTGGAGCAGGGGCTGGAGGACGCGCTGGACCTCTCGCGTGCCGCGCTCAGTATCCAGATGCGCACCAACCTGGACCTCACGCTGCGTTATGCGGAGCGGGCGGAGCGGCTGAGCGAGACCGCGCTGGTCAGCGAACTCGCCCGCATGCGCGACGACACCGGCGCGCTGGAGGTGACGGTGTTCGGGCCCAGCAGCCGCATCGTGGCCACCAGCTTCGACCGTTCCCGGCTCGCCGTGCCCACGTCACCGTCCGACGAGATGCTGCTGCAGATCAGCCAGAACCGCCCCTACGTGAGCCTCGACCCTCTGGAGGACGGTGGCTACCAGATCCGCACGGCGGCGCCGATGATCAGCGATGCCCGCACCGGCGGTCGCTACGTGCTGCAGGCGCTGTACCCGGTCACCCAGCGGCTGTCCGCGATGGCGGACAACGTCGGCGACTCCTACACCGACTACAAGCGCCAGCTGTACCTGCGCGAGCCTCTCAAGCGAACCCTGACGCTGACGCTCACGGTGGTGCTGCTGGTATCCCTGCTGGCCTCCATCTACGGCGCCTTCTTTTTCTCCCGCCGCCTCGTCGCACCCATCCAGCAGCTGGTGGCCGGCACCCGCGCGGTGGCCGCGGGTGACTTCGACACCCAGCTGCCGACTCCGTCGAGGGACGAGATCGGCTTCCTGGTGAGTTCCTTCAACGACATGACCCGGCGCCTCGCCACGGCCCGGGAGGCGGCGCGGGACAGCCAGGCCCAGGTCGAGGCCGAGCGCGCCAACCTGGAGATCATCCTCGCGCGGCTGTCCACCGGCGTGGTCTCGCTGGAGCCGGATCTGCGCATACGCACGGCCAACCAGGCGGCCGGCGCGATCCTGGGGGTGGATCTCGAGAGCCGCATCGGCGAGCTGCTGCCGGAGATCGCGGCGGGGCGCCCGCTGCTGGAGCAGTTCGTGGACGTGGCCCGGGTGCATCTGGGCGCCGGGGAGACGGAGTGGCGCGAGCAGATCGTGCTGCGCGGCGAGGTGGGCCGGCGCGTACTCACCTGCGCCTGCACGGCGCTGCCGGCCGAGGATGGCCACACCGCCGGCTTCGTCGTGGTGTTCGACGACATCACCGCCCTGCTGCAGGCCCAGCGGGATGCCGCCTGGGGCGAGGTGGCGCGGCGTCTCGCCCACGAGATCAAGAACCCGCTGACCCCCATCCAGCTCTCCGCGGAACGACTGCGCCAGAAGTACCTCAGGGAGATGCCGCCGGGCGAGGCGCAGATACTCGACCGGGCGACCCACACCATCGTGCAGCAGGTGGAGGCCATGAAGGAGATGGTTAACGCCTTCTCCGAATACGCCCGCGCGCCGGACATGGACATGACCCGTTTCGACCTGAACACGCTCGTGCGCGAGGTGATCGACCTCTACCGCGCCCAGGACACGGCCGTGGATATCACGCTGGACCTGGACACGGCCCTGCCCCTTATCGATGCGGACGCCGGCCGGGTGCGCCAGATCCTGCACAACCTCGCCCGCAACGCCGTGGAGGCGCTGGAAGGGCAGGACGACGGCAGAATCGATATCATTACCCGCGCGGAAGAAGACAACGGGGCGCGGCTGGCCACCATCGTGGTGGAGGACAACGGACCCGGGTTCCAGGCCGGCCCGGTGGAACAGGTCTTCGACCCCTACGTTACGTCCAAGCCCAAAGGCACGGGCCTCGGGCTGGCCATCGTGAAGAAGCTGGTGGAAGAACACGCCGGCACCATCCGGGCAGAGAACCGCGCGAGCGGCGGGGCGAGGATACGTATCGCGCTGCCCGTCGACGAGGCGAGCCGCGAGGCCATGCTGGCCTCGATGCCGCGGCGGGGCGAGCGCGGTGACAGACGGAGAGAGAGGGCATGAGTGGCGAACACATCCTCGTCGTGGACGACGAGTCGGACATCCGGTCCCTGATCAGCGAGATCCTCTCGGACGAAGGCTATGCCGTCACGGTGGCCGCCGACGCCGGCGAAGCCCGCGAGGCCCGGCAGAACGAACGCTACGATCTGGTGCTGCTGGACGTGTGGATGCCCGACACCGACGGCATCACGCTCCTGAAGGAATGGACCCAGCAGCCGAGCAGCCGCCAGTGCCCGGTGGTGATCATGTCGGGACACGGCACGGTGGACACGGCCGTGGAGGCCACCCGCCTCGGCGCGTTCGACTACATCGAGAAGCCGCTGTCGCTCTCCAAGCTGCTGCACACCGTGGAACGTGCCCTCGAGTCGGGCCGCAAGAGCGAGCCCCAGCAGATGCGCCGGCTGCTGGCGCCGCTGGCACCGGTGGGCAAGAGCGAGGCCATGCGCAACCTGCGCGAGCAGGCGCGCAAGCTCGCCGCCCACGACGCACCGATGGTGCTGATCGGCGAGCCCGGCTCCGGTCGCGAGGCGTTCGCCCGCTACATCCATTCCGTCGGCCCGCGTGCCGCCGCCGACTACGTGAGCGTGCCGGGCGGCCAGCTCACCGACGAAAACGCGGAGCTGCAGCTCTACGGCAGCGAGGAAGGCGGGGAGCTGCGCGAGGGTCTGCTGGACCGGGCGGCCGGAGGCATCCTGTTCGTGAACGAACTCGGCGACGCCAGCGAGGGCGCCCAGACCCTGCTGGCGAGTGCGCTGGAGCGGGGCAGCTACCTGCGCCGGGGCGGCCGGGAGCCCGTGGCGCTGACGACCCGGGTGATGGCTTCGCTGCCCCCCGACTACGAACGGCTGCTCGACCGGGGCACGCTGCGCCGGGACCTGCTCACGCACCTGAACGTGCTGACGCTGCGGGTACCGCCGCTGCGCGAGTACGCCGAGGACGTGCCGGAACTGCTGCGCTACTACGCGGAGAAGCTGGTGGACGCGGAAGGGCTGCCGTTCCGCCGCTTCGGCGTCGCGGCGCAGAACCGGTTGCGCAACTACCCCTGGCCGGACAACGTGCGCGAGCTGAAGAACCTCGTGCACCGGGTACTCATCAACGGCGGCGACGAGGAAGTGTCGCTGGCCGAGATCGAACGCGAGCTGAAGGCCGAGGCGCCCGACAAGGAGCCGCTGGTGAAGCAGGACCTGCTGGCGCTGCCCCTGCGCGAGGCCCGGGAGGCCTTCGAGCGGGCCTACCTCACCCAGCAGCTGATTCTCTGCAACGGCAAGGTGGGCAAGCTCGCCCAGCGCGTGGGCATGGAGCGCACGCACCTGTATCGCAAGCTGCGCGCCCTCGGCGTGGACTTCCGCCAGGCGGGCGGCGGCGAGGACTGAACTTCAGCGCCCCGCCGGCTGCTCCAGCACGGCTGGTGCCTGCTCGACGGGATGGACCTTCGGCGCCGGCCGCGCCATGGGCAACAGGCGGCCGTCCGCCTCGAAGCGCAGGCCCGGATTGCCGAAGT
The DNA here is from genome assembly GCA_964428605.1 of uncultured Woeseiaceae bacterium. Lineage (GTDB taxonomy): Bacteria > Pseudomonadota > Gammaproteobacteria > Steroidobacterales > Woeseiaceae > Lentisalinibacter. Next base: position 16,199 of record CAYRZI010000031.1, read on the forward strand.
CCTGCCGCGACAGGCGGGCCAGCAGCTCCAGTGCCCGGTCCGCCGGGTCGAGAGTGGGGCCCGACGGACGAATCTGGCGCGTCGACACCACCCGGCCCTCGACGAACTCGCCGTTGCCGTCGAGCGTGGTGACGAGTATCGGGGCGATGCCTTTCAGGCCGGCGACGCTGATGCCGTAATAGGTGGCGAAGTTGCCCAGGCTGTAAGCGATGATGCGGCCCCGGTAGCGCTCCATGGCCCGGATCACGTGGGGGCCGTGACCGAAGACGAGATCCGCGCCCGCCTCCACCATGGCGCGGCCGAACGCCACGACGTCGCCCCGGGGCTCGCCGTAGTATTCCTCCTCGGCGAAGGGCAGGCGCAGCGCATCGACTCCCTCCGCGCCGCCGTGGAAGGAGACGATGACCACGTCGTGGTCGGCGGCCAGCTCCGCCACCGTCGCGGCGGCCGCCTCCTCGTTCAGCATCGGGTTGGCACCGCGGGTACCGGAGAACGCGACGAAGCCCACGCGGACGCCGCCCGACTCCAGGCTGGCGGTGGTGCCCTCCCGGCCCGAGTGGCGGATGCCCACGGCGTCCAGCGCCGCCATGCTCGCGTCGCGACCCTCCTCGCCGAAGTCCCGGGCATGATTGTTGGCGAGGCTGAGTACGTCGAAGCCGGCCTCCCGATACACCGCCGCGTAACGGGTGGGCGAGCGGAACAGCCAGCAGGCGGAGGGGTCGCTGCACTCCTTCACCGGCTCGCCGCCGTCGAGCAGCACGCCCTCCAGGTTGCCGACGGCGAGGTCGGCACCGCGGAGCACGTCGGCGACACCGGCGAAGAAGCCGAGGGCGTCGTCGTCGGGCAGGCGGTTGTCCGGGAAGTCGGTGCCGATCATCATGTCGCCGACGGTGGCGACGGAGATGCGCAGGGCGGAGAGATCCGGTTCGGGGGGCGGTGGCGGCGCGGCGGGTGCCGCCGGCACCGCGGGAGGTGCCTCGGGTTGTGCGGGCGGGGCCTCCGGCGGGGCAGCCGGCGGCGGGGCCGCCGCGCAGCCGGCCAGAGACGCAGCGACCAGCAGCGCGGCCAGTGCGGGCCGCATCCTCATCCGCCGGGCACCCGGATCATGAGCACCTCGATCTCTGCCTCGCGCAGCCGCCGGCGCAGATCGTCGAATTCCTCCATGTCGGAGACCGGGCCGATGCGCACCCGGTGGTAGGTGCGATCGTCGATGGCGACGCGCTGGATGCGCGACGGGATACCCTGCAGCGCCAGCTGGGCCTTCATGCGGTCGGCGTCCTCGAAAGCGCTGAACGAACCGGCCTGCAGCACGTAGGTGCCGGGCTCGGTGGGCAGGTCCGGCCGGTTGTCCGGCCGGGCGTGGGGCTCCTCCTCGGGGACGACCACCTCGAAGCGGGGCAGCATCTCGTAGAAATCGAAGCGGGATTCCCGGGCCGCCGGCGTCTCCACCCGCTTCGGTTCCGGCCGCGGTGCCTGCTCTTCCTCGCGCAGGCTCGCCGCCTCCCGGGCCTGGGGCCGCTCGACGGCCGCGCGCCGGTCGCTCATCCAGACCGCGGCCGCCACCGACAGGCCGATGGCCAGCCCGAACAGCATCCACACCCAGTTGGGCGCCTGCGGGCTGCGGCTGCCGCGCGTGCTGCTGCGCTTCGTCCGGCGTCGTCGTTTCGCCATGGCTACATCGAGTCCGGGGCGGAGACCCCCAGCAGCCCGAGACCGTTGGCGATGACCTGGCGAGCGGCCAGCACCAGCGTGAGCCGGGCGTTCCTGAGCCCGTCGTCGTCGACGATGAAGGTGTGGGCGTTGTAGTAGGTGTGGAACTCGTTGGCGAGGTCCCGCAGGTAGAACACCAGCGTCTGCGGCGCACGCTTCTCCGCCGCCGCCTCGATCACCTCCGGGAGGCGGGTGAGCGTCGCGATCAGCGCGTTCTCCTGGTCCTCGCCGAGGAGGTCCAGAGAGGCGAGCCCCTGCTCCCGGTCCCAGGCATGGCCTTTCTCCTCCAGCTGACGCATCACGCTGGCCACCCGGGCGTGGGCGTACTGGATGTAGTACACCGGGTTCTCGTTCGAGCGGGACTTGGCCAGCTCCAGGTCGAAGTCCAGGTGCTGATCGTTGGAGCGCATGACGTAGAACAGACGGGCCGCGTCGTTGCCCACCTCCTCGCGCAGCTCGCGCAGCGTCACGAACTCGCCGGAACGCGTGGACATCTGCATCTTCTCGCCGCCCCGGTACAGTGCGACGAACTGGACCAGACGCACCTCCAGCGCATCGCCGGGTTCGCCCATGGCCTCCAGGCCCGCGCGTACCCGGGCGATGTAACCGTGGTGATCCGCGCCGAGCACGTCGAGCAGCAGGTCGTGGCCGCGCTGGCGCTTGCCGTAGTGGTAGGCGATATCGCTCGCGAAATAGGTCTTCTTGCCGTTGTCGCGCACCACGACCCGATCCTTCTCGTCGCCGTAGTCGGTGGCGCGGAACCAGACGGCCCCGTCGCGTTCGTAGAGCATGCCGCGCTCGCGCAGCACGTGGAGCGCCTCGTCGATGACGCCCTCGCCGGTGAGGCTCTCCTCCGAGAACCAGGTGTCGAACTCCACGCCGAAACCGGCGAGATCATCGCGGATATCGTCCAGGATGCTCGAGAGCGCATGCCGGCGAACGGTGTCGAAGCCCCCGTCGCCGAGCAGCGTCTGGGCGCGGGCGATCAGGGCGTCGATGCGTGCCTCCCTGTCGCCGTCCGGCGCATCGTCCGGGAGGTCGCGCAGCACCTCCGCCGCGCCGGCCACGAAGCGCTGCTCCGGCAGCTCACGGGCGATATCCACGATGTAGTCGCCGCGGTAGCCGGCGGCCGGGAACGGCAGGGTCTCGCCGTGCAGGCCCAGATAACGCAGCCAGACGCTGACGGCGAGGATCTCCATCTGCCGGCCCGCGTCGTTCACGTAATACTCCCGGTGCACCGGGTAGCCCGCCGCCTCCAGCAGGTTGGCCACCGTGGCGCCGTAGCTCGCGTGGCGGCCGTGGCCGACGTGCAGCGGACCGGTGGGATTGGCGGAGACGAACTCCACCAGCACGCGGGGGGCATCGCGCTTCTCCCGCCGCCCGTAGCACGGGCCCTCGGCGAGCACGCGTCCGATCTCGCGCCGCAGCGCCGTGCGGCTCAGCCGGAAGTTGATGAAGCCCGGTCCGGCCACCGAGACTTCCTCCACCAGCTCGGACTCCGGCAGGCCGGCGATGATGTCGGCGGCGAGTTCCCGCGGGTTGCGGCCGAGACTCTTCGCGAGGCGCAGGGCGACGTTGGTGGCGAAGTCACCGTGGCGCGGGTCGCGGGCCCGCTCGACGTCGGCGCCGACGCTCGCGAGCTCGATCGCCTCGGCGATCTCCGGCCGCGAGGCGAGCGCCGCTTCTACCAGTCTGGCGATGGTCTCTTTCAACTGAGGTCCCCAGGGAACGAACAGGGAATGCAAGGTGCGACAAAGGCGTAATGTTACCCGTTCACGCCGCCTCCCCGCACCCGGGCATGCTCAGAAAAGCTCGATGGGATCGACGTCCAGCGACCAGCGTACCCGGCTCGCACCCGGGGCCCGTTCTGCCGCCTCTCGCAGCCGCTGGAGCAGCCGGTGCAGCGGTGCGCGCTGCGCGCTCTGCAGCAGCAGCTGGCAGCGATAGCGTCCGGCGCGTCGGGCCAGCGGTGCCATCACCGGTCCCAGCAGGCGCACGTCCGCGCCGGCGCCGGTGGCAAGCGCCCCTTTCACCTGCTGCAGGAAGGCGACTGCGGTCTCCGGACGGGTGGCGGAGGCGCGCAGCAGCGCTATGCGCGAGTACGGCGGCCAGCCGCTCTCGCGCCGCTCTTCCAGCGCGGCCCGGGCGAAGTCCCCGTAGCCCTCCTGCACCAGCCTCTGCAGCAGCGGATGCTGCGGGAAGTCGGTCTGGATCAGCACCTCGCCCGGCCGCTCGGCGCGACCGGCACGTCCGGCCACCTGCAGCAGCGTCTGGGCCAGCCGTTCGGCGCTGCGGAAGTCGCTGCCGAAGAGGCCCTGGTCGGCATTGAGGACGCCCACCAGCGACAGCCTGGGGAAGTGATGACCCTTGGACAGCATCTGGGTACCCACGAGGATCTGCGCCCGGCCGCTGCGGGCGTCTTCCAGCGCGGTCTCCATGCTGCCCCGGCGCTGGGTGCTGTCGCTGTCGATGCGGCTCACCCGGTAACCGGCGAAGCGTCGCCGTACCGCCTCCTCCACCCGCTCGGTGCCCCGGCCGAGTGCGGCAACGGTGCCGCCGCATTCCGGGCAGCTCGTATCCACCGCCCGTTCGCTGCCGCAATGGTGGCAGCGCAGGCGCTGGTCGCCCGCGTGCAGGGTCATGCGGGCGTCGCAGCGGCGGCACTCGGCCACGTGGCCGCAGTCCCGGCAGAGCAGCGTGGGCGCGTAGCCCCGCCGGTTGAGATACAGCAGCACCTGTCCGCCTTCCCCGAGGTGGCGCTCGATCGCCGCGATAAGTGGCGCCGACAGGCCGTCGACGGGCGGATGACGGCCCAGGTCCACCAGCCGCAGCTCGGGCGGGGCGGCGCCGCCGGCCCGCCGCGGCAGCTCCACCCGCCGGTACAGGCCCCGCTCGACGTTGGCGAGCGTGTCCAGCGACGGGGTCGCCGAGCCCAGCACCACCGGCACGTCCTCGTGGCGTGCCCTGGCCACGGCGAGGTCGCGGGCCGAATAACGGAAGCCTTCCTGCTGCTTCAGCGAGGGGTCGTGCTCCTCGTCGACGATGATCAGCCCGGGCCGGGCCAGGGGCGTGAAGACGGCGGAGCGAGTGCCCACCACCACGCCGGCGGTGCCGACCCGCGCATCGCGCCAGGCGGCCAGCCGTTCCGCGTCGCCGAGCCCGCTGTGCAGGATCACCGGCCGCCGGCCCAGCCGCGCGGTGAACCGTTCCACCAGCTGGGGCGTGAGCCCGATCTCCGGCACCAGCACCAGCGACTGGCGCCCGCGTGCCAGGGTGTGCTCGATCAGCGCCAGATAGACCTCGGTCTTGCCGCTGCCGGTCACCCCGTCGATCAGGGTGGCCGAGTAGCCCGCCGCCGCCGTGGCTGCCGCCACGGCGGCCTGCTGGTCCGCGTTGAGGCTGATGGCGGCCGTGGCCGGCGGACCGCCGTCACCGCCGGTCTTTCCGTGCTCGACCGCCTGGCCGACCTTCTGGCCGACCTTCTGGCCGACATCCGGCTCGGTCTCCTGCCCGCCGGCGGGCCGCTCCTGCCGCTCGATCAGACCCTTGTCCTCCAGGGCCTTGCGCACCCGGCGCCAGGACGGGCAGCGCCGGTCCAGCTCCGCGGCCGCCAGTCCGTCCGCCGGGGCTGCACCAAGCGCGGCCAGGAGCTCAGCCTGGCGCGGCGCACGCCCTGACGTCTTCTCGTCTCCCGCGGCGGCCGCCCCGGCGGCAGTCAGGCGCCAGAAGGTCTCCGTGGCCAGCAGAGGGCGGCCCTGGCGCAGCAGTGCGGGCAGCGCGGCGGCTGCCACCTCGCCCACCGGGTGATGGTAGTAGCCGGCGGCGAAGTCGATCAGCCAGCCCAGCGCCGGGTCGACGGCGGGCTCGTCGTCCAGTACCGCGAGCGCACGGCGCAGCCGGGAGGCGGGCAGCTCGCTCTCCGCCGCCGTGTCCCAGAGCAGGCCGACGCGGTGGCGTCGGCCGAACGGCACCTTCAGCCGTACGCCGCGCCGGAGGCTGGCCGGGTCGACGCCTTCGGGCGGCAGATAGTCGAACAGGCGCGACAGCGGCGCCTTGACGGCCACCCGCAGCACCGCGGGGGCGGCCTGAACGGTCTTGTGCTCGTTACTGGACACGTTGTGGATAAGTCTGTGGATGGATACCGACCGGCCGGGCGGCAGCCCGCCCCCCGGCCCTGAGGAGCGAGCCGGCCGAAAGCCCTCCGTACACTCCGAATATCAATTTGAATCAGACAGTTGAACGGCCCCGGCCGGGTCACGACCGACGCCGCCGGCCTGCCATGAAAGTGCAACATCCACTGTGCACAAGGATAAAGCGGCCCCGTCCTGTCAACCGCGGCCCCGCCGCCGCGTTAGAAGACCGGACGCCAACATAGTGTAATGCTTACGGGAGTGGAGCATGGAGGCTGTACGTCGCGCGCAGGACGCCGGGGGCCGGCGGTCATGACCGGCATGGAGGCGGTGGCGCGGCCACCGGGCGGCGGCTCGCAGTCGCCCGCGCGATCGGCACGCCGGCTGGAGCGGGGAGTCAGGGCACTGGAGCAGGAACAACGACTGAATGCCTTCCTCGCCGGCGTTGAGCGGCGCGCACTGCGCATCGCCGAGATCGGCACCGGCGACCGGGACGAGGCGATGGACCTGGTGCAGGACGCCATGATACGTCTCGTGCGCAAGTACGCCCGGCGCCCGGAAGCCGAATGGGCGCCGTTGTTCTTCCGCATCCTGACGAACCGGGTGCGTGACAGCCAGCGGCGCCGCACGGTGCGCAACCGGGTCATGTCCTGGTTCGGCGGGGACGAGGACGGGCCCGACCCGGTGGCTGAAGCGCCGGACCGCTCCACGGGTGCGCCGGAGGAGGAACTGGAGATGCGCGAGACCATGGCGACGCTGGAGGCGGGACTGCGCGGGCTGCCGGCGAGGCAACAGGAGGCGTTCATGCTGCGCAACTTCGAGGGCCTGGACGTCGCCGATACCGCGGCGGCCATGGGCTGCTCCGAGGGCAGCGTGAAGACGCATTATTCGCGTGCCGTGCATGCACTGCGGGCACGTCTGGGTGAGAGCTGGCAATGAACGACAAGCGATACGACGGCCGGGGCGAGCGCGGCGACGGCGCCTTCGAGGAGAGAACCCGGCGCGCCTTCGACGAGAGCGTGGATGAGCTGGACGCGGCGACGCTGTCGCGGCTGAACCGGGCGCGCCGGGCGGCGCTGGCCGGGCAGGACCGCGCCGGCGCCTTGGCCGGCTGGCGGCCGGTGGCCGTCGCGGCCGTGGTGGCGGTGCTGGCCGTCGCACTGTGGCCGGGGCAGGCGCCGGAGACGCCGGTGGCGGAGCCCGGGGTGGCCGTGGCGGTCGCGCCGGTGGAGGCCGAAGACCTGGAGATCGTGCTCCAGGACGAGGACCTGGACATGCTCGCGGAGCTGGAATTCTATGCCTGGATGGATGCGGAAGAAGACTTCCGCGGCGCGCCCGGCGGGAGCGGCAACATTGGCTGAGCCGCGCCAGGCAAGGACAGCGCCGAGGTCGGTGGCAAAGGTACCCACAAGGTCACCCTCGAAGGCATCCGCAAGGGCAGCGGGTGCCGGCCTGCTGACCCGCGGACTGGCGGGCGTGGCCATGGCGACGGCCGCCGTCCTGCCGGCGCCTGCGGCCGAGCGGGGCGAGGAGGCGCCGGATGCGGCCTTTCTCGAGTACCTCGGCAGCTGGGAAGAGGACGACAGTGACTGGATCGCGCTCGCCGGGACGGCGCCGGAGGACGCCGAGCGACGGGCGGCGCCCGCGGAGGAGCGCGAGCAGGACGAGGAGAGCAGGACCGATGAAGAGACGGGCTGAATTGCAGGGGCGTGCGGGCACCGCGGCGGAGACGACCACCGTGCTGCGCGTTCTGCTGCCTGCGCTGCAGACGGCAATCCTGATGGCGGTACTGCTGCTGGCCGGCGGGGTCACGGCGCTGGCGCAGGACGCGCCGGAGGCGCCGGGCTGGGATGCGCTCACCAGCGAGCAGCAGCGGGTGCTGGCTCGCTTCGAGGACCGCTGGGAGGAGCTGCCCGCCGAGCGGCGCCGCCGGCTCGCCAGCGGCACCGAGCGCTGGCTCGACATGAGCCCGGAGGAGCGCGCCGCCGCACGGGAGCGCTTCGCGCGCTGGCGCGACCTGAGCGAAGAGCAGCGGGCGCAAATCCGTGAGCGCTACGAGACCTTCCGCGAGCTGCCGCCGGAGGAGCGTGAGCGCATCCGGCGCAACTTCGAACGCTTCCGGGACATGCCGGAAGAGCGCCGCCGGGAGTTGAGGGAACGGTGGCGCTCGCTCAGCCCCGAGCAGCGCCAGAACATCCGCGAGCGTATCCGTGAGCGCCGCCCCCAGCGGGGACGCTGAGGAGGCCCGCACGCCGCTGTCACCAGGTTGTCACACCCCTGCGGTTGCATTTCCCCGGTCTTGGGGCAAACTAAGTCGGCGCCCCGGGGGGGACGTGACACATGCAGGCTATCAGCACAGAGAGCATCTTCCAGCAGGTCCTGCGCACGGATGTGGCGGGCATGCCGCTCGAATGGATCGACTACCGCGAGGCGGTGCGCCTCTATCACACGGGGCAGGTCGCCTACGCCTGCGGCACTCTGCTCTATACGCTGCACGGGGGTTACAACGCACTCACCGGGCAGCGCAGCGCGGTGGACGTGAACTCCATCATCGCCACCCACGGCACCCACCAGAGCCTGGCCGCCAACCGTGAGCACTACGTGCCGCCGCTGAACAACCGCACGCTGTTCCGCCGCGACGCCAACCTCTGCCTCTACTGCGGTCTGCAGTTCCAGACCCGGGAACTGACCCGCGACCACGTCACGCCCATCTCCCAGGGCGGCCAGGACCTGTGGACCAACGTGGCCACGGCCTGCCGACGCTGCAACAACCACAAGGGCGGACGCACGCCCGAGCAGGCCTGCATGCAGCTGATCGCCATTCCGTTCACGCCCAGTTATGCGGAGTACATCTACCTGAAGGGTCGCCGGGTACTGGCCGACCAGATGGAGTACCTGCTGGCCCACATTCCCCGCTCGAGCCCGCTGCACGCGCGGCTGCGCGACCACCTGCAGGCCGGCGCCGCCGGCCTTGCCATGCCCGCCTGAGGCCGCCGGCGGGCAAGTGCTCTATCTGATCGACGCCAGCGTCTACGTCTTCCGCGCCTGGTTCTCCCTGCCCGACGACATGGTCGACGGCGACGGCAACCCGGTGAACGCGCTGTTCGGCTTCGCCCGCTTCCTGGCGGACTTCGTCGAGCAGGTGCGCCCCGATTACATCGCCGTGGCCTTCGACGAGAGCCTGGCGAGTTCCTTCAGAAACGAGATCTACCCGGCCTACAAGGCCAACCGGGACCCGGCGCCGCCGGAGCTGGAGCGCCAGTTCCGCCAGTGCCGGGCGTTCACCCGCGCGCTCGGCCTCGCCGAGTGCGCGAGCCCGCTCTACGAGGCGGACGATCTGATCGGCTCGCTGGTGATCGACGGTCGAGCCCGCGGGCTGCCGGCGACCATCGTCAGCCGGGACAAGGACCTGGCCCAGCTCCTGTCGGCGAAGGACACCCTGTGGGACTACGCGGGCCGACGGCGGCTCGGGTATGAGCAGATACCGGAGGCCTTCGGCGTGTGGCCGGAGCAGATCGCCGACTTCCTGGCGCTGGCCGGAGACGCCGTGGACAATATCCCCGGCGTGCCCGGCGTCGGCAAGAAGACCGCGGCGGCGCTGCTCGGCCACTTCGGCAGCCTGGACGTGCTCTACGCCAACCTGGACCGGGTCTGCGACGTGCCGGTGCGCGGCGCGGCGAAACTCGGTGCCCGGCTCGAGCAGCACCGGGAGGCGGCGCTGCTCGCCCGCCGGCTGACCGGCATCGCCTGCGATGCGCCGCTGGAGTTCCGCTCGGGCGAGGCGCGCCGGCGGGGTCCTGACATGGACGCGCTGCACGCGGTATGCGACAGGGCCGGCTTCGGCACGGCGCTCAGGCGTCAGTGCGACCGCATCGCCTCGCTGGGCGTCGCGAACTGAGCCGTGGCGCAGGCGCTCGCCGACGCCGTGGCTGCCGCCTGTGGCCTCCGCCTGGATGCAGCCAGCCTGCGCCCCGTGGGCGGCGGCAGCATCAATACGGCCGCCCGGTTGGAGAGCGATGCCGGGCCCGTGTTCCTGAAGACCAATCGACCGGACGGCTACGAGATGTTTGCCGCGGAGGCCGAGGGACTGGCCGAACTCGCGGCAGCGGAAGCCGTGCGCGTGCCGCGTGTCCTCGGCCTCGGTGTCGACGCCGGCCGCGCCTGGCTGCTGCTGGAGTATCTCGAGCTCGGTCCCGCCGATGCCGCCTGCCGGCGGCGTCTGGGGACGGAGCTGGCGGCCCTGCATCACCACACCGCGGAGCGCCACGGATGGCATCGCGACAACACCATCGGCTCCACGCCCCAGCCGAACGGGCCGGACGACGACTGGGTGCGTTTCCTGGCCGACAAGCGCATCGGCTTCCAGCTCGAGCTCGCCGGGCGCAACGGTCACGGCCGCGCCCTGGGTGCCGACGGCGAGGCGCTGCTGGCGCGGGTCGGGGACTTCTTCACGGACTACACGCCGGTGCCTTCGCTGCTCCACGGTGACCTGTGGGGCGGCAACTTCGCCGCGGTGGAGGGCGAGCCGGTGATCTACGATCCCGCGGTCTACTACGGCGACCGGGAGACGGACATCGCCATGACCGAGCTGTTCGGCGGTTTCGGTCCGGAGTTCCGTGCCGCCTATGCGGAGGCCTGGCCTCTGGACGACGGCTACGCGCTGCGCCGTGACCTCTACCAGCTCTACCACGTGTTGAATCACCTGAATCTGTTCGGTGGGGGCTACCTGTCGCAGGCACGGGCGCTGCTCGGCCGGCTTCTGGCCGCATGATCCCGCGGACCAGTCAGTCGGACCAGTAGTCGGCCTTTAGCAGCGCGATGTCGGTGCCTTCCGGCGCACGGATAGTGCCCCAGCTCTCGCCCGGCAGGTCCGGGCCCGCACCCGGGAAGATCCCCAGCCGGTCGAGGGCCGCCTGCAGCGTCGCGGCATCGGCGACCCGGTAGACGAGCATGGGCCGGGTCAGCGCCGGGCGGGCGCCGAGCCCCAGCACCAGGTCGTCCACGGCCAGCCGGAAGCGGGGCTCCGGCGCCTCCCGGTGAGCTACCAGCCGGGGCGCCAGCGGGGCCCAGAAATGCGCCGCTGCCAGGGCATCGCGCACCGGCAGCGCCAGTTCCAGGCATTCCCCCAGCAGCGAGGCGGGCGGTGTCTCCGGCGCCGGGGAATAGGTGCGCGCCTCCACCAGCATCACGGCCAGCCCGTCCGGGTCGCGCAGGACGGCCAGGTTGAACTCGTCCTCGCCGAGGCGGGTCTCCCCGAACCGCGTCCCGGCGTCCTGCAGCGTCAGCACGTGCCGGCGCAGCGAGGGCTGCACGAAGGTGATCACCGGGCTCGCCACCGCCTCGCCGTGCAGGCCGATGAAGATCCGCCCGTCCGTGACCACGGCGTACTTGTGCGGCCAGACCTCGCCGACCGCGAGTTCGGTGAAACCCAGTGTGCGGTAGAAATGCAGCGACTCCAGGATGTCCGGCGCAGCGAGGCCGAGCTCCAGGAAGCGCCCGGCCACCCTCAGTCCTCGGCCCCCATGGCCCGGGCGAGGTCGGCGCTCTTCAGCGGGTCCCGGGCACTCACGTCACTCGCGGTCTCCGGCCAGCCGGAGGCGTGGCGGTGCACCAGGTCGGTGAGGCATTCGATGTGGTCTTCCCGGGCATTCAGGCAGGGGATGTAGGACAGGCGCCCGCCGCCCGCCTCCTCGAACAGCTCGCGGTTCTGCATGGCGATCTCCTCGAGGGTCTCGAGGCAGTCCGCCGAGAAGCCGGGGCAGACGACGTCCACGCTCTCCAGCCCTTCCTCGCCCCAGGCCTGCAGTGTCTCGTCGGTGTAGGGACGGAGCCACTCCTCCCGGCCCACCCGGGACTGGAAGCTCAGCAGCCATTCGTCCGGCGCCAGTCCGAGTTCCTCGACGACCAGCCGCGCGGTCTTCTGGGACTGGCAGTGATAGGGGTCGCCGCCCAGGAAGTAGCGTTGCGGGATGCCGTGGAAGGAGAACAGCAGCCGCTTGCCCGCGCCGTGTTCCTCCCGGTGTTCACGGATGGACCGGGCCAGGGCCTGTATGTAGGCCGGCTCGTCGTGGTACTGGTTGATGAAACGGAATTCCGGCACCCAGCGGCGGTGCTGCAGCACCCGGGTGACCCGGTCGAACACGGTGGCGGTGGTGGTGCCCGAGTACTGGGGATACAGCGGCAGCACCACCAGCCGGCGGACGTTCTTCTCCCGCAGCCGCTCCAGCGCCTCCGGGATGCCCGGCGCGCCGTAGGACATCGCCAGCTCCACCGCCAGCGCGCCGTCGATGCGCCCGGCGAGCTTCTCCTCCACCCCCTTCGCGATGAGTTCGCTGTTGAGCAGCAGGGGCGAGCCGGCTTCGGTCCAGATCTTCCCGTAGGCCTCGGCGGAGCGCGCCGGCCGGATCCGCAGGATCACGAGGTTCAGCACCAGCCACCAGAACAGGCGCGGCGCCTCCACCACCCGGGCGTCGCCCAGGAATTCGGCGAGATAGCGGCGCACGGCGGAGGTGCTCGGCTCGCCGGGCGTGCCCAGGTTGACGAGCAGCAGCCCGAGCCGGTCGGGTGCGGCGTGGCTGAATCCGGTTTCGCCCTGGAATTTCGGCATGACTACTGGCGTACTGGCGGCGAACAAGCGACAAGGCCGGCTAAAGTACCAAGCCCGGATGCAGGAGGCTATAGTCGGCGCGGTGACGGGCTGTTCGCCGGGGGAGGCGATACCGATGCAGGAACCCATGCAGGACGACGCCGGAGAGGACGCGACGCAGCCGCCTGAACGGCTGGAGTTGCTGCGCGACGTCCTCGTATTCCAGGCCAAGCTGGCGCTGGACGGTTTGCTGGATTTCCTGCTGATCCCGGTGTCGTTCGCGGCGGCCGTCGTCAGCTTCTTCGAACCGCGACGGGAGCGTGATGCGTTCTACCGGGTCGTCGCTGCCGGCGCCCGGGCGGACCGCTGGATCAACTTGTTCGGTGCCGGCGAACGTCATGCCCGGCGGGCCCAGACCGGTGGGACGGAC
>CAYRZI010000032.1:0-28912 GCA_964428605.1 uncultured Woeseiaceae bacterium
CGACCTTTTGTCGGGAGCAAGACGGATGCCCCCGCAGGGCGGCCATGAAAGAAGGAATCGGGCCTGAAGGCCCTACTGCCTGGAGTCAGCCGGCGCTCTGGCCGAAGGTGGGGGCATCGCCTCCCAGGTATTCCCGTTCCTCGGACGTGTTCTCCCGGCCGAGGATGGCGTTGCGGTGGGGGAAGCGGCCGAAGCGCTCGACGATGTCGTGATGCAGCTCGGCGAAGTCGGCGAAGGTGCGGAAGGTCTCGCGCAGGGTGGGCGAGACCTTGTTCGCCAGCGCCGTGAAGACCATGACCGACTTCTTCTGCACCCGCAGATTCTCGGCGTGCTGCATCGGCATGTAGAGAAACACCCGCTCGATGTCGGTGAGCTCGCGGTCGGCCTGGCAGACGATGCCCTCCACGCACAGCTTCAGCGCCAGTTTGTCGTGCGAGAACGCCTTCGCCGTGTTGCGGTAGATGTTGCGGCGGAACTGGTCGATGGCGAGGATGAGTGCGAGCCGGCCCCGGGGGGTGGCGGCCCAGTGCATCAGCTTCATCTCGGAGGCTTCGTGCACGTCGTCGGCGAACTCGTGGCGCAGCCGGATATCCAGCTCCGGGTCTTCGCCGAACCACACGTCCAGCCGCGCATCGATCTGGGGTGCGGTGAGTTCGCGCTCCTCGAACCACAGATCCAGTATCCTGTCGATGCGCTGCTGCTCCTCGCTGGTCGGCTCTTTCATGGTGCTCACCACAGACACTTTACATAACAGAGAATACTGCATTACGGGCGCGGCGGGGTGTTCCGGCGCTGCGCCGCCGGGACGAAGCGCTTGCTGCACAGACGCTATGACAGAATGACGAGCTACCGCTGCGAACCAGTGCGCAAAGCCGCCCGACCGGCGGTCCGGGTTGCTGCGCCCCTCTGCGTGGTGCTGGCGCTGGCGGCCTGCGGCGGCGAGCCGGCGGCGCCGGAGGAGCAGATCCGCGCCCTGGTCGACCGCACCGTCGACGCCGCCGGGGACGGCGACGTGAGTGGCGTCGCGGACGCCCTGCATCCGGACTACCGGGACGCGCGGGGCAACGACCGCGCCGCGATCGTGCGGCTGCTGCGCCTGCAGCTGCTGCGCGGCGGCAGCCTCGTGGTGCTGCCGGACATCGAGCAGGTGGAAGTGCACGGCAGCGACGCCGCCCGCGTGCGCATGACGGTGCGCTTTGCCGGCGCCGACCTGCGTCGGCTGTCGCTGGACGGGGGTGCGCGCCGGGTCGAGCTCGACCTGGTCAGGGACGAGGATTGGCGGGTGATCTCCGCACGCTGGGGCCGGCTGGACCGGACGCTGCGCTGACCGGGGGTGCTGTCGCCCGGCGTCGCGCATATTGCTACAGTGTCCGGCACGGGCACCGGCGCCCGCCACCGGAAAGGGAGAGAACGACCATGCACAGGAACACCTTGCTGATACTCGCCGCCGCGGCCACTCTCGGGCTCAGCGCATGCGGCGGTGACGACGACGCCGCGAAGGCCCGCGAGGACGCGGCCGCGGCTATGGAGGAAGCCGCCGGAAAGACGGGTGAAGCCGTCGACAAGACCATGGACGCCGCCCGGGAGACCGGCGAGCAGATGGTCGAGGATGCGAAAGCAGCCGGCGAGGACGCGAAGGCGGCAGCGGGCAAGGCCTACGACGATGCCCGGGCGGCAGGCGAGGAAGCCATGGAGAAGACGAAACAGAAAGCCGGCGAACTCATGGACAAGGCCGACGCGGAACGCGAGGACGCGGAGCAGGCGGCCGAAGACACGGGGTACTGAGCCCGGTCTCCGGCCTGCGCCGGCCGGGGTCCGGGGATGAAGAGAGCCCGCTTATGCCGAGACACCCGCTGCGGCCGGCGGCCGGCCTGCTCGCGCTGGCCGCCTGCCTCGCCGTCGCCGGCTGTGCCACCAGCCGCTTCGATGCCGAGCCGCCGACGGTGCAGCTGGACCGTGTCCGGCTGATCGACGCCGACTGGGCCCGCCAGAGTTTCGTGCTGGAATTCGCCGCGGAGAATCCGAACGGGTTCCCGCTGCCGGTGCGCTCGGTGGATTACACCGTGCATCTGGCGGGGCAGCAGTTCGCCACCGGATCGGCCACCGAGGCGTTCAACCTGCCCGCCCGCGGCCAGGGCAGCTTCAGTATCGAGGTGCACACCGATCTCGTGAGCAGCGCCAGCCTGCTGACGGCGCTGATCTTCCGCGAGGGCCGGCGCGAGATCGACTACGAGCTGGCCGGCGAGCTCGGCATCGACATCCCCTTCGCGCGGCCGCTCCGGTTCCGCGAATCCGGCCGGGTCAGCGTGCTGCAGCCCTAGCCGCGCACCCATCATCGACCCTTGGTTGCGCGCGTAACCATCGCCCCGCGGGCCGGTTGACCGCCAGGGAAAGCAACGCGGGCCGCGAATCGCTATAATGCGGGGTTATCCGGGCACGGTCATCTACCAATAACTCACTGATTCACCGTGCCTGACGGGGGTGTCTCCCCGAGGTCGAACCGGCGTCTGCATTGCCGATTGACCGCCGCAGGTCCGCCTGTTGTAAATTAGTCGATCGCGGGCGCGACCCGGTCACGGCGCCGGGACGTCCCCGGCACGGACCCGGCCCCCCATCACCAGAAACCCGGACCGGAGCGCATCGCACACGATGCCGGCTCCGCTCCCCATGCGCCAGGTGTAGCCATGACCAAGCCGACCGAAGGATCGCTCTACGATCCCGCCTTCGAGCGGGACAGCTGCGGGTTCGGGCTCATCGCCAACCTCGACGACGAGCCGAGCGCGTGGGTCGTGGAAACCGCGATCGGCGCCCTGCGGCGCCTGACCCACCGCGGTGCCGTGGCGGCGGACGGCAAGACCGGCGACGGCTGCGGGCTGCTGCTGAAGATGCCGGACCGGTTCCTGCGCGGCGTCGCCGCCGAGGCGGGCATCGAACTGGCCTCACGCTATGCCGCCGGCACCGTCTTCCTGCACCGGGACGACGACCTGCGCGAGCGGGGCCGGCGCCGCCTGGCGGAGGAAGTGGAGCGGGCGGGCCTGCAGGTGGCCGGCTGGCGCGACGTGCCGGTGGATACCTCCGTGTGCGGCGAGGAGGCGCTGCGCACCCTGCCGCACATCGCCCAGCTGTTCGTCAACGCGCCTGCCGGCATGGCGCGGGCGGCGTTCAACCGCCAGCTGTTCATGGCGCGCCGGCGCGCCGAAAACGGCCTGGCCGACTCCGACGACTGTTTCTACGTGGCGAGCCTCTGCGCCAACACCATCTCCTACAAGGGCATGGTGATGCCCGCTGCCCTGCCGGTGTTCTACCCGGATCTCCGCGACCCGCGCATGGAGACCTCGGTGGCCGTGTTCCACCAGCGTTTCTCCACCAACACCTGGCCGCAATGGCGCCTGGCTCAGCCGTTCCGTCTGCTCGCCCACAACGGCGAGATCAACACCATCCGCGGCAACCGCAACTGGGCGCGGGCCCGGGCGGCCAACTTCACCTCGGAGAAGCTGCCCGACGTCTCCGACCTGATGCCGCTGGTCTCGCTCTCGGGTTCGGACTCCTCCAGCCTGGACAACATGCTGGAGGTCATGCTGGCCGGCGGCATGGACGTGCTGCAGGCCATGCGCATCCTGATCCCGCCGGCGTGGCAGGGCATGGACGACATGGACCCGGACGTGCAGGCCTTCTACGAGTTCTTCGGCTGCCACATGGAGGCCTGGGACGGGCCGGCCGGCATCGTGCTGACCGACGGCCGCTACGCCGCCTGCACGCTGGACAGGAACGGCCTCAGACCCGCCCGCTACGTGCTCACCCGCGACCGCCACCTCACCGTGGCCTCGGAGGTGGGCGTGTGGGAGTACAACGCCGCCGACGTGGTCCGCAAGGGCCGACTGGGCCCCGGCGAGATGATCGCCGTCGATCTGGAGACCGGGGAGCTGCTCGATACCCGGCGCATCCACGACACGCTGAAGACCCGCGCGCCGTATAAACGCTGGCTGAAGCAAGGCGTGCGCTATCTCGACTCCGAGCTGGTGGACGTGCACATGGCGGCGGAGCCGTTCGACACCCGCACGCTGGCCCGCTACCAGAAGATGTTCAACCTCACCGCCGAGGAGCGTAACGAGGTCATCCGCGTGCTGGCCGAGGCGCAGGCCGAGGCGGTGGGCTCCATGGGCGACGACACGCCCATGCCGGTGCTCTCCCGCCAGGTGCGCCCGCTGTTCGATTTCTTCCGCCAGCAGTTCGCCCAGGTCACCAACCCGCCCATCGACTCGCTGCGCGAGCGCATCGTGATGTCGCTGCAGACCAATATCGGCCGGGAATGCAACCTGTTCGAGCTGACCTCCGAGCACGCCCACCAGGTCATCATGAACTCGCCGGTGCTGTCCCAGCGCAAGCTGCGCCAGCTGGTCAGCGACGAGATGTTCGGCGACTCGACGGAGTTCATCGACCTGAACTATCCCCGGGACATGCCGCTGTCCGAGGCGCTGGACGACATCTGTGCGAAGGCGGCCGACGCCGTGCGCGGAGGCAAGCTGCTGGTGATGCTCTCGGACCGCTACATCAAGCGCGACCACATGCCGGTGCACTCGCTGCTGGCCACCGGCGCCGTGCATCACCATCTGGTGCGGCTGGGGCTGCGCTGCGACTGCAACATCATCGTGGAGACGGGTTATGCCCGCGATCCCCATCACTTCGCCTGCCTGATCGGCTACGGCGCGACGGCGGTCTATCCCTACCTCGCCTACCAGTGCCTGCACGACATGGCGCGGCGGGGCCACGTGGACACGCGCCGGGAGAGCGCCCTGCAGCTCGGCCGCAGCTACCGGCGCGGCATCCGCAAGGGGCTGTTCAAGATCATGTCCAAGATGGGCATCTCGGCCATCTCGAGCTACCGGGGCGCGCAGCTGTTCGAGATCGTGGGCCTCGGCGACGACGTGGTAGAGCGTTGTTTCCGCGGCACGGTCAGCCGGGTGCAGGGCGCGAACTTCGCCGACCTGCACGAGGACCAGACCCGCCTGGCGGAGCTTGCCTTCAACGACATTGCCCCGGTGAACCAGGGCGGCCTGCTGCGCTACGTCCACGGTGGCGAGTACCACGCCTACAACCCGGACGTGGTGGCCACCCTGCAGGCCGCGGTGCGCACCGGCGACTACGAACGCTACCGCCAGTACGCCCGCCTGGTGAACGAGCGGCCCGCGGCGGCGTTTCGCGACCTCATGCGCCTGAAGGCCTCGGACAACCCGGTGACGGTGGAAGAGGTGGAGCCGGAGGAGAACATCCTGCCCCGCTTCGACAGCGCCGGCATGTCGCTCGGCGCACTGTCGCCGGAGGCCCACGAGGCGCTGGCCATCGCCATGAACCGGCTGGGCGCACGCTCCAACTCCGGCGAGGGCGGCGAGGACCCGGACCGCTACGGCACCGAGCGCATGTCGAAGATCAAGCAGGTGGCCTCGGGGCGCTTCGGCGTCACCGCCGAGTACCTGGTGAATGCCGAGGTGCTGCAGATCAAGATCGCCCAGGGCGCGAAGCCCGGCGAGGGCGGCCAGCTGCCCGGTCACAAGGTGAACGAGATGATCGCCCGGCTGCGCTACGCGAAGCCCGGCGTGGGCCTCATCTCGCCGCCGCCCCATCACGACATCTACTCCATCGAGGATCTGGCCCAGCTGATCTTCGACCTGAAGCAGGTGAATCCACAGGCGCTGGTCTCCGTGAAGCTGGTCTCGGAGCCTGGTGTGGGAACGGTGGCCGCCGGCGTGGCCAAGGCCTACGCCGATCTCATCACCATCTCCGGCTACGACGGCGGCACCGGCGCGAGCCCGCTGACCTCGGTGAAGTATGCGGGCAGCCCGTGGGAGCTCGGCCTGTCGGAGACCCACCAGGTGCTGCGCGCCAACGACCTGCGCCACCGGGTGCGCCTGCAGACCGACGGCGGGCTGAAGACCGGCGTCGACGTGGTGAAGGCCGCCATCCTGGGCGCGGAGAGCTTCGGTTTCGGTACCGCGCCGATGGTGGCGCTGGGCTGCAAGTACCTGCGGGTCTGCCACCTGAACAACTGCGCCACCGGCGTGGCCACCCAGAACGAGACCCTGCGCTCGAAACACTTCATCGGTCTGCCCGAGATGGTGGAGAATTTCTTCCGCTTCGTCGCCCGGGAGACCCGGGAGGTGCTGGCTTCCGTCGGCGCGCGGAGCCTGGACGAGGTGATCGGTCGCACCGAGCTGCTGGAACTGCTGCCCGGCGAGACGCCGCGCCAGCGCCGCCTCGACCTCTCGCCCATCGTCTCCGACGCCGGGCTGGCCGACGACAAGCCGCGCTTCTGCATCGACCCGCGTAACGAGCCTTTCGACAAGGGCGAGCTGGCCGAACAGATGGTGGCCGACGTGCTGCCGGCCATCGAGTCGCTGTCCGGCGGCACGTTCCGCTACGAGATCCGCAACTTCAACCGCTCCATCGGCGCACGGCTCGCCGGCGAGATCGCCCGGCGCCACGGCAACCTGGGCATGGCCGAGGCGCCCATCGACATCGAGCTCACCGGCACGGCCGGCCAGAGCTTCGGCTGCTGGAACGTGGCCGGCCTGAACCTGACGCTGGAGGGCGACGCCAACGACTACGTGGGCAAGGGCATGACCGGCGGCCGTATCGTGCTGCGGCCGGCCCCGGGCGCGGGCTTCGTGGCGCGGGATACGGTGATCATCGGCAACACCTGCCTGTACGGCGCCACCGGCGGCGCCCTGTACGCGGCCGGCATGGCGGGCGAGCGGTTCGCCGTGCGCAACTCCGGCACCACCGCCATCGTCGAGGGCTCGGGCGATCACTGCTGCGAATACATGACCGGCGGCGTCGTGGTGGTGCTCGGGCGCACCGGCGTGAACTTCGGCGCCGGCATGACCGGCGGCTTCGCCTACGTGCTGGACGAGGAACGTGACTTCGTGGACCGCTACAACCACGAACTCATCGACATCCACCGCATCACCCCCGAGAGCATGGAGGCGCATCTCCATCACCTGCGGGAACTCATCGAGCGCCACGTGAGCTACACGGGCAGCGAATGGGGTCAGGAGCTGCTGGACGACTTCCGCACCTGGCTGCCGAAGTTCTGGGTGGTCAAGCCGAAGGCGGCGGAACTCGGCTCGTTGATCGAGTCGCTGCGCGAGGCCGCCTGAGGGAATTGCCATGGTAGAACGTCCGCTGCAGTTCATGGAGATCCCGCGCCGGGACCCGGACAAGATCCCGGCCGAGGACCGCATCACCCACTACCGGGAGATCTACGGCCAGTACACCGCCGAGGAGGCCGCCGACCAGGCGGGCCGCTGCATCAACTGCGGCAACCCCTACTGCGAGTGGAAGTGCCCGGTGCACAACTACATCCCGAACTGGCTGAAGCTGATCGACGAGGGCAACATCCTGGCGGCCGCGGAGCTCAGTCACCAGACCAACTCCCTGCCCGAGGTCTGCGGCCGGGTCTGCCCCCAGGACCGCCTGTGCGAGGGTGCCTGCACGCTGAACGACGGACTCGGCGCGGTCGCCATCGGCAACATCGAGAAATACATCACCGACGAGGCCCTGAAGCTCGGCTGGCGTCCGGACCTCTCCCACGTGGAGCCCACCGGCAGGCGGGTGGCGGTCGTCGGCGCCGGGCCGGCGGGCCTCGCCGCCGCCGACGTGCTGGCCAGGAACGGTGTCGCCTCCGTGGTCTACGACGCCTACTCGGAGATCGGCGGCCTGCTCACCTTCGGCATCCCGCCGTTCAAGCTGGAGAAGGAGGTGGTGCGCAAGCGGCGCGAGATCCTCGAAGGCATGGGTGTCGAGTTCGTGCTGGAGACGCGCATCGGCGAGGACATTCCCTTCGAGAAGCTCGTCGCCGACTACGACGCCGTGTTCCTCGGCATGGGCGCGTACACCTACGTGCGCGGCGGCTTCCCCGGCGAGGACCTGCCCGGCGTGCACGAGGCGCTGCCCTACCTGGTGGCGAACGTCTACCGGGAACTGGGCATGAGCCGGCGCTCGGAGCCGCGCATCAACATGGCCGGCAAGCGGGTGGTGGTACTCGGCGGCGGCGACACCGGCATGGACTGCAACCGCACGGCCATCCGCCAGGGCGCGGCCAGCGTGACCTGCGCCTATCGCCGGGACGAGGAGAACATGCCGGGCTCCCGCCGCGAGGTGATGAACAGCCGGGAGGAAGGCGTCACCTTCCTGTTCAACCAGCAGCCCATCGAGATCGTCGGCGGTGACCAGGTCACCGGCGTGAAGCTGATCGAGACGCGCCTGGGCGAGCCGGGCCCGGGAGGACGGCGCCGGCCCGAGCCCGTGCCGGGGACCGAGCACATCCTGCCGGCGGACGCCGTGATCATCGCCTTCGGCTTCCGGCCGTCGCCGGCGGACTGGTTCGACGACTTCGAGATCCGCACCCGCCCGAACGGCCGGGTCTGGCTGAACGGCAGCCGCTATCCGTTCCAGACCTCCAACCCGAAGGTATTCGCCGGCGGCGACATGGTGCGGGGCTCGGACCTGGTGGTCACCGCGGTGTTCGAGGGCCGGGAGGCGGCCAAGGGCATCGTCGACTACCTTTCGTCGGACTGAGCCGCCAGCGGCACCTCCACCGAGAAGATCACGCCGCTGCCGTCCGCCAGGTTGGCGGCGCTGATCCGCCCGCCGTGGGACTCGGCGATGAGCCGGGCGATGTAGAGACCGAGGCCCAGGTGGCTCGCCGTCCGGTCGGGCCGCACCGAGACCAGCGAGTCGAAGATGCTCTCGCGCATGTGGTCGGGCAGCGTCGGCCCCGGATTGGTCACCGCCAGCGTGACGCTGCCGCTCCCGGTCGCCACCCGGATGCCGATCTCCGCGCCCGCGGCGCTGAACTCCACGGCGTTGGCGACCAGCTTGTCCAGCATCTGCACCAGGAGCTCCGGCGTCCCGGTCACCGGCGCCGCGGCCACCTCCCGGCTTAGCCGGAACTCCCGCTCCGGGTAGGCCAGCGCGTAGCCCTCGGCGGCCGAGGCGGCCACCTCCGCCAGGTCGAAGCGCTCCGCCTCGGCGGCCGTCACCGCCTGCTCGGTGCGGCTCGCTTCGCTCATCGCGTTCAGGATGGCCTGCAGGCGGCGTGATCCCTCCCGGGCGCGCCCGGCGTAGTCCTGCTGTTCCGGCGTGAGCCCCACGCCTTCCAGGTTGTCCAGCGACGAGGTAACCACCGCCAGCGGGGTGCGCAGCTCGTGGGAGAGCCTGGCCCCCAGCGTGCGCAGATACTCGTTCGTCTCCTGCACCCGGCCCAGCAGCCGGGAGAAGCTGCGTGAGAGGTCGCCGAGCTCGTCGCCGGCCGCGGCGCTGGGCAGTCCCGCCCGGATCTGGCCGCCGGCGCCGATGGCCCGGTCGGCGGCGCGGCTGAGCCGGCTGATACGCAGCGACAGCCAGGTGGCGTAACCGAGCAGCGCCGCGGCCACCGCCAGCGTGGCGATCAGTGTCAGCGAGGTCAGCCGGGCCAGCGCCCGGTTGGTCAGCGTGAGGATGGCTGCGCTCGACTCCTTCATCACCACCGCGCCGATCACACGGCCTTCGTGGCGCACCGGTGTGGCGGCGCTGACCACCGCCTGGCCGCTGTCCGGCGACCGCCGCCACACGCTCTGCGGCGTACCGGTCAGGGCGGCCTCGGCCCAGGGCAGCGTGACGCGGCCGGTGGCGGGTTGCCGCGGCAGCGGCGGCGCGGCCTCGCCCAGCAGGCCGCGGTACAGGCGGGTGGCGGTGGTGGGATCCTCCGCCCGGCGGTCGGTGGCCACGCCGCCGGCCTCCGCCAGGCGCCAGCCCGCGGCGTCGACCACGGTCAGCGCCAGGCCCGGCCGGGCATAGTTCCGCAGGACCTCGCCGAGGGCGGCGGACGGCGCCGCCAGCCGCCCCGGCGTGCCCGTCTCGTGAGTGGCGGCAATCAGGCGCCGGCCTTCGGCACCGAGTATGCGTACGCCCAGCCGCTCGCCCAACATCTCCCGGGGCACCCGTGCCTCCAGGTTGAAGCCGTCGGTGGTGGGCGTCCACCAGGCCTGCAGGCGCGTGGCGTCCGCGTCCGTGCTCCCGTCACCGCCCTGCGTGGCCGTCAGCGGCCCGGGTGCGACCGGGGCGAAACGCCAGGGCGGGGCGCCGGGCTCCAGCGCCAGATCGATGTATTTGCCCGCCGCGTCGCCGGCCGCGCTGACGTCCACGAAGACGAACAGGTGCCGCGCGTTGGCGCCTGTGAGCAACGCTGCCGCCGGGCCGACGGAGACGGGCTCGGCACCGCCGGGGATGATCCAGTCGTCGGCGAAGCCGTCCAGCACCGGCGTGCCGGCCACCGGGTGGGCGTAGAGGGTGCGGGCGCCGGGCACATCGGCGGCTTCCGGAAACAGGGCGGGCCGGTCGGCGAGCAGCGCGGCGAGGCTCCGGCCGGTGTCCAACAGCATGGTCTGCTGGCCCTGTCGCAGCGCCTCCTCGGTCTCGCGCAGATACTGGCAGCCGGCCCAGGGCAGGGCCAGCGTGATCAGCCCGATGAGGGCGAGCTGGGAACGGAGGCCCACGCCGGATCCCCTGCCGAACCTAGTCGGCCAGCCAGCGGTAGCCCACGCCGTAGACCGTGTCGATGGCGGCGAACTCCGGGTCCAGCGCCTGGAACTTCCGCCGGATGCGCTTCACGTGGGACGTGATGGTGTTGTCGTCCAGCACCACGCTGGCCGCATCCATGAGCTGCTGGCGGTTGCGTACGTGGCCGGGATAGCGGGCCAGCGCATGCACCAGCCAGAACTCGGTGAGCGTCAGGGGCACCGGCTCGCCGCGCCAGCGCACCGCCATGCGGTCGACGTCGATCTCCAGCTCGCCACGGCGAAGGACGGTCTCGCCGCCGCCGCCGCTCACGGCCTCCAGCCGGCGGAACAGCGCCGCCACCCGGGCGAGCAGGTGGGGCAGGCCGATGTCCTTGGTGAGGTAGTCGTCGGCGCCGAGGCGAAGACCCGATATGGCGTCCAGCTCGCTGTCCCGGGCCGTGAGGAAGAGGATCGGCACGGCCGCCGACATCCCCCGCAGCTCGCGGCACAGCTCGAAACCGCCCTCGACGTCGCCGGCCAGGTTCACGTCGATGATGACCAGGTCCGGCAGCCGGGCGTGGAAGGACTCCAGCGCCGAATGGCGGTCGCCCCAGCCTTCCACCTCGTAGCCCTCGCGGCGGAAGGCGGCCGCGTAGTTCTCGCGGATGGCGGGCTCGTCCTCGACGATGGCGATGCGTCTCTTCACAGGCGGCTCCGTAAGACTGACAAGGGCTGACAAGAGGCGGGCAGCGGGGAAGCACAGGGGTAACGCCACAATTTGCCACATTCCGTCCGCGATGTGTCACGGCGCTGACCCGCCGGCGCCCCGATGCCCTGCTGCAATCGATGCCATGGGATGCAGACACGGATTGCGAGGAGGCAGGCTGATGATGCGCTCGGACGGAGACGAACCGGAGCTGCGGACGGAGCGGCCGGCGGGGTCGGCGCCGGGCGCCGCGCCGGCGGCAATGACGGGGCCCATGGCGACGGCAATGGCCGCGGCGCTGGCAGGCATGCTGGCCAGGGCCGTGGCGACCGCGCTGGCGCTGGCCCTCCTGTTCCTGATGGCCGCGGCCGCCGTGGCGTCGCCCCTGGAGTGGCAGGGCGGCGGCCGGTCGAGTGCCGCGCCGCACCTGTCCTCGGCGGTCGCGCTGGAGGTGAGCGGACCGGTGGCGCGGGTGCGGCTCACGCAGCGCTTCCGCAACGACCGGGACGGCTGGGTGGAGGGCGTCTACACCTTCCCGCTGCCCGCCGGCGCCGCCGTCGACGAACTCAGGATGCGCTATGGCACGACGGTGATCGAGGGCGAGATCCGGGAAAAGGCGGAGGCCGAGCGCCGCTACCGGGAGGCCCGGGACGAGGGCCGGCGCAGCGTGCTGGTGGACCGCCAGCGCCCGAACCTGTTCACCACCCGGCTGGCCAACGTGGGGCCGGGCGAGACCGTGGCGGTGGAGATCGCCTGGCAGCAGACCGTGGACTACGACGACGGCGAGTACAGCCTGCATCTGCCGCTCACCCTGACGCCCCGCTATATCCCGGGCCGGCGCCCCGACGACCGTGCCGTCGGCACCGCCCCGGTGCCGGACGCCGCCGCCATAACCCCGCCCTTCGCGACGCATTCCGACGGCCACCGTCTCACGCTGGAGGGCGTCATCGATGCCGGGGTGGAACTGGCGGCCGTCACGGGCCGGTACCATGACCTGCAGGTTAGCCGGGAAGGCCGCGCCTGGCGCATCGCCTTCGAGGGCCGGGACAGGGCCATGGACCGCGACCTCGAGATCGCCTGGCGCCCGCTGCCCGGCACGATGCCCGCCGCCACACTCTTCCGCGGCACCGGCGAGGCGGGCGACGACACCTGGCTGCTGTTCTTCCAGCCGCCCCACGGCGAAGCGTCGGGCCGCGGCTACCGTCCGCCCCGGGAGCTCGTGTTCGTGGTCGACACCTCCGGCTCCATGCACGGGTCCTCTCTCGCCCAGGCGAAGTCCGCCCTGACGCTGGCCCTGTCGCGCCTGCGCCCGGATGACCGGTTCAACGTGATCGAGTTCAACACCCGCACCCGCGCGTTCTTCCCGGCGCCGGTTCCCGGGGACCGCGCCCGGCGGGAAGAGGCTCTCGCGCTGGTGGCCGCGCTGGCGGCGGAAGGCGGTACCGAGATGGAACCGGCGTTAGCCTCTGCCCTGCGCGGCCCCGCCAGCGGGCGGCTGCGCCAGATCGTGTTCATCACCGACGGCAGCGTCGGCAACGAGACGGCACTGCTCGAGCTGATCCGGGCGCGGCTGGGCGACTCGCGCCTGTTCACGGTGGCCATCGGGTCGGCGCCCAACCGGTGGTTCATGCGCAAGGCGGCCGAGGCCGGCCGCGGCTCGGCGCTCGTTATCGGCGACGCCGGCGAGGTGGCCGGGCGTATGGAGCGGCTGTTCCGCCGGCTGGAGCGGCCCGCGCTCACGGACATCACGGTGGAGTGGCCCGCCGGCTACGAGGCCGAGACCTATCCGGCGCCGGTGCCCGACCTCTACCACGGCGAGCCGCTGATGGTGAGCGCCCGCTTCCGCCGGCCCCCGCCCGCGGGTTCCGTGGTGACCGTGAGCGGCCGACAGGGGGACGGTTACTGGATGCGCCAGCTGGTGTTCGACGAGGCCCGGGCCTATCCCGGGGTCGGCAAACTCTGGGCAAGGGCGCGGATCGAGTCGCTGGAGGATGCCCGGCGGGCCGGGGCGCCGGCGGAGCAGATCCGCGCGGAGGTCGTCCGCACCGCCCTGGCGCATCACCTCGTCAGCAGGCACACCAGTCTGGTGGCCGTCGATCGCAGCCCGGCACGGCCGGCCGGGGCGGGACTCCGCGAGGGCCGCGTGCCCTCCCTGCTGCCCCGGGGCCAGACCGCGGCCGTCTTCGGCCTGCCGGCCACGGGCACCGAGGCACCCGGCCGGCGCCTCGTCGGGCTGGTCTGCCTACTGCTCGGCCTGGCCCTGCTGGTGGGCCTGCGGGTGCAGGACGTACGGCGCTGCCGTGCGGCCTGAGCGGATCATTGTGGCCGCCGTCCTCGCCATCGGTCTGTGGCAGCTGGTTGCCGGCGCCTGGCTGCCGCTGAAAGCCTGGGCGGCTCAGGGGCTGCTGCGGGAAGCCTGGGAGGAGACCCGGGCGGGAGACGAGGCGGTGCGCCCCTGGCCTTGGGCGGATACCTGGCCGGTGGCACGCCTGCGGGCGATCGGCGGCATGGTGGATCTCGTCGTGCTCTCCGGCGGCAGCGGACGCACGCTGGCCTTCGGCCCCGGCCACCTGCAGGCCAGCGCCGCGCCCGGTGCGCCCGGCAACACCGTGCTGGTCGGGCACCGGGACACCCACTTCCGTTTCCTGGCGGAGCTGGAGGCCGGTGACGAACTGGAGCTCGAGACCGGCGATGGCCGCCGGCTGCACTATCGGGTGACGCGTACGGCGGTCCTGGATGCGCGCAGCGACGGCATCGGCCTGGACGATGCGGCCGACCGGCTGACGCTGGTGACCTGCTACCCCTTCGACGCGGCCCGCCCCGGCGGTCCGCTGCGCTACCTGGTCACGGCAGAGCGGACGGCTGGCGGCCCAGCCATACCCGCAGCAGTCCGGCTGCGCTGATCGCATCCGTGATCTCGCCGGCCAGCACCATGCGCACGGCGTCGCCGAGCGGCAGCCGGCGGATGGCGAGCTTCTCGGTCTCGTCGAAGGCGGGCTCGCCGGCGGTGAGATCCTCTGCCAGGAATACGAAACCGGACTCGTCGGTGATGGAGTTGCTGGTATGCAGGCGCATCACCTCCTGCCAGTGCTCGGCGGTCAGCCCGGTTTCCTCGCGCAGTTCGCGCTTCGCCGCCTCCAGCGGGTCCTCGCCGCTGCAGCCGCCCATGGGGATCTCCCAGGACCACTCGCCGAGAGTGTAGCGCTGCTGGCCCACCAGCCAGGTATCGCCGTCCGCCGACAGCGGCACGATGCCGATGGCCCGGTTCTTGAAGTGGACGTGGCCGTAGCGGTTGCGTCCGCCGTTCGGGTTGACGACGTCGTCCTCCAGCACGGTGATCCAGTCGTTGTCGTACACCCTGCGCGACGAAAGACGTTTCCAGGTCATGGGGATGCCCCCTGCTCGAGGAGTTGCTGCAGCCGCGCCATGTCGCCGTCGATGCGCCGGCGTACCGAGCCCTTCAGCAACGGCGCCAGCAGCCGTCGCCAGAGGCCGTGGAAGCGGACGTCGCAGTCCACCGTCCACACGGTCTCGCCCGGGGCGGGGCTGGCGAACCAGTGCCGCAGGCGGCTCACGGCCTGTCCGCCCCGGTAGGTCAGCTCGAGCAGCTCCGGGTCGCGGCTGTCGGTGACCGTCTCCTCCAGCCGCACCTCCCGGCCGTTCTCGTCGTACACCAGCTCCGAAACGCTGCCGGCCTCGCCGCGGCGGCCGGAGACGACGCGCAGGGACTTCAGCGTCGGCTGCCATTCGGCCAGTGCTTCCGCATCGGTGACCGCTGCGCGTACGGTGTCGACGTCACGGCGGATGCGGCGGTTCAGTTCGATCTTCACGGGCTTCTCGGCACTTCGGGAGGCGCGAGGATAGCAGCCGCCGGTGAGCGCCGATAGCTGGCCATAGCTGGCCATAGCAGGCGATAGTAGGCGACAGCGGCCGACAGCGGCCGCCGCCGCCGCCGGCCGAGCGCAGGCCCGCCGCTGTCCGCCGGGCCCCCATCGGTTACAGTAGCCGCCCCCCGGAGGCACGCCGTGGCGACCACCCCATGACGCAGCAGACAGCGAAGCTCACCGAAGGCCCGGTCGGCCGCCACCTGGTCGCGATGACGCTGCCCATGATGATCGGCATCTCCGCCACCATGGGGGTCTACCTGGTCGATACCTGGTTCGTGGGTCAGCTCGGCCCGGACCCGCTGGCCGCCATCGCGTTCACGTTCCCGGTGGTCTTCACCCTCACCTCCGTCGCCATCGGCCTCGGCGCCGGCACCTCGTCCGTGCTGGCCCGGGCCATCGGCGCCCACGACTCCGCGCAGGCCCGCCGCATCGCCACCGATGCGCTCGTCCTCGCCTTCCTGATCACGCTGGTGCTGGCGCTGATCGGCGCGTTCACCATCGACCCCCTGTTCCGCCTGCTGGGTGCGCCCCCCGACATGATCCCGATGATCCGCGACTACATGCTGGTCTGGTACGCCGGCATGGTGTTCGTGGTGGTGCCGATGGTGGGCATGGCCTCGCTGCGCGCCACCGGCGATGCGCGCATCCCCGGCATGCTGATGATCGCCTCGGCACTGGTGAACGCGGTGCTGGACCCGCTGCTGATCTTCGGCCTCGGCCCCTTCCCGCGGCTGGAGCTCACCGGCGCCGCGGTGGCCGGGCTGATCGGGCGCGCCGCGGCCTTCGTCGGCGCCATCTGGGTGCTGCATTTCCGCCTCCGGCTGCTGACCCTGGAATGGCCCGGGGCGGCCGCCATCGGCGCCTCCTGGAGGCGCATCCTGCACGTAGGCCTGCCGGCGGCGGGCACCAACACCATCATCCCCGTGAGCATCGGCGTGGTGACGGCGATGCTCGCCGAATACGGCCCGGAAGTGGTGGCGGGCTTCGGCGTGGCCAGCCGGGTGGAGGGCATGATGCTCATCACCTTCTTCGCCATGTCGGCGATCATCGGGCCGGTGGCGGGCCAGAATCTCTCGGCCCGCAAGCCGGAGCGCATCTTCGAGGCGCTGTCGCTGTGCACCCGCTTCTGCCTCGGCCTGGGACTGGTCCTGGCGCTGGTGCTGGCGGTGTTCGGCCGGCCGCTGGCGGCGCTGTTCAGCGACGAGCCGCGGGTGGTAACGGTGGCCGCCACCTATTTCCTGATCGTGCCGGTGAGTTACGGCACCGCCGGCATGGTCATGATCATGAATGCCTCGTTCAACGGCATCGGCCGACCGCTGCCCGCCGTGGTGGTATCCGTCATGCGCATGGTGGTGCTCTACCTGCCGCTGGCGTGGGCGGGCTCGGCGCTCGCCGGCTACGCCGGCATATTCGCGGCCTACGCGGCGGCCAACGTGATCTGCGGCTTCGGTGCCTGGCGCTGGGCGGTGCGGGAGGTGGCGCGGCAGCAGGCCGACATGCCCGGCCCCCCGGAGCGGGACGCCGGCCACGGCAATCTCGCCGGCTAGTCAGACCCGTGCCCCTCGCCGTAGCGCGCGGGTGTGGGCCAGGGACGGCGGATCAGGCGGCGGTAATACCAGTGCATGCCGATGCCCCGTGCGCCCATGAAGGCGATGAACGCGAACCACAGGCCGTGATTGCCCCAGGGCTGGGTGACGAACCAGACCGGCACGAACACGCCGAAGGCGGACAACACCATGATGTTGCGCATCTCCCGCGCCCGGGTCGCGCCGACGAACACGCCGTCGTAGAGGAAGCTCCATACCGAGACCAGCGGCGATGCCACCATCCACGGCAGGTAGGTCAGGGCCGCCCGCACCACCTCGGGCAGTTCGGTCAGCAGGCGGATGATGGCGGGGCCGGCGAGCGCGTAGAACAGGGAGAAGACCACGGCTACGGCCAGCGACCAGATCAGGCTGAGGCGCACGGCCCGGCGCAGGTTCTCCCGGCTGCGCTCGCCCATGGCCTTGCCCACCAGGGCTTCCGCCGCATGGGCCAGGCCGTCCAGCGCGTAGGACAGGAGGTACTGCAGGTTCAGCAGGATGGCGTTGGCGGCCAGCAGCACGTCTCCCAGGCGCGCGCTGCGCGCGGTGAGGAAGCCCAGCGCGAACATCAGCGCCATCGTGCGCAGGAACAGGTTGCCGTTCACCGAGAAGAACGGGCCGTAGCGGCGGATGCGGGTGAGGGCGGACCGGTCGAAACGGCCGGGCCAGCGCTTCAGTTCCCGGGCGACGAAGGCGAGGCCCACGGCCAGGCCCGTGAACTCCGCCACCACCGAGGCCAGCGCCACGCCCTCGGTCTTCATGCCGAGGCCCACCACGAAGACCAGGTCGAGCACGATGTTGGTGAGGTTGATCACCAGCACGATCGCAAGCGGCACCCGGGCATTCTGCAGGCCGATGAACCAGCCCACGATCGCGTAGTTGGCGAGCGTCGCCGGCGCGCTCCAGATGCGCACGTCGAAATACACGCGCGCGTACTCCGCCACCTCGGGACCGGGCCCGAGCAGCGCGAGCGCCACGGTGCCGGCCGGCTGCTGCAGCGCGATCAGGAGCACGGCGATGGCCAGCGCGACGATGACGGCCTGGCCGATGCTGGTGCGCACGCCGTCGCCGTCCCGCGCGCCGCAGGCCTGGGCCGCCAGCCCGGTGGTGCCCATGCGCAGGAAGTTCACGCCGGTGTAGAGGAAGCTGAAGATGGTGGCGCCCACCGCCACCGCGCCGAGATACCAGGGCTCGTCCAGGTGGCCCATGACGGCGGTGTCCACCATGCCGAGCAGCGGCACTGAGATGTTGGACAGGATCAGCGGCGCGGCGATGCGCCAGACGTCGCCGTGGCTCGCTGGCCGCGGTTCGCTGGCAGTGGCCGTCACCAGCGTGCGGCAGGGGCAGGTCCCGCCGGGGCGCCGCCCGGCGGACGCCGTTCAGAAGGCATTGACGCCGGTGAGCTCCTTGCCGATGACCAGCTGGTGCACGGTCTCCGTGCCCTCGTAGGTGATCACGCTCTCGAGGTTCAGCATGTGGCGGATGGGCACGTACTCGGCGCTGATGCCGCTGCCGCCCAGGATGTCGCGCGCATCCCGGGCGACGTCCAGCGCCATGCGCACGTTGTTCCACTTGGCCAGCGAGACCTGGCTCGGCTGCAGTCGGCCGGCGTCCTTCAGCCGGCCGAGACGCAGGGACAGCAGCTGGGCGGTGGTGATGCGCCGGGCCATGTCGGCCATGCGGATCTGGATGGTCTGGGTATGGTTCAGCGGACGGCCGAACATCTCGCGCTCGGCAGTGTAGGCGAGTACCTCCGCCAGGCAGGCCTGGGCGGCGCCGATGGCACCCCAGGTGATGCCGTAGCGCGCCTGGGTGAGGCAGGACAGCGGCCCCTTCAGTCCCTTGACGCCTGGCAGCATGGCGGAGGCCGGCACCCGGACGTCGTCCAGGAACAGCGCGCCGGTCACCGACGCGCGCAGGGAGAACTTGTCGTGAATCTCCTGGGTCCCGAATCCGGGCGCATCCGTCTCCACCAGGAAACCCCGGACGCCTTCCGGCGTCATTGCCCACACCAGGGCCACATCGGCGATGGGCGCGTTGGTGATCCACATCTTCGCGCCGTTCAGCACCCAGTCGTCGCCGTCCCGCCGGGCATGGGTCTTCATGTTGCCCGGGTCGGAGCCGCCGTGGGGTTCAGTGAGGCCGAAACAGCCTATGGCCTCGGCGGAGGCGAGCGCCGGCAGCCAGCGCTCCTTCTGCTGCTCGCTGCCGTAGGCGTGGATGGGGTACATCACCAGGCTCGACTGCACGGAGACGAAGCTCCTGAGACCGCTGTCGCCGCGCTCGAGCTGCTGGCAGATCAGTCCGTAGGAGACGCCGTTCAGACCGGCACAGCCGTAACCGTCGATGGTGCTGCCGAGCAGTCCGAGGGCGGCGATCTCCGGGACGAGGTCGCGGGGGAAGACGTGCTTCTCGAAGCACTCGCGCATGATCGGCAGCACACGGTCGTCGACGAACCGCGCCACCGAGTCCCGCACCATGCGCTCCTCGTCGCCGAGTTCGGCGTCGACGTCGCAGAGGTCGAGGGGATCGAGTCCGCGGGGTTTCGTGCCGGGGCTGAGGGGTTGTGTGCTGGCCACTGGCGGGCCTCCTGGGTGTGCGGGTCGAAACAGCGAAGCGGGCTTCGGGACGGGGCCCGATTATAACAACGATTACGGCCGGCGCCGCCGGCTCGCCGCCGTCTCAGTACGGTAGACCCAGACGGCGGAAGGCGCCCGCCATCATCCAGACCGGTCCGATCATCAGGTAGTGCAGGTCCTCGAGCACCCGCAGCCGGCCGCCTTCCCGCAGATGCCCCAGGGCCTGCAGCACCAGTGCCGCCAGGAACAGTGTGAGGGAGCTCTGCCACAGCGCCGGCGAGAATCCGTCCAGCGAGAGTCCGTCCAGCTGTCCCAGAATGCCGGTGATCGCCAGCACGAAAGGCAGCAGTCCGATAGCCAGCGGGATGGAGAGAATGAAGTAGTAAACCACTGCCGCGAGCAGGAATGCGGTGCCCCAGTTCAGCGCCGGCGAGATCTGGGTGAAGGCCGCCGGCACGGGCAGGGCCCACAGCAGTCCGGTCAGCCCGAGCACCGCCAGCGGCACGGCGACGGCGTGCAGCACGCGGTTCAGCCGGTGGCGGTGGTGCCGGGAATAACGCTCCAGCCAGAAGTCGGCCGTACGCATGGAAATCTCCTCCTGCGGCGCATTCTACATGGCGCCTGCCGGCCGCCGGATTAATCCGGCGTTCAGGTTGAACGCGTATACTGTGGCGGTGTCCGAGACTCCGGCGCGCCGGAGCGCGACATCCGGGGATCGCATCCCCCAGGACAACCAAAGAGAGGTTCAACCATGGAATCCAGGAAACTGCTGGTGCTGGCAGCGGTCACGATGACGACCTTCACGCTGGGCGCCTGCACCACGCTAGACCCCTATACCCGCGAAGAGAAGACGGCCAGCGCCACCAAGGGCGCGGCCATCGGCGCGGCGGCCGGTGCCGTCATCGGGCTCATCTCCGGGGACGACGCCGTGGAGCGTCGCCAGCGGGCGCTGATCGGCGCCGGCATCGGCGCACTGGCCGGCGGTTCCGTCGGTTATTACATGGACCGCCAGGAAGCGGAGCTGCGGGCGGAACTGGAGGGCACCGGCGTCAGCGTCACCCGCATGGGCGAGAACATCACGCTGAACATGCCGGGTAACGTCACCTTCGCCCATGACAGCGCCGACCTGAAACCTGCCTTCTTCGACGTGCTGAACTCCGTTGCAAAGGTGCTCGACAAATACGAGAAGACCGTGGTCGAGGTTGCCGGCCACACGGACAGCACGGGCAGCGAGGAGTACAACCAGCGGCTGTCCGAGCAGCGGGCCGACTCGGTGGCGCGTTTCCTCGAGTCCCAGGGCGTGATCAGCCAGCGCATCATCACCGTCGGCATGGGCGAGAGCCGCCCCGTGGCGGACAACTCCACTGCGGCAGGCCGCCAGGCGAACCGCCGGGTGGAGCTGACCCTGGTGCCGGTTACCTCCTGACGGAGTGCCGGGCAGACGGCGCAGCAAGGGGCGCAGCAAGACGGGGAAGGGCCGTTCCGCCGCCGGGCCGGAGCGGCTCTTCGACAAGCGCGCGAGCGAGGAGTGGGTGGAAGGCACCGGCCGCGTGGTGCGGCTGCTCGCCGACGACGACGAGGAAGGCCCTCACCAGCGTTTCGTGGTCAGGACCCCGGCCGGCCAGTTGCTGCTGATCGCCCACAACCTGGACGTGGCGCCGCGGGTGCCCCTGGGCATGGCCGACCGAATCGGCTTCCGCGGCATCTACGAGTGGAACGACCTGGGCGGCACAGTGCACTGGACCCACCACGACCCGCACGGCCTGGAGGAAGGCGGCTGGGTCGAGTACCGGCAGCGGCGCTACAGCTGACACGCAGCTGCAAGACCCCCGAAAAGAAGACGGCGCCCGCAGGCGCCGTCGTCGTTTCCGTTGCTCGTTCCGCTGCGGCCCCGCGGGGCTTACACCCCCATGCGCGCCTTCAGCTTCTTGATGGCCGCACTCTCGATCTGGCGGATGCGCTCGGCGGAGATGCCGTAGTGGTCCGCGAGATCCTGCAGGGTCATCTTGTCTTCGCTCAGCCAGCGGCTCTCCAGGATGTGGCGGCTGCGCTCGTCCAGCGCGTTCAGGGCCTCCACGAGACGGCCCGAGGTCTCCTCCTCCCAGTCCTCGCCTTCCACGAGCACGGCCGGGTCGGCGTCCGGGCTCGGCAGGTAGTGGGCCGGGGTATAGGCCTCCTCGTCGTCCACCGGCAGGTCGAATGCGCTGTCCCGGGCGGCCAGCCGTTTCTCCATCTCGGTTACCTCGGCCGTACTGACGCCGAGGTCTTCGGCCACCGCTTCGGTCTCCTCCGGCGAGAGCCAGGCGAGGTTCTTCTTGGAGCGGCGCAGGTTGAAGAAGAGCTTGCGCTGGGCCTTGGTGGTGGCCACCTTGACCACCCGCCAGTTGCGCAGCACGAACTCGTGGATCTCGGCGCGGATCCAGTGCACGGCGAAGGACACCAGGCGCACGCCCACGTCCGGATCGAAGCGCTTGACGGCCTTCATCAGGCCCACGTTGCCTTCCTGGATCAGGTCGCTGAGGGCGAGGCCGTAGCCCATGTAGCCCTTCGCGATATGCACCACGAAGCGCAGGTGCGCCAGTACCAGCGAGCGGGCGGCGTCCAGGTCTTCCTCGTCACGGAACCGGCGCGCCAGGCTCTGCTCCTCGTCCTTGCTGAGCACGGGCACGGACCCCACGGCCTGGATGTAGGCGTCGAGGCTGCCCACCGGGCCGGCGAGCATCATTTCCTGTTCTCTGCGAGCCAATGCTGTCGTCATATTCCTCTTCCCTGCCTTTCCTGGTCGGGGCTTGATTCAAAAATATTAGCACTCACATCTGTAGAGTGCTAAACCACCGGCGCTCTCCCCGGCGACGGATATTCGCCATCAGCCGGCCAGCGGATGCGGCGGGCCAGTTCCTCCTGCCCACCGGCGCCATTCCATGTCACAGAGAATAGCACATTATTGAATAACTATTCAAGAATGGTTAACCTATTGACTGCGAGGGGTTTGAGGGGCGGAACACCATGCCACGACCACCATCCTTCGACCGTGCGGAGGTCATCGAGCGCGCCACCGAGGTCTTCTGGCAGCGCGGCTACGGCGCCACCTCCGTGAGCGACCTGGTCCAGGCCACCGGGCTCAAGCCCGGCAGTCTGTACGCGGCCTTCGGCAGCAAGAAAGGCGTCTTCCTGGAGGTCCTGAAGAGCTATCAGGCCGGCTCGGCCGAGCGGCTGGAAGATTCCCTGCGCGAGACCGACTCCCCGCTGGAGGCGATCCGGCGCTTCTTCCAGGGTCTCGTGGACGAGACCCTGGAGGATTCCGGCCACCGGGGCTGTCTCATGGTCAACGCCATGCTGGAGTACTCCCGCCACGACGCCGACGTGCAGGGAGAGCTGGCGGGCGGTCTCCGCCGCATCGAGACCCTGTTCGGGGGGGCGCTCCGGCGTGCGAGCGAGCAGGGCGAACTCGACCCCCGTCTGGATACCGACGCCACCGCCGCGTTCCTGGTGAACAACCTCTGGGGCATCCGGGTGATGTGCCGGGGGCGGCCTTCCCGGGAGGCCGTGGAGGGCGTGGTCCGCACCGTGCTCGCCGCGCTGGCGGCCTCTGCCGATCAGCGCGGTTCGATGCGCCGCATGTGACGGGCCGCGGCGAACCAGGAGCCGAACCAGCCCAGGAAGGCCCCGGTGCCGAGCACGATCAGGCTCTCGCGCCAGTCGAGTCCGCTCAGCCGGAAGCCGCTGCCGTACAGGCCTGCCAGGCGGGCCACGCCGTCCGCGGTGAGCCATAACGACACCCCTACCAGCGCCAGCGCGAGCAGTCCGCCGCCGATGCCGTACCAGAGACCGGCGTAGAGAAACGGGCGGCGGATGAAGCCCGCGCTTGCGCCGATCAGCTTCGTCACCACGATCTCGTCCCGGCGGTTCTGGATGTCCAGCCGGATGGTATTGCCGATCACGATGACGACCGCCGCGGCCAGCAGCACCGCGCTGATCAGGATCACGCGGCGGATCAGGTCCAGCGCGGCGTTGAAGCGCTGCACCCAGGCGGTATCCAGCTGCACCAGGTCGGTCTCCGGCAGGTTCACCAGCTCTTCGCGCAGCAGTTCGATGAGCGCGTCATTGCCTGCTACGGCCGGGCGCACCACCAGGGTATGGGGCAGGGGGTTGTCGTCCAGCGCATCCAGCGCGTCGCCGAAGCCCGAGCCCGCCTTGAAGTCGTCCAGCGCCTCCGCCGCGCTGATGAACTCCACCCGCTCCACGTCGGCGCGGCTCTCGATGATGCCGGCGAGCCGGCGGGCGTCGGACTCGCTGGTGCCCGTCCGCAGATAGACGGAGAAGTCCACGGCGCCCTCCCAGCCCCCGGAGAGGCGCGCGGCATTCTTGACGCCAAGATGCAGGCCGGCGGGCAGCGCGAGCGTGATGGCGATGACCAGTACCGTCAGCAGCGTGGACAGCGGCTGGCGCGCCAGCCGCCCGAGTGAGGCCGCCGCCGTCTCGCCGTGACGGGCAAACCAGGCCGACAGTCCACCGCTGCGCCCCCGCTCAGCCATCTGCCGGCGTCTCCTTCACCCATACCGGGCCGGCCGGCTCGTCGTCCCCGGCCTCCCCCGCCTCCCCGGCCAGCATGCCGTTGTCCAGCACGATGCGGCGCCGGCCCATGCCGCCGATGAGGTGCAGGTCGTGACTGGCGATCATCAGCGTCACGCCAACGTCGTTGAAGCGCTCGAACAGGCGCATGATCTCCAGCGAGAGTTCCGGGTCCAGGTTGCCCGTGGGCTCGTCGGCGATCAGCAGTGTGGGACGGCCGACGATGGCGCGGGCGATGCCGACGCGCTGCTGCTCGCCGCTCGACAGCGTCTCCGGCATCTGCTTCTCCCGGCGCAGCAGTCCCACCTGATCCAGCGCGGCCCGCACCCGCCGGCCGATCTCGCGCATGCCGGTGCCCGTGATGACCAGGGGCAGCGCCACGTTGTCGAAGACATTGCGGTCGAACAGGAGCTTGTGGTCCTGGAACACCATGCCGATGTCCCGCCGGTAACGGGGAATGCGGCGCCGACCTATCTTTGCGAGGTCCTGGTTGTTGACCACGATGCGGCCCCGGGTCGGCCGCTCGATGAGCGCGATCAGCTTCAGCAGCGTGCTCTTGCCCGCCCCGGAGTGGCCGGTGACGAACACCATCTCGCCGGCATCCACGTCCAGCGTGAGGCGCTGCAGCGCGTCGTAGCTGCCGTAGCGCTTGGTGATGTTCTCCAGGTGGATCACCGCGCCGGGCCGCCTCCCAGGTCCAGCAGTGCGTCGACGAACTGCTCGGCGTCGAAGGGCTGCAGGTCATCCACTCCCTCGCCTACGCCGATGTAACGGATGGGGATGCCCAGCCGGTCGGCGATGCCGAGCACCACGCCGCCCTTGGCGCTGCCGTCGAGCTTGGTGACGGTGATGCCGGTGACCTTCACCGCCGCGCTGAATTTCTCCGCCTGGGACAGTGCGTTCTGGCCGAGGCCGGCGTCCAGCACGAGCATCACCTCGTGGGGAGCGGTCTCGTCCTGGCGGCCGAGCACGCGGGCGATCTTGCCGAGTTCGTCCATCAGGCCGCCCTGGCTCTGCAGCCGGCCGGCCGTATCGGCGATGAGCACGTCCACGCCCCGGGCTTTCGCCGCCGCCCAGGCGTCGTAGGCCACGGCGGCCGGGTCGGCGCCGGTCTGCTGTGCCACCACCGGCACGCCGTTGCGCTCCCCCCAGGCCTGCAGCTGCTCCACGGCGGCCGCCCTGAAGGTGTCGCCCGCCGCCAGCATCACGGACAGGCCCTGATCGCCCAGGCGCTTCGCGATCTTGCCGATGCTGGTCGTCTTGCCGGCACCGTTCACGCCGACCATCAGCATCACCCAGGGCCGCGGCGCATCCGGTATCTCCAGCGGTACTTCCACGGGCCGGAGTATCGCGAGCATGGCCTCGCGCAGGCCGCGCAACAGCGCCTCCAGGTCCTTCAGCTCCTTGCGGGCGAGCTGTTTTCGCAGCGACTCGATGATCTGCATGCTGGTCTCGACGCCCACGTCGGCCATCACCAGCCGGGTCTCGAGTTCCTCCAGCGCGTCCTCGTCGATCCTGCCGCCCGGGAACAGGTTGGCGAGGTCGTAGGTGAGCCAGGAGTCGCCCCGGTTCAGCCGCTCCCGCAGCCGCTTGAAGAAGCCCTTGCGCCCGGCCTTGTCTGCAGCGTCTTTCATGTCACTCGTTGCTCGTGGCTGGTGCCGCGGTATGCTGTCCGCGGACCTCGTCCCGGAGCGCGACATCTTAGCAGCACACCCCCATCTCCGGATGCCCCGCAGCGGGCGGGATGATCGCGATAATGGCGCGGCGGTCTGAGCGCCGCGACCCGCGCCTGCCGGGCAGCGTGCGCATCACCGGCGGGCGCTGGCGCGGCCGTCGCCTGCCGGTGGCCGGGGCCGAGGGACTGAGGCCCACCACCGACCGCATCCGCGAGACGCTGTTCAACTGGCTGCAGCCACGGCTCGCCGGCGCCCGCGTTGCCGACCTGTTCGCCGGCACGGGCATCCTGGGCCTGGAGGCACTTTCGCGGGCAGCGGCCTCGGCGCTGTTCGTGGAACGGGACCGCCGCCTCGCCCGTGCCATCAAGCGGAGTCTCGCCGAGCTGGGCGCGGCCCACGCCCGGGTGCAGGCGACCGACGCCTACCGCCTGCTGGCCCGCGGCGAGCCGGAGCCATTCGACGTCGTCTTCCTCGACCCGCCCTACGGTCACGGCCGCCTCGACGAATTGTGTACACTCCTCGCTGGCCGCGGCTGGCTGGCCGACGAGGCGCTGGTCTACCTGGAGCACGACCGCCGCGCGCCGCCCCGGCTGCCGCCAGGCCTGGAGGTCCGGCGGGAGAAGACCGCCGGCAACGTGAGATTCGTGCTGCTGGAGAAGACACAGCCGACTGGGGGAGCGCTATGAGCATCGCCGCCATGTACCCGGGGACCTTCGATCCCGTCACCCGCGGCCACGAGGACCTGTTGCGCCGGGCGTCGCGCATCTTCGACCGCATCGTGGTGGCCATCGCCGCCAACCCCGGCAAGCGGCCCATGTTCGACCTGGACGAGCGGGTGGCGCTGGCGGAGGCCGTGCTGGGAGACATTCCCGGCGTCGAGGTGATGGGCTACGAGGGGCTGACCATCGATTTCGCCCGCCAGCACGACCTGGGCGCCATCATCAGGGGGCTGCGGGCCTTGTCCGACTTCGAGTACGAGTTCCAGCTCGCGAACATGAACCGCCACCTGACCGACGAGGTGGAGACCGTGTTCCTGACCCCGACCGAGCGCTACACCTACATCTCCTCCAGCCTGGTGCGCGAGATCGCCATGCTGGGCGGAGACGTGGGCGAGTTCGTCTCGCCGGTGGTGGAGAAGGCGCTGCTCGAGCGCCGGCCGGCCGACTAGCCTGCCTGCCGCGGGCCCTATCGCTGGCAGCGGGGGCAGTAATAGCTCGATCGCTGGCCGATCACCCGCTGCCTGACCGGTTCGCCGCAGCCGGGACACGGTTCGCCCGCCCGCCCGTAGACGGACAGGCTCTGGCGGAAATAACCCGGCTGGCCGTCGCCGCCGTAGAAGTCCCGGAGCGTGGTGCCGCCTGCCGCAATGGCCTCGGTAAGCACCGCCTTCACGGCCCCGGCCAGCCCGTCCAGGCGCCGCCGGGAGATCCGCCCGGCCGGCCGGCTCGGATGGATGCCGGCGCGGTAGAGGGCCTCGCTGGCGTAGATGTTGCCCACCCCCACCACGATCTTCGCGTCCATCAGGACGGTCTTTACCGCGGCACGCCTGCCGGTGAAGGCCCGGCGCAGCCAGGCGCCGGAGAACGCCTCGTCCAGAGGCTCCGGGCCGAGGTGCGCGAGCAGCGGGTGCTCCGTGTCCTGTGCCACCCAGTGCAGAGAGCCGAAACGGCGCGGGTCGTGGAAGCGCAGCCGGTGGCCGTCGTCCAGGACCAGATCCAGGTGGTCGTGCGCGCGCAGCGCCGTCCCGGCGGGCACGATGCGCACGCTGCCGGACATGCCGAGATGCAGCATCAGGCTGCCGGTCTCCAGCCGGATCAGCAGGTACTTGGCCCGGCGGTCCACCGTGGCGATGCGCTGGCCGGCCACTATTGCGGCGATGCCCGGCGCCACGGGCCAGCGCAGCCGGGGCTCGCGCACGGTGAGTGCGGCGACGCGCCGGCCGGCGAGGTAGGGTGCGATCCCGCGCCGGGTGGTCTCGACTTCAGGCAGTTCGGGCATGGCGGGCAGGGCGTCGTCGGGGCCGCCATGGTAGTGAATTTCGCCCGCCACGGCACCAATCCGGCCGGCCGCGGTCGAAACTACCTTCCCGCGGTTGCGCCGAGTGTGAACCGCTCCTTTTTTGCCGCCAGGGGGTCCGCTATAGTAGGCGCCCCGAACGGTATCCCGACAGGTATTCCGACGAATGGATTTATTGCTCGACCACGCCTACGGCCTCCTGAATCTGTCTTTCTGGGGCTACGTGCTCGCCGGTTTCGTCATGGTGCAGATCACCATGATGGCGGTGACGCTGTATCTGCACCGCGACCAGGCGCACCGCTCCCTGGATCTGCACCCGGCGCTGCGCCATTTCTTCCGCTTCTGGATCTGGATGACCTCGGGCATGCTCACGCGAGAGTGGGTGGCCGTGCACCGCAAGCACCACGCCTTCTGCGAGACGGAGGGCGACCCCCACAGCCCGCAGATCCATGGTCTGAAGAAGGTGCTGCTGGAGGGCGCGGAGCTCTACCGGGATGAAACCGGGAACCAGGAGACCATCCGGAAATACGGCCGCGGCTGCCCCGACGACTGGATGGAGCGCAACGTCTACACCCGCTTCCCCTACGGCGGCATCATCCTGCTGATCGTGCTCGACCTGCTGCTGTTCGGCGTGCCGGGCATCATCCTGATCGCCACCTCGCTCGTCTCGATGCCGCTGTTCGCGGCCGGCGTCATCAACGGCGTGGGCCATCATTCCGGCTACCGCAATTTCGAGTGCGACGACGCCGCCACCAACATCGTGCCCTGGGGGCTGCTGCTGGGCGGCGAGGAACTGCACAACAACCACCATGCCTTTCCGACCTCGGCCAAGTTCTCGGTGCGGCCGTGGGAGTTCGACATCGGCTGGATGTACATCACCGTCTTCCGGGCCCTCGGGCTGGCGAAGGTCAAGAAGGTGGCGCCGAAGCCCGTGGTGGCCGAGCCTGCCGAGAACGTGGACATCGAGACGCTGCGTGCCGTGATCGTCAACCGCATGCACGTGCTGCGGGACTACACCCGCCAGGTGACCCTGCCCGAGTTCCGCCGGCAGAAGGGCGACGACCCGCTGTGGCGCCGGGCGAAGAGGCTCCTGGTGCGCCAGCCGGCCCTGCTGGACGAGGCGGCGCAGGACCGGCTGCACTCACTGCTGGAGCGCAACCCGCGGCTCGCCACCGTGTATCAGTTCCGCGAGCGCCTGCGCGAACTCTGGAGCGGGGCGACGAACGTCAGTAACGAGAAGCTGGTGGCGCAGCTGCGCCAGTGGTGCACCGAGGCGGAGGCGAGCGGCATCAAGGCGCTGCAGGACTTCGCCCGCAAGCTCCGCGGCTACGCCATCGCGCCCCAGCCCGCCTGACCGC
>CAYRZI010000033.1:0-5416 GCA_964428605.1 uncultured Woeseiaceae bacterium
GTGGAATAACCAACTATAGAGGGTAGGCAAGCAGCCCCTTACATAGGATCTACAGGGTTCTTATTTCTTCGACATGGAGAGGTGGACGCGGCCCGAGCGGCCCATGCGGCGCTCGTTCATACGCTGCACGATGTCGTTCACTGCCTCGCGCACCTTCTTCTTCGTCCCCCGGCGATGCCCCACGATGGACTGTCCGCCCTGGCTGATCACGTAGCGGTACCAGCGGCCGTCGTCGCTGCCGTCCGGGGCTTCCACCTGCTCGAGTTCCACGAACTCGAAGGGCTGCTGGTAATCCTGCGCCGGCGCCGCGCTCTCGCGTTTACTGTTGCTCATCCCGCCCACCTTACCGTATCGGGCGTGGGGCGCAACCCGGCGGCGCGCCGGCATGCCCGATTCCGGCGGCAGAATCAAGGGCATAGAGCCGCTGACGCGGCCCGGCCGGGGGTCGTAATTGCCCGGATACAGGGCGGGCTTACGCAGGGAGTAAGCTTGGTTCCCAGACATCCCCTCGAAATATAAAAGACACCTCGATAAGGGAGGAATCCATGGCGTATCAGACGGCTGACATCCGTAACGTGTGCCTGGCGGGGCCCAGTAACGCGGGCAAGACCACGCTCGTGGAGGCCCTGCTGCAGGCAGGCGGCTCCATCCAGAGCTGCGGCGAAGTGGAGCGCGGCAACACCGTCGCGGATTTCCATCCTCGCGAACACGAATTCGGCCACTCGCTGCATCCGGCGGTGTGCCATCTCGACCACGAGGGCATCCACGTCAATGTGGTGGACACGCCCGGATATCCGGACTTCTACGGCCGCGCACTGGCCGTCCTGCCCGCCGTGGAGACCGCCGCCATCGTGGTGGATGCGCAGAACGGCGTGGACCTCACCGCCCGGCGCATGATGGAGGCCGCGGCGAAGCAGCGCCTGTGCCGCATGGTCATCGTCAACAAGATCGACGCCGAGGGCGTGGACCACGCCCGCATCCTGGAGGAGATCCAGTCGGCGTTCGGGGCCGAGTGTCTGCCCATCAACCTGCCCTCTGCCTCCGGCGAGGGCGTCGTGGACTGCTTCTTCCAGCTGGAGGGCGAGGAGACGGCCTTCAGCGACGTGGCCAGCGCTCACGAGCAGATCATCGACCAGGTGGTGGAACTCGACGAGGCGCTGATGGAGCTCTACCTGGAGCAGGGCCAGGAACTCGCGCCCGAGCAGCTGCACGACCCCTTCGAGAAGGCGCTGCGCGAAGGCCACCTGATACCGGTGTGCTTCGTCTCGGCGAAGAGTGGTGCCGGCGTGCGCCAGCTGCTCAGGATTTTCGAGCGGCTGATGCCGAACCCCACCGAGGCCAATCCACCGGTCTTCCTGAAGGGCGAGGGCGACGACGCCGTGGAGGTGGTGGCGAAGCCGGACGCCGACGCCCACGTGGTGGCCCACGTCTTCATGGTCAACATCGACCCCTTCAAGGGCAGGCTCGCGGTGTTCCGCATCCACCAGGGCACGATTCGCCCGGGCATGCAGCTCTACGTGGGCGACGCCCGCAAGCCGGTCAAGGTGAGTCAGCTGCTGAAGCTGAACGGCGCCGAGCACGTGAAGGCCGAGCGCGGCATCCCGGGCGACATCTGCGCCGTCCCGCGGCTGGAGGAGGCGCACTACGACGCGGTGCTGCACGACTCCCACGACGAGGACCACTACCACCTGAAGTCCCTGCGCATCGCCCGGCCGATGTACGGGCTCGCGATCCAGCTCTCCGACGATGCAGACGTGCAGAAGATCTCCGACGCGCTGCACTCGGTGGAGGCCGAGGACCCGTCCCTGCACCTCGAGCACATTCCGGCGCTGAACGAAATCGTGCTGAACGGCCTGGGCGACCTGCATCTCAGGACGGTGCTGGAGGAGATTCGTGACCGCTACGGCATCGAGGTGGAGACGGCACCGCCGTCCATCGCCTACCGGGAGACCGTTACCGCGCCGGCCGAGGGCCATCACCGGCACAAGAAGCAGACCGGCGGCGCCGGCCAGTTCGGCGAGGTGTATCTGCGCATCGAGCCGCTGGAGGCCGGCGAGGGCTTCGAGTTCAAGAGCGAGGTCGTGGGCGGCGCCATCCCGTCCGGGCTCATCCCGGCGGTGGAGACCGGCGTGCGCCAGGTGATGGAGTCGGGCGCGCTGGCGGGCTATCCCATGCAGGACGTCCGCGTCGTCGTCTACGACGGCAAGTACCACACCGTGGACTCGAAGGAGATCGCCTTCGTCCAGGCCGGCAGGAAGGCCTTCATGGACGCGGTGGAGAAGGCCTCGCCGGTGATCATGGAGCCCATCGTCGATGTGACGTTCCGGGTTCCTGCCGACTGCGTCGGCGCGGTGACCGGCGACCTCTCCGGCATGCGCGGCATCGTCAGCGGCACCGCCGTGCTGGGCGAGAACCGCATGGAGATCACGGGCCAGGCGCCGCTGGAGGAGATCCAGGGCTATCACTCGCGGCTGAAGTCACTCTCCGGCGGCGAGGGCCGGCTGTCGATGGAGTTCAGCCACTACGCCCGGGTGCCCCACAACATCCAGGAGCGGCTGATCGCCGCGCACAGGGACGGCTAGACGCAGCGACTAGATATCGGGATGACGCTCGTGCCAACCGGTCGCGCCCTCGTAGGCGTGGCCGATGCGGCACAGCATGGCCTCGCCGCCCGGTACCGCCATGAACTGCATGCCCAGCGGTACGCTCTCCTGCGTGAAGCCGCAGGGCAGCGTGAGCGCCGGCGCGCCGGAGAAATTGGCGGGTATCGCGAAGTACTGCTTCAGATGCTCGCCCATGGGCTCGATATCGTCCATGCCGCCGCGCTGGATCTCCTCGGTGACGGGCATAGTCGGGTTGCCCGCCGGCATGGCGATGGCGTCCACGCTGCCGAGCAGCTCGTTCATGCGTGCGCCGTAGTCGGCGCGAAACGCCCGGGCGGCCTGCAGCTGCTCGTCGCTGACCGCGGCACCGGCCTCGAGGAACTGCCGGAAGAACGGCCCGAACTCGTCCGCCCGCTCCGGGAAATATTCGCGGTGCACCTCCACCGCCTCGGCCGCGGCGATGGCCGACCAGGGTTCCGCCAGCCCGGTGCTGCCCTCGGGCATGGTCACCGCCACGATCTCGGCGCCCATGGCCGCCAGCTGGCCCAGCGCGTTCTCGATGGCGGT
The DNA here is from genome assembly GCA_964428605.1 of uncultured Woeseiaceae bacterium. Classification (GTDB taxonomy): domain Bacteria; phylum Pseudomonadota; class Gammaproteobacteria; order Steroidobacterales; family Woeseiaceae; genus Lentisalinibacter. Next base: position 3,171 of record CAYRZI010000033.1, read on the forward strand.
GACGAGCTGCGCATCCACGCCGTCGGTGGCGAAGGCTTCGTCGTAGCCGATGCGCAGGCCCTTCACGCCGCCATCGAGCGCCGCAAACAGGTCCGGCACCGGCTCCTGGAGCGTGGTGGGATCGTTCGGGTCGGGACCGCCGATCACCTGCAGCATGGCCGCCGCGTCGGCCACCCGCCGGGTCATCGGGCCCACGTGATCCAGCGATTCGGCCAGCGGAATGACGCCGTAGCGGCTGACGCGACCGTAGGTCGGCTTCAGGCCCACCACGCCGTTGGCCATGGAGGGGAAGCGGATGGAGCCGCCCGTATCCGTGCCCAGCGAGCCGAAGCACAGCCCGGCCGCCGTGGCCACACCGGAGCCGCTGGACGAGACCCCCGGCCAGAGTTCCGGGTCCCAGGGATTGCGCGGCACCTCCAGATCCGGGTTGTAACCCGCCATGGCGCCCTCGGTCAGGTTGAGCTTCCCGACGATAATCGCGCCGGCCGCCTTCAGCCGGGCCACCACCGTGGCGTCATATTCCGGCACGAAGTCCCGGTAGACCGACATGCCGCCCATGGTCGGCACCGCCTCGGTGTAGCAGAGGTCCTTCACCGCCACCGGCACCCCGTGCAGCGGACCGCGGTAGTTGCCGGTGGCAATCTCCGTCTCCACCCGCTCGGCCGCCTCGAGCGCGGCCACCTGCATCACCGTGGCATAGGCGCGCAGCGAAGACTCGTATTCCTTGATGCGGCCGAGCATGGCCTGGGTCAGCGCCACCGGCGAGATCTCCCGCGCCTCGATGCGCGCCGCCAGCGACAGCAGGCTCTCGTAGTGCAGCGGCACGGTCGATGCAGGCGGCGCGGTGCCGGCCGGCCCCGGTGCGCCGCCGTCGCCGCAGCCGCCGGTGGCCGCCGCCACGCCGGCACCGCCGATCAGCGTGAGTACCTGCCGCCTCGTCAGTCCCCCGTCGTTCATTGCCATCGTCGCATCTCCCGTTGTCGTATTTGTCCGCCCCGACCCGGGCAACAGTGTAACGGACGAGGCGCGCGAGAATCCGGCCCGTGTCGCCGCATAGCGACAGTTGTTGGCACACGCGCCGCGTGCTAGAACCGCTCGAACCGCAACCGCGTCAATCACACCGATATCGAGAGGGGACAGCGATGTTCGAACGTGGCAGGAAGGAAGGCGGCGAGTCCGCACAGATCCCGGGCGAGAACCGCAGCACGGGCGCGCCCGCAGCCAGGCCCGCCCACGCCGGCGGCAGCGGCGAGATGGCGGTGATCGGCCGCTCCATCCGCATCGACGGCGATCTGCAGGGGGAAGAGGACCTGCGCATCGAGGGCCGGGTGACCGGTACCGTGAAGCTGGTCAACAACAGCCTCACCATCGGCAAGGAAGGCGAGATCCACGCCGACGTCTACGCCAAGGCCATCACGGTGGACGGCGTGATGGAGGGTGATCTGTACGGCGCCGAGCAGGTGGCCATCCGCCGCAACGCGCGGGTGAAGGGCAACATCACCGCACCGCGGGTGAGCCTCGAGGACGGCGCGCACTTCAAGGGCTCCATCGAGATGGATGCCGAGGCCGTCGAGGCCGCGCTGGGCAAGCAGGGCGGAGGCCGCAAGCCGGCCGCCGTGGCGTCCGCGGCTGCCGCCGGCAAGAAAGAGGAATCGGTAGCCTGACATGGCGGGCGCGGCCGCGCAGGCGCTGTCCGGCGCAGCGGGGCCCGTGCGGGTCCCGCTGTTCCGCTCCCTGGTCGAGCGCATGGAGGATGGCGGCCGCTGGGTCATCCTGGACCTCGGGCCGGCGCGGCCGGAGAACATCGAGCTCTTCGGCCGCTTCCGCTGCCGCCTGGAGATCGCGGATCTCGCCGACGATCCGGCGGCGCTCATGGCGCCGGAGGACGCCGGTGAGGAGCAGCTGCGGGAGCAGATGGAGCAAGCGCTGCCGCCGCGCAACCCCGAGCCGGTGGATATCGTGCTGTGCTGGGATCTGCTGAACTACCTGCAGCCCGCCGCCCTGCCGGCGCTGTCCTCGCGGCTGGCCGCCCGCGGCCTGCCCGGCACCCTGGTGCACGCCCTGGTGGCCTACCGGGACCCGCTCATGCCGGCGCAGCCGGGCGGGTTCTGCCCGGTGGACGGCGGACACCTGGCGAGGCGCAACGCCGCGGCGGACGAACGCCCTGCCCCCCGCTATTCGCCGGAGGACCTGGCCAATGCGTTCGGGGAGTTCTCCATCGAGCGCGCCGTCCTGCTCGGCAACGG
>CAYRZI010000033.1:5516-27920 GCA_964428605.1 uncultured Woeseiaceae bacterium
GGCGACGCGGCCGACGACCCGGCCGTCTGGCTGCCCACCTCCCCGGCCGACAGCGCGGTGATCCTCGGCAGCAACAAGCTGCGGGGCCTGAACCTGTACGGGCTCGACGGCCGCGAGATCCAGTCCGTGGAAGTCGGACGCCTGAACAACGTCGACGTGCGCCCGCTGCCCGGCGGTGACGCGGTGGCGGTCGGGAGCAACCGGACCACGAACAGCATCGACGTCTTCCTGCTCGACGCCGCCACGGACCGGGCGCAGCGCCTGGCCGGCTCCTCGGTGGCCACCGGGCTCGGGGAGGTCTACGGCATCTGCATCGGCACGGCGGGCCACGATCGCTTCCATGTGTTCGTGAACGACAAGGACGGCCGCTACCAGCAGTGGGCTCTCGAGCGCACCGGCCCGGCAGCCTTCTCCGCCCGGCTCGCACGGCAGTTCCGGCTGGAAGGTCAGCCCGAGGGCTGCGTCGTCGACGAGGCCACGGGGCACGTCTACGTGGGCGAGGAGCCCCGGGGCATCTGGCGGGCTCCGCTGGACCCTGCCGCACCCTGGTCACCCGAACTCGTCGACAGTGTCGACGGCCCCGCGCTGGTGGCCGACGTCGAGGGGCTGGCCATCTACTCGCCGGCCGAGGGTCCCCGGTATCTGCTGGCCTCCAGCCAGGGCGACAACAGCTACGCCGTCTACTGCCTGGCCGAGGAGGTGCGCTACCTGGTCTCGTTCCGCGTGGCCGCCAACGAGGCGGCCGGCATCGACGGCACCGAGGAGACCGACGGCATCGACGCGGTTGCCGCCGACCTCGGCCCGCGCTACCCCCGCGGCATCTTCGTGGCCCAGGACGGCATCAACGAAGGCGCCCGCAGCCAGAATTTCAAGATCGTGGACTGGCGCCGGATAGAACGGCTGATCCCGCCGAACAGCTGCCGCTGACCCACGCTCATGTGGGAGGGCCTGCAGGGTCTCCTACGAGATTGCGGCCGCCACCCCGACCATCGCCAGCGTCGCCAGCACCGGTATCACCACCGTGATGATGCCCACGTCCCGGTAGGCCTCCTTGTGCGTGAGGCCGGTGATGGTGAGCATGGCCACCACCGCGCCGCAGTGGGGCAGCGAGTCGAAGCCGCCGCTGGCCATGGTCGCCAGCCGATGGAGCGTACCGGGCTCGATGCCCATCTCGAGATAAGCGGGCGCCATCGTCTGCATGAAGATCTGCAGCCCCCCCGAGGCCGACCCCGTGATGGCGGCCACCAGGCTCACCGAGCCGAACATGGAGACGAGAGGCGGCAGGCCGGACTCCAGCATCAGCCGGGCGAACTGACCGAAACCCTCCGTCTGGGTCACGACGCCGCCGAAGCCGATCACCGCCGCCGTGTTGATGAGCGGCATGATCGAGTCCTGGGTGCCGTGGCCGACCACCTCCAGCGCCCGGGCGCGCACGGTGGGGAACATCAGCACCGCGAGCAGCGTGCCGGCGAGCAGCGCGATGCTGGGCCAGACGACGGGCTGGCCGTCGGCGAAGCGCAGCAGCGCGAAAAACCAGCCGGACTGCGCCAGCGTGGCCTCGTCCAGCGACATGATGATCAGCCGCGGCGCCACGATGGTGCCCAGCACCAGGGCAAGCGGCAGCGCGGCCGGCAGCCAGTGGGGATGCTCCGGGTCGCCGACGCTGGCCGTGGAGACCGGGTCGTTCGGGCCCGGCTGGAAATGCTCGCCGTTGGCGGCGGCGATCCTGCGCTGGCGCTCGAGATACCACATACCGCCGGCGAACATCAGTGCGCCGCCCGCGAGCCCGTACCAGCCGCCGGCGAACAGCGTGGTATCCAGCGCCGCCGCCGAGATGACGTTGTGGATGGACGGCGTGCCCGGCATGGCGGTCAGGGTGAAGGTGCCCGCGCCCAGGGCCAGCGCGCCGCAGAACAGCCGCTTGGGGATGTCCGCCTGCTGCAGCAGCTTCAGCCCCAGCGGATACATGGCGAAGATGACCACGAACACCACCACCCCGCCGTAGGTCAGCAGGGCGCAGGCGAGCACCGTGATCCACAGCGCCCGGTGCGCACCGAGCCGGTCTACCAGCGCCAGCGCGATGCTCGCCGCCGCGTGGCTCTCGCCCATGACCCGCCCGAACATGGCGCCGGCGGCGAACAGCAGGAAGAACCGCCCGGCGAAGGTGAACGCACCGAGCGGCCCGAAAGAGAAATACTCGGTGAGCCCGGCGGCGACCGGCAGCTGGTTGGTGACGATGACCACCACCGAGCACAGCAGCGCCGCGAAGACGATGTTGATACCCCTGAGCGCGAGCCAGATGAGCAGCGCAACGGCGCCGATAAGACCGATGTATTCCATGCTCCCCCCGAAGCGGTGTCCGGCCGGGGGCAGTATACGCACTCATCGGCGGCGCCGGCGAAGTCACTGCCGGCGCAAGCGGCCGCGCCCGCCCCGCTCCCCCGGCACCGCGACCTGCAGCGACTTCAGGAACTCGACCACCGCGTCCCGCTCGTGCGCCCTCAGCCGTTCGAATGCCTGCCGCGAGGCCCGCGCCTCTCCGTCGTGGGCCAGGGTGGCCTGGCGCAGCGTGGTGAAACGGCCGTGGTGGAAGTAAGGCGGCTCGCTGGCCGCCCCCCACAGACGCCTGGTGAGGAACCGGCGATTGCCCGCGAAGAAGCCGGCGGAGCCGGCCGGCTGATTGATGTCGATGGCCTCTCCGCCCGGCGCGCCGGGCCCGGCGGTGATGTCGTGCAGCTTCAGGTCCGTGAACGCGGGCACCCAGACGACGCCGCCGCGGGGCTCGAGCCGTCGGCCAGGCGGATCGTCGGGGCCCGTGCTCGTGAGACTCTGCGGCGGCAGACCCTCCACCTCGGAGACGTCCCAGGCGCCGTCGGCAGCGCGCCGGATCGTGCCGAACGAGACGCCCTTGGTCTCGAGCTCGAGGGCACCGCCGTGCGGCGTCGCATCCCGGATGGTCTGCAGCTCGGCGGTCATCTGCCGGGCCAGCATCTCGATGTAGCCCGAGCCGTACATGCCCGGCGTCGCCCGGAAGTTGCCGATGCCCTGCAGCGTGGCGAAGGTGCCGCGTTCGTCCCGGGAGCCCCTGAGCGGCACGGTATCGGCCAGGTCGAAGCTGGCGAAGTCGAACCGCTGGGCCGCCACGAATACACCGGTGACGAAATCGCCGCCGCCACCCGGACGGCCCGCCGGCACGTTGTGACAGCCGGCACAGCTGTTCGCGTCCTGTCCGGAGACCCGGTTGAAACTGCGCGGGCCGACGAGCGGCGCCGAGTCATCGGCCAGCGCACCGCCGGTGCCGTCGGTGAAGGGCCGTCCGCCGCCTTCCGCCGGCGTCCAGCGGGCAGTGAAGGCGGCCTCGCCCCGGCGCAGCAGCTCGGCCAGCGGCAGCGCGTGTTCCTCGCCGTCCTCCAGCCGCTCGTAGCCGGATCGCTCCTCGCCGACGGGCGCCGCCGCCACGTCGACGCTCATCAGCAGCACGACGAAAAGTGCTGCCCCGGCGGTGCCGATGCCGGCGCCCTCTCTCCGGTGTCTCGCTTCCATGACCGCATCCCCGCATTCCGTATCTGACGGTGCGGACACTGAGCCGCCTCGTTGCCGCGAGCGATGCCGAAATCTGCTCCGACAGGCGGGTTTCTGTACACTGACGGCCTTTCTCCGGGGGGAGCATCGTGATGCCAATCCGTTATCTGAAGATCGTCCTGATCGTGTTTCTGGGCCTGATGGCCGTTTTCTACGGGCTGCAGAACCTGGTCAACCTCGAAGCGGCGCACCAGGTGGTGAGCGCCGTACTCGCCATGGCGAACCACGAGTACTACGCATCGTCGCTGGTGCCGGCCGTCACCAGCCCGATCGTCTCCGGTCTGGTGCTGGCCGTCATCATCGCCGGCGAGCTGGCCGCGGGCCTGGTGGCGCTGAAAGGCGCGTGGGATCTCTGGGCCAACCGCAGGGCGCCGGCCGCCGCGTTCAACGGCGCCAAGACCTGGGCGCTGATGGGCGCCGGCATCGGCATGATCGTGTGGTTCGGCTTCTTCCTCGCCATCGGCGGCTCCTGGTTCCAGATGTGGCAGACCCAGCTCGGCGCCCAGTCGCTGGAAGGCGCGCTGCAGTACTTCCTGTGCTGCGCCGTCGTCTTCGTCATCGTGAACATGGACGACGCCTGAATTCCGGGGACAGTTAACTCAATTAGCAATTGAGTTAACTGTCCCCGGAATTCTGCGCTATGGAAAACGCACCCAGCCGCACCGCATTCGGCACCGCCTTCGCCCGGGCGGTGCACCTGCGCCTGGACGATCCTCCGCCCGTCCTCGACGACGCCGTCGCCGAGCGCCTGCTGCCCGGCTACCAGCAGCGCTATATCCGCCGCCTCGGCGCCCTCACCCGCTTCTGGCGCGGCTACTACATCCGCCAGGCGGACGCGTTCACGGCGCTGCGCTCCCAGGTGGTGGTGCGCAGCCGCTACGCCGAGGACACCCTGGCGGCCTCGCGCAGCGAGGGCACCGAACGCTACGTCATACTCGCCGCCGGGCTGGACACGTTCGCCCTGCGCCAGCCGGCACCAACCGTGGAGGTGCTGGAGATCGACCACCCGGCCACCCAGGGCTGGAAGCGCGAGCTGTTGCGCAGCCGCGGCCTGGACGTGCCGGCGGAGTTCGCCTTCCTGCCAATCGACTTCGAGACCGAGAGCCTGGCCGACGTCTGGCCGACCCGGCCCGCGCCGGACTTCGTCTCCTGGCTCGGCGCCACCTACTACCTCACCCGGGACGCCATCGCAGGCACGCTGGAGACGCTGGCGGTGGCCACGGCGCCGGGCTCACGCCTCGTCCTCGACTACTGGAGTGCGCAGCCGCCGACCGCCGCCGGTAACCTGCTGCTGTGGGGCACCCGCATGGCCGTCGCCCTGCAGCAGGAACCGATGCTGAGCTTCTTCGAGCCGGACGAGATCGGGAGCCTCGCGGCCGCCGCCGGCTGGAGCGTGGTGGAGAACCTGGATGCAACCGGGCAGAACCAGCGCTATCTGCACGGCCGCCGGGACGGACTGGTGGTGCCCTCCTTCGCCCATCTGCTGCAGCTCGAGCGCAACGCCGAGGGCTGAGCGCCCGGTGCATCGGCCCCGGCCCATGCCCCGAATATTCCTTTATGAGTAACGCTACGGCCAATCCGGAAGTCACCGTCTGGTACGACGGCCAATGCCCGCTGTGCCTGCGGGAGATCGCGCTGATGCGCCGACTCGACCGCCGCAACGCCATCCGCTTCGTGGCCATCCAGGACGGCGGGGACTGCCCGCTGGACCGCGCCACCCTCATGCAGCGCTTCCACGCGCGGGAGGACGGCCGGCCCATCGTCTCCGGCGCCGCCGCCTTCGCGGCCATGTGGCGCGCCATCCCGGTGCTGCGCCCCCTGGGCCTGCTGGCCCGCTTCCCCCCGGTACTGTGGGTGCTCGAGCGCCTCTACCGGGGCTTCCTGCGCATCCGCCCCTGGCTCCAGCGCCGCCTCAAAAATACGTAGGAGGGCCTTCAGGCCCGATCCGCCTCTCAGGCCCGACCGGGCACCCGGGCACCACGCCCCGGCAACCATTCGCCATCACCCCTCGGCCCCGCGCATCCCCCGCGTCCAGGCCTCCTTCAGCACGGGGTACTGTTCGATCTTCAGCATCTGCTTGCCCCGTTCGCGCCGGGCCGCGGTACTGCCGGCCCGCTCCTCGCTGATGCGCTGCTGCTCGGCGTAGGGCAGCTGGGGTATGGCGTTGATGCGCATCGCCAGGCTCTGCAGCTCACGGCTCAGCTCCTCGATGCGGGGCGCCGCCGCTTCCGCCGAGGCCTCGTCGGTGACGCCCTCCAGCACGGCCGTGATCTCGCTGACGACCTCGCGCTGCGCGTCGATGGCCTGCTCGTAGGCGGCGACGTTATCGGCGGGCTCCGCCGCGGCATCGGCGACATCGGCTGCGCCCTCGGGGGCGGGCTCCGGCGCCGACTCGGGCGCGGGCTCGTTGCCGCAGGCGGCGAGGGAGAGCGCCGCGGCCATTGTTGCGAGCAGCGGCAGCAATCGCATCGTGGAAGTGGTCATGGCAGGCCTCCGTGGTTGTGCAGCCACGAAGTCTACATTGCGGGGATGTGTGCGGGAGGGCCTTCCTGCTCAACCTCCCCCCACATCGGTCTCGTCCTGCTTGAAGCGCTGCACGTAGCGCAGCGTCACGAAGTTGATCAGCGCCATCACCAGGGCCACCTCGTAGCGGCTGAAGGCGACCGCCATGCCGATCAGGCCCGTGTTCCAGATGCTGGCGGCGGTGGCCGTGCCGCTGACGCTGCCGCCGCTCTTCAGGATGGCGCCGCCGCCGATGAAGCCGATGCCGGTGATGAGGCCCTGCAGGATGCGGGACTCCGCCTCGGTGGAGGTCAGCACGGAGATGCCCACGAGCGTATAGCCGCAGGCAGCCACGGCCACCAGCGGGAAGGTGCGCAGGCCTGCCCCGCGGCTCTGCCGTTCCCGGTCCCAGGCCACCGGCAGGGACAGTATCCAGGCGATGGCGAGCTGACCCAGGTGGAACAGCACCTGGGACCAGGCCACGTCCATGGACGGGAGCGGAACGCCGGATTCGGCGGACACGGCGACGAGGGCGCGGCTATACGCCCACGAGGCCCGCTACCCCCACGAGTATCAGGTAGCCGGCCACCACGTAGTTCAGCAGTCGCGGGACGACCAGGATCAGGATGCCCGCGAGGAGCGCGATCAGCGGCTGGAAGGCGAGGTGTATCGTCATATCGGTCCCGGCAGCCGCCACGGGCCGCCGGCTCTCTGCAGCTTCGTCATTCGGGTGGATGCAGGGAACGTGCCAGCCGCTGCCGCGCCGCCGGAGTCCCGGCGGCGTCCGGGATACGGCGCGCTCGTGGCATGGTCTGCGCGGCCGGCTGCAGGAATTGCACGCTGCGGTCCGTCCGGGCGAACCTCGACAAGGGCTGAAGGGCGCTGCCACCGGCACGGCAGCGGTGCTAATCTTTCATCATGGACAGGCTGTTCAAACGACTCCACGACCGGCGGGACCCGCCGGGCATCGAGATGGACATCCTCAGGCGCATGCCGGGAATCGTCCTCGTCGGCACGGCGGCGCCGTTCCTGCTCTCCGGCCTGATCCGGCTCTGGCTGGCCGGCGATCCGGGCTTCGACGTGGCCAAGCGCATCGCCAGCGTCGACATCTTCGCCATCGCGCTGGTGGTGACCTTCTGGACGGCGGCGCTCACCGTCTCCATCGCCTGCTTCATCGTCTTCGTGATGAAGGGGCCCGGCTACGTCGCCGACGCCTATCACCTGAACGAGGCGGCACAGCCGGCACCGCGTCCGGCTGCCGAGGCCGGAGAACTCCGGCGCTGATTCAGGCGGGCGCGTAGACCTCCCGCATTACCTCCCCCACCTCGGCCATGGCATGGGCGCCGTCGCCCTCGTAAGCCGAGCCGTGCATCGTGGCACAGACCCGCGGCGTCAGCGCAGCCAGCCGTGCGAGGTGGGTCCCGGTGTCGGGCGTCCAGGCCATGTAGCCACGCATCGGACCCTGCTGGTATTCGGTCAGGGTCTCGCGGAATCGCTCCGTGACGCTGTTGCCCGTGGCGGCCTCCACGTCGCCCAGCTGGTGCAGCAGGTCGGAGCAGAACAGTACCCGCTCCGTCTCCTCGAACAGCATGGCCGCATCCCAGCCGTGGGGCAGGTGGGGCGTGGCGCAGAAATGGAACCGGCGCGCGCCGGTCTCGAAGATCTCGCCGTCCGCCAGGATGCGGGGTGCTCGCGCCGCATAGTCGCCCAGGAAGACCATGGCGCCCACGTGGCTGGTCACCGCGGACGCGCCCGGCGCCAGCTCCAGCCACCGGTTCAGCGAACCGCACTCGTCCGGCTCGAAATGACTGAAGCCGACCCAGCGCAGGCTCGCGGGGTCGATCAGCTGTCCCACCGCTTCGTGCACGGCGGGGAACAGCGAGCGCATGCCGGTGTGGTAGAGCAGCGGCTCGTCGTCGCGGACCAGGAACTGGCTGAACTGGATGCCGGCCTCGGGCACGAAGGTGGAGATGCGGAAGACGTCCGCCGCGATCTCGGTAATGGTGGTCATGGCGTTCCCCCTGCGATGTCGGCAGCACGTGAGGATACGCGGTTTCCGGCCGGCCGGCACCGGTCATATAACGGAATGGAATACCCCGGTAACAAAGCTCTATTTCACGGCGGCCGGGCGGGCCGGTAGCCTTCCGGGCCCTGTAGTCATCAGCCGGGAGAAAGATCATGTCCGCGACCGAGGAGTTCCTTGCCGCCAACGAACGCTACGCCGAGACCTTCGACAAGGGCGACAAGCCCATGCCGCCGGGCAAGAAGGTGGCGGTGGTCGCCTGCATGGACGCGCGCCTCGAGACCGGCCGGCTGCTCGGCCTGGAGGAAGGCGACGCCCACGTCATCCGCAACGCGGGCGGCGTGGTGACGGATGACGTGATCCGCTCGCTGGCCATCTCCCAGCGGCTGCTCGGCACGCGGGAGATCGTGCTCGTCCATCACACCGACTGCGGCATGCTGACCTTCAGGGACGACGCGCTGAAATCAGAGATCGAGGACGACACCGGCGTGCGGCCCCACTTCGCTCTGGAGGCGTTTCCGGACCCGGCCGAGGACGTGGTGCAGTCGATCCGCCGCATCCGCAACAGCCCCTTCGTGCCCCACAAGGACGCCGTACGGGGCTTCGTCTACGACGTCGAGACCGGGCGGCTGCACGAGGTGGAGGCGGATCGGGGTTAGCGGAATCGGGCCTGAAGGCCCTCCCACAAGGCTCTCCTGCTACGGTGGCGGCTTGACCCGGGGCGGCGGGGATGCAAGCCTGAGCGCGTGATCTAACCCGGCGTGGAGCGCCGGAACGGAGCCTCGCATGCCGAACGAGACCTGGACGTTCTTCCAGGCCTTCATGAAGTCCCCCCGTGTCGTCGCATCCGTGATACCGAGCTCGGCGTTCCTTAAGCGCCGCGTTATCGAGGCGGCGGGACTGCGGGATGCACAGGTGGTGGTGGAGCTGGGCGCGGGCACCGGCGGTACCACGCTCTCCATGCTTAAGGCACTGGGATCGGGCGGCCGGCTGATCGCCATCGAGCGCACGGCGGACTTCGTGCCGGTGCTCGAAGCCATCGAGGACGAGCGCTTCGACATCGTCCACGGCTGCGCGAGCTCCATCGTCGAGCAGCTGGCGAGCCGCGGCTTCGAGGGGGCCGACGCAGTCATCTCCGGCATCCCGTTCTCCACCATGCCCGCCGGTCTGTGCGAGGAGATCGCCGGCGCCATCCGTGACGCGCTGAAACCCGGCGGACGCTTCGTCGCCTACCAGTTCACCGACTGGGTGGCCCGCTATATGCGCCCGGTGATGGGCGATCCCGTAGTGCAGCACGAGATACTGAACGTACCGCCGATGCGGGTGTTCATCTGGGAGAAGCCCGTCGACGTCGACGCCGCGGCGAACGCGGCGTAAGCTGCATCTGCGCGCGGATGTCCGCGCATGCCAGGAGCACCGCCGTGATGCGTCCGTCCGTCCCCGTACTCGTCATTCTGACGCTGACACTCGGCCTCGGCGCCTGCACCGGCCTGCGGCCTGGTTTCGAGACGCCCACCGTCACCGTGAGTTCGTTCCGGCCCCTGCCGGCCCAGGGCGCCGTCCCCCGCTTCGAGATCGGGCTGCACATCGTCAACCCCAACCGGGAGGCGCTGAAACTCCAGGGTCTGGCCTATACCGTGAGCCTCGAGGGCAGCGAGCTGATCAAGGGCGCGGAGAACGAGCTGCCCGTCATCGAGGGCTACGGCGAGGGCGACGTGGTGGTGACCGCCACGCCGAATCTGCTCGGCGGCATCCGTCTGGTCACCGACCTGATGGCGAGCCCGCGGGACCGCTTTTCCTACGCGCTGGAGGCGAAGCTGGACGTTGGCACGTTCACCCGCCCGATCCGGGTGCGGGACGAGGGCGAGATCGGGTTGCGGTAGGAGCCCTCCTACATTCCGCCGAACCTGGCCGGGATGCGGGATACGGCGAGCAGGGTCACGCCGTAGAAGATCAGATCCACGCCCAGGAACAAGCCGATTACCCACAGCGCGGAGCCGGGCAGGCCCACGGCAATCAGCACGGCCAGGACCAGCGACAGCACGCCGCCGGCGATCATCCAGCCGCGTCCTGCCGCGCGCTCCAGGCGGGTGGCGAACCACAGCTTCAGCACGCCGCTCGCGGCCAGGAAGCCGATGATGATCAGGGTCAGCGCGAAGACGCCGCTCTGCGGATAGACAAGCAGCAGCAGACCGGCGACGAGCGCCAGCAGCGACAGGAAAAACCCGGACGCCACCCGGCTGGCTCTGCGTGCCCAGAAGGCGGTCACCAGACCGACGATGCCATTCACCGTCAGGAGTATGCCGAACAGCAGCTCGGCAGCGAGGGTGGCCACGGTGGGCATGAGGATCGCCAGCGCGCCCACGATGACGGAGACGACCCCGCCGACGCGGAAGAACGTCTTGTGCTCGTCGATCTCGTCGACCAGTTCCCTGGGGATGCCTTCGGCTGCGAGCGGATTGTCGGCCATGGTGCCTCCTATGCCGGTGCGGCCTGTGCCAATCGGGGCGATGCGGCCGCGTCCGTATTTACCTTCAAAGGGAAAGCGGCAGGATGCGTGCCAGGTCGGGCAAGTGGCTGAATCGGCTGGGGTTCGCAGCAGCGAGAACGGGAATACCACCGTCGCCGACGGCAATATCTGCACGGGCTGCGCAGGATTTTCGGACCTGAAGGCCCTCCTACGCGGTGGTCGGGGTGAAGCGGGCGTAGACGTAGCCGCCCACCGCGCCGCACAGGCCCTGGACGAGCAGGCCGCCGAGGCTGCGCGCGACCGCCACCGGCGTGATGTCGAAGGCGGCGTTCAGTGCCAGGTGGATGGTGACCACCGCGGCCGCGCCGGCCAGGGTGTAGAGCAGGTAGCGATAGCGGGGCAGCCAGCGCAGGAGCAGGGCCGCCACGGCGAAGGCCACCAGCAAGCCGATGACGATCATGGGCAGGAACGAGGTGGCCATGCCGCCGAGGTCGTGGCCGATCATCGCGAGCCGGGTGCCGAAGTCCACCTCGGCGCCCATGCTCTCGAGGCTCGCGGCCACGTGCTGGCTGGCCGAGATGACGCCGAGCACGTAGGTCGCCGCCACCGCGAGCACGAAAGATCCGATCCGCCTGGGCCACATCGCCTGCATCCTCACACGCGCTACAGCAGCGCACGAACCGGTGCTAGGCTAGCACAGTCATCGCGCACTCACCGGAGCCGTCATGCGCCAGCACCTGTTCCTCTGCCTCGTCCTCGCCGCCGCACCGGCGCTCGCCGCTGCGCAGGACGGCGCCGCGGACGCGCCGGGTTACGAACTCGAGACGGTGGCCAGCGGGCTGGACATGCCCTGGTGCGTCGCCTTCCTGCCGGAGGGCGGCTTCCTGGTCACCGAACTCGGCGGCACGCTGCGGCCGGTGAGTGCAGACGGCGTGGTGGGCGATCCGGTCGCCGGCGTGCCGGCCGTCTATCGGGCGAGCCAGGGCGGCCTGTTCGACGTGCTGCTCGCGCCGGACTTCCGGACCAGCCGCATGCTGTATCTCTCCTATGCGGAGGGACCGCCGGACTCCAACACCACGGCGGTGGCGCGGGCCCGGCTGGACGGTGACGCGTTAACCGACGTGGAGGTCATCTTCCGCGTCACGCCGCGCAAGGACACGCCGGTGCACTACGGCGGCCGGCTGGCCTGGCATCCGGACGGTACACTGCTGCTGACCACCGGCGACGGCTTCGACTACCGTGAGGCCGCGCAGGACCTCGGCAGCCAGATGGGCAAGGTGATCCGCATGAACCCGGACGGCTCGCCGGCCCAGGGCAACCCGTTCGCCGACGCCCCTTACGTCTGGAGCTACGGCCATCGCAACGCCCAGGGGCTGTCGGTGGCCGCAGACGGCACCGTCTGGCTGCACGAGCACGGACCGAAGGGCGGCGACGAGGTGAACGTCATCGAGCCGGGCGTGAACTACGGCTGGCCCGTGATCACCTACGGCCTGGACTACAACGGGGCCTATGTCTCGCCGTTCACCGAGATGGAGGGCATGCGCCAGCCGCTGCACGTGTGGACGCCGTCCATCGCGCCGTCCGGCCTGACGGTGTACGAGGGTGCACTGTTCCCCGCGTGGCGGGGCGACCTGTTCGCGGGGGCGCTGGTCGGCAGGGACGTGCGCCGCCTCGACGTGGAAGGCGGCGAGATCGTCGGCGAGGAAGTGCTGTTCGGGGAGATCGGCGAGCGCATCCGCGACGTGGCCGCGGGCCCGGACGGCGCCCTCTACATCCTGGCCGAAGGCGAGCCGGGCACCCTCTGGCGAGTTTCGGGGACAGTTGACTCAACTGCTGATTGAGTTAACTGTCCCCGGAATTGTCAGTCCTCGATACGGAAGCCGATCTTCACGGTAACCTGCCAGTATTTGACGGCATCGCCTTCGATGTAGCCGCGGGTTTCGGTGACCTGGAACCAGTCCATGTGCTTCACGGACTCGCCGGCTTTCTTGATGGCCTTGCTGATGGCATCGTCGGTGCCCACCGTGGAAGAGCCGGTGACGTCGATCTGTTTGTAGACATGGTCTTCCATTGCGTAAGTCTCCTGGGTCGCGATGAATCTGACTGCAGGTTCGCAGCAGGATAGCGGTCGCTCATTGCGATCCGTCAACCGGATGCGGTCGGGGCTGAAGGCGGTGGGCTGACGGTGGTCGGGCCTGAAGGCCCTCCTGCACGGAGTCAGGGGTTCAGGGCTGCACGCACCGCTTCCAGGCGGCTGCGGTTCTTGCCCAGGTCAGAGTAGCCCAGGCGGGACGACGAGCGCATGGCGATCACGCCCTCGGCCGGGCGCAGGTGGAAGATCACGTCGTCGACGAAGCGCAGGATCTTCGTGCGGGCCTCGGCGCGCAGGTAGTCCTCGCGCTGCTCGACGATGGTGTACGAGGCGTCGTTCTCCACGTAGTCGACCAGCCGCTGCCAGGCGGCCCGGGGGTCGCCGTCGATCTCGAGCGGCTGTATATAATGGGTGCCGTCCGAGGGGTCGGCGTCGCTGGAGACACAGTTCGGCGAAGACGGGCACGGCGGCAGCCGGCCCTCTTCGGTCAGGTCGAGTTCGGATCCGGTCATGGTGGCGCAGCCTGTGAGAAGGAGTATGGCGCCGGCGAAGGCCGGCAGGTGCAGTTTCCGGTTCATGGCGGCATGATAGCCCACACTCCTCGGTGACGCAGAAGGAGACCCCATGGCGCTCGAGTCGGTCGGCGATTCGCTCTGGCTCGCGGAAGGCGGGCTCGTCAGCTTCTACGGCTTCCCGTACCCCACCCGCTCGGTCATCGTGCGTCTCGCGGACGGCGGCCTGTGGGTGTGGTCGCCGGTGCGGCTCGACGACCCGCTGCAGGCGGAGGTAGACGCACTCGGCCCCGTCGCTCATCTCGTGAGTCCGAACAAGCTGCACTACCTGTACCTCCGCGACTGGCAGCAGACCTGGCCCGATGCGAAGCTCTGGGGACCCGCCAGCACGCTGCGCAAGTGCCGCGACCTCGGCTTCGAGGCACCGCTCACCGATGAGGCGCCGCCGGCCTGGCACGGCCAGATCGACCAGTTCTGGTTCCGCGGATCGAGGGCCATGGACGAGATCATCTTCTTCCACCGTCCGTCGGGCACCGCGATCATCGGCGATCTCTCCGAGAACTTCAGCGACGATTTCCTGCAGAAACACTGGGGCTGGCTCTCCCGCCGGGTCGCGAAGCTGTGGAGGATCACGGAGCCCTGGGGCTACGCGCCGCTGGAACTGCGGCTGAGCTGGACCGACAAGGCGCCGGCGCGCCGGGCGCTGGACGCGCTGCTGGCCAAAGACCCCCGCCGGGTGATCATGGCCCACGGGGAATGGCAGCGCGAGGACGGGCGCGCCTACCTGGAGAAGGCCTTTGCCTGGCTACTGTAGGAGCGGAGTCATCTCTGGGTGGGCCTTCATGCCCGGCTCATTGAATGATCGGGCCTGAAGGCCCTCCTACCTTCTCGTAATCGGCCGCGCGTAGTGCACCGTCTCCCCCTCGAAGCGCACGCAGCCCTGCTCCACCAGTGCGTCCACGAGCGCCTGCACCTCGCCGAAGTCGAGTTCCCGGCCGAAATGGGAATGGATGAGGCGCATCAGGGTGCGGCGCCGCCGGGGCCGCGCCAGGCCGCGGGAATGGAGGTTGCGGATCACCTCGGCCACCCGCTCCTCCCGTGAGCTCGCCGTGGCCGCGCCGAGGAACGGCAGCTCCGCCAGGCTCCGTGCCCGCCGCACGGACACGCCCTCCGCCCGCAGTTGCGCGATGAACGCGTCGAATCCGTCGTCGGGCGAGACCACGTGCAGGTGGCCTTCCGGGTCCCGCTCGGCCAGCCGGCCGAGGCAGCAGGCGACGTGGAGTTCCAGCGCGCGGCGGCCGTCGCCGGTCACCGGCACGTAGGTGGCCCGGTCGCCGAGGGCCTGCACCGAGGAGACCAGGTCGAAGGGCAGGCTCGCCTCCGGGTCGCCAACGAAGAGATAGACCCGTACGGGCTGTGAATGCAGCGGCGCCAGATCGTCCGGCTGCACGTGCTCGTAGTCGATGAGGATGTAGTGCTTCCCCATGAGCCCCGCTCGAGGATGCCGTTCCGCCGAGCTTAGCACCGTCGCGGCCTGCGGGCATTTCCGCTCGGTCAAAACGGGTTACACTGCCGGCGGGCTCAGGCGGGGGCGCGACTTGTCCGGCAAAAACATGCTCGATACCCGGAAGGGTCGGCTGACCACTTTCGGCATCCTCTATATCTGCGAGGGCATCCCGCTCGGGTTCGCCGCCGTCGCCATCGCCACCTACATGCGCCGTGAAGGTCTGGACGTGGCCCAGGTCGGTGCCTTCGTTGCCTCTTTCTATCTGCCCTGGGCCTTCAAATGGGCCTGGGCGCCGCTGGTGGACCTGGTCACCCTGAACCGTTTCGGCGGGCGCAAGGCGTGGATCGCCATGTGCCAGGCGCTGATGATCATCACGCTGTATTTCGTCGCCCAGCTCGACTACACCCGGCACTTCGACCTGCTGATCACGATGGTGATCATCCACAACGTGTTCGCCGCCACCTGCGACGTGGCCATAGACTCCCTTGCCGTGGGCAGCCTGCGCGAGGACGAACGCGCCCAGGGCAACGGCTTCATGTTCGCCGGCGCCTACATCGGGCAGGCGCTCGGCGGCGGCGGGGCGATGTTCGTCGCCGGACTGTACGGCTTCGACGTCTCGTTCCTCTACGTTGCGGCACTGCTCTGCCTTGTGCTCGCCTTCGTCCTCTTCTTCGTCAGGGATCCGGCGGCCGGTACGGTTGTGGCCGAGCGGATGCACGGCGCCTGGCGGGCCTTCCGGGATTCGGTTGCCGGTTTCGCGCGGGAACTCGGCATCGGCCTGTTCCGCTCCGGCAGGGGCCCGCTGATCGGCGTGGTCTTCGCACTCACGCCCATCGGCGCCATGGCTCTCTCGGGCGCGGTGTCCACGGCGTTGCAGGTGGACCTCGGCATGAGCGACAACCAGATCGGCCAGCTGAACATCTACGCCATGCTCGCGTCGGGTTTCGGCTGCGTCGCCGGCGGCTGGCTCGCCGACCGGCTCGGCAAGCGCAGGATGCTGGCGCTGTTCTACGCGCTGACCACGCTGCCCACCCTCTGGCTGGCCGCCGCGCTGGGCGGCGGCGCGGGCGTCGAAGGCGTCACCATCAATCAGTACTTCGTGGTCGCCATCTCGTTCGCTCTGTGCATGGGCCTGCACTACGGCGTGGGGGCGGCCATCTTCATGGGGCTCACGAATCCGGCAGTCGCCGCCACCCAGTTCACGGGCTTCATGGCGCTGCAGAACCTGACCATCTCGTACACCAACGCGTGGCAGGGGGTCGCGGTCGACACCTGGGACTACAGCACGATGTACTACCTGGACGCGGCGCTGGTCCTGGTGCCGATCCTGCTGATCCCGTTCCTCACCGACCGCAAGCCGACGGAGGCGCCGCCGTCGCCCGCGCGGCCGCTGCCGGAGGCGAGCTGATGCAGGAGGGCCATCGAGCGTCAGCGGTTGACCGCCACGAATTTCTCTTTCGTCAGGGACACGTCGCCGTCGTCCCAGCGGTAGGCCACCAGCTTGCCGCCCTCCTTCGCCACGCTGTAATCCAGGCAGGCGATGTTGGGCGCCAGCGGCGCCGGCTCGCCCTCCAGCCAGTAGTGGCCCACGAAGCAGGGCGGGTCGTCGTGGGAGTACTCCACCAGGTGGTCGCCGGCGATGGGGTCATCGGGGATGTGGGTCTCCACCGACTCCGGCCCGAAGTGCGCCTCCCGGTAGGTGGTGGCATGGGAGTCCCACCAGCGTACCCGGATGCGGTGGCGGTGGTTGCCGCTCTTGTCGGCGAAGGACGTACCCTGCGGCAGGTCGATCTCCTTGCCCTTCAGCAGGGAGTCGATGGCCTGGTGCTGCCAGGTGCCCGGCTCGCTGCCGGCCACCAGGAACTCCTCCGAGAGATGCCGGCCGTCCACCTCGGCCCGCACCTCGGAGATGAGGTGCGGATCCCAGCAGGCATGGATCACCCTCAGCGCACCCAGGTCCAGCCATAGCGGCAGTGTGCGGAACCAGTCGAGCACCTCGCGCATCTCGTCGTCGCGGCCGGCGTAGGCGGTGATGAAGGCATCGTGCTGGTCCCGGTTCTTCTTCGACCAGGGCCGAAGCGGCTCGCCCGTCTCCGGGTGGGGCGTATGGAAGGCCAGGGCGTTGAATTCGTGGTTGCCC
Source organism: uncultured Woeseiaceae bacterium (assembly GCA_964428605.1). Taxonomy (GTDB): domain Bacteria; phylum Pseudomonadota; class Gammaproteobacteria; order Steroidobacterales; family Woeseiaceae; genus Lentisalinibacter. The sequence continues at coordinate 22,345 of CAYRZI010000033.1, forward strand.
ATCACCGCCAGCGCAACCCCCGCCTCGATCATGGGCCGCACGATGTCGATGACCTCCCGCTGATGCGGACCCCGGTCGATGAAATCGCCGAGGAAGACCGCCTCGCGGGTGGGATGACGCCAGACGCCGCCCTGCTCGGCGTAACCGAGTTTATCCAGCAGCCGGACCAGCGGGTCCGCATAGCCGTGGATGTCGCCGATGAGGTCGTAGCCGGTGGGGGGATGGGCTCGAGGCATACCCCAATTGTATATGCAGGAGGGGCTTTAGCCCCGATTCCCTGGTCCGATCCATTGACCAGTCGGGCCTGAAGGCCCGCCTACGGTTTGTGATGTCTCGTCAGGAGGCGATCCAGCTGATTGGCGAACGTCTGCTTGTCGCGCTGGCCGAAGGCCGCCGGGCCGCCGCCTGTCTCCACACCGCTCGAGCGCATGGTATCCATGAAGTCGCGCATGTTGAGCCGCGCGCGGATGTTCTCGGTGGTGTGCAGCTCGCCGCGGGGGCTCAGCGCATGGGCGCCTTTCGCGATGACCTCCGCCGCCAGCGGGATGTCGCTGGTGATCACCAGGTCGCCGGGCGCGGCGCGCTGCACGATCTCGTCGTCCGCCACGTCGAAGCCGCGGGAGACCTGTAGTGCGGTGACGTTCGCCAGCTTCGGCGTCGCCACCGCCTGGTTCGCCACCAGCGTCACCTCCACCCCCGTGCGCTTCGCGGCGCGGAACAGGATCTCCCGCACCACCACGGGACAGGCGTCGGCGTCCACCCATATCTTCATCGGGCCATTATGACCTATCCGGCAGGAGGGCCTCCGACCCGTAGCGGTGTCCGCATGGAGGGCGCTGCTATCCCCCGTCATCGTCGACGATACGCACGGTCAGCGTCGTCGGCGACACCGCCGGGCCGCCGGCGGCTTCGATGGTGATCCGCAGGGTTTCGTCGGCTTCCCGAACACTGTCGTCGATCAGCGGAACGAACAGCGTCTCGCCGACACTGCCCGGTGCCCAGCGCACCGTGGGCGAGTCCGGATCGATGTAGTCCCGGCCCTCGCTGGCTGTCACCCCCTGGATACCCAGCGCGGTTTCCCGCGCCTCACCGCCGCCGGCGCGCTGCAGCCGCACGGCGATTGCGCCCGCACCTTCGCCCACCGTGATGCGGGATTCCTCGAAGGACACCGCACCCTCAGGCGCGGATTCGGCAGTCCCGTCCTCGCGCTCCACCGCGGTATCTTCCGGCGGACCCGGTTCGGGCGCCGTTTCGGGGACCGACGCCGTCTGTACGGGCGGCCCGGGCGGTCCTTCGGCAGCCTCTTCCGGCGGCGTTTCCACGGCCGGCGGCCTGTCGCGGTCGCCCTCCGGGCCCACGATGACCGGCTGCGTCGCGCGTTCCGCCTCGGGTGCGCTGGACAGGTGGTAGGCCCACGCGCCGAGTACCAGCACACCCGCAACCGCGACCGCCAGGACGACGGTGCCGGCTCGATCTGCGGCAGGCCCGGCCCCCTCGGGCTTTTCCCGGCCAGCTTCCTCCAACTCCGGCGGCGCCGGCGGCGCGGCCGGCGGTTCCCCCGCCCCGGCCTCGCCGGTCTCCGGCAGCGTGGGCTGCTCGCTGGTGTTCTCGTCCGCCTCTCCGGCGGTATCGTCGGCCGTCGCCGTTTCGCCGAGAGCCGCGATGAGTGCGTCGCGCTGCCCGGCAGTCAGGCGATGCTCCGCCAGCCAGAGATCGGCCAGCTCCACCGCGCCATCCGCCAGCTCCGGAAGGCGCGCCACGAGGTCGAGGAGCTCATCCCGCGCGGCTTCGAAATCCAGCTCACGCTCTTCCCAGTGCTGACCGAAGGCCTTGAGTCCCCGGGGCAGATCCCTGCGGCCTGACGAGACTGCTACCTGGTAGAGGCGACGGGGGCCACGGCGCCGCTCGGCAGACATCTTCCAGTCCCTCTCGTTTTCGTCCCGATGACGTCCGAGTCTACGCCCCTGGTGCCCCGCGTTTGAAGTGAAGCCGGGCCGCAGCCGAAGCCCTCCTACCGGTAGTCCGGGTTGGGGAAGTCGTAGCGGCAGCCCGCCTCCCACTCCGAGCGCTGATTGCCGTGGGCCGGGATGCCGCCGGCCTCCCTGATCATGCGCGCGAGATGCAGCAGATTCCAAGTCATGAAGGTGGTGTTGCGGTTGGTGAAGTCGTTCTCCGGGCCGCCCGAGCCCTCGTCCCGATAGGAGGGCCCCGGGCCGGCCTCTCCCACCCAGGCCGCGTCCGCCTGCGGCGGTATCACGTAGCCCAGGTGCTGCAGCGAATAGAGGATATTCATGGCGCAGTGCTTGGCGCCGTCCTCGTTGCCGGTGATGAGACAGCCGCCCACGCGGCCGTAGTAGGCGTACTGGCCGGCGTCGTTCAGCTCTCCGGAGGCCGCGTACAGCCGCTCGACCACCTTGGTGCAGACGGAGGACTTGTCGCCCAGCCAGATGGGCGAGGTAAGTACCAGGATGTCGGCCGCCATCACCTTCTGCAGGATCGACGGCCACTCGTCGCGCTCCCAGCCGTGTTCGGTCATGTCCGGCCATACGCCGTAGGCGATGTCGTGGTCCACGGCGCGGATCACCTCCACGGCGACGCCGTTCTTCTCCATGATGGCCTTCGAGATGTCGATCAGGCCCCGGGTGTGGGAGAGCTGCGGCGAGGGTTTCAGCGTGCAGTTGATGAACAGCGCCTTGAGGTCCGAGAAGTCCCACTTGCTCTGCTCGCACATCGCTTCCTGCTTTTCGTTCAGTGTCGTCATGATTCGCTCCTTGCCTGGGCAGTCCCGGCACGGTCATCCGAATCGACAGCCGAGTCAACCGTCGCCGGAGCGGCAGGCCCACCGAACCGGCGCTCCTCGCCATCCGGGCCCCTCATGCTCTAGCATGGTGGCGGGGCGGCATCGATCCCGCCCACGGCGCGGAGCTTCGAGATGGACCTCCGGCCCATGCAGGAATCCTGGCAGGGCTAAGGGATCTGGCCTGAAGGGCCTCCTGCGGCCTCCTCCCAAAGGGCCCTGCTACATGGTTTTCCGACAATGCTCGCGTTCCTGAAGCTGAACTTCCGCTGGATCGCGGGCGGCTTCCTGCTCACCTATTTCTCGAGCTTCGGCCAGACCTTCTTCATCTCGGCCTCCATCTCCGAGTGGCGGGCCGCCTTCGGTCTCAGCCACGGCGAGATCGGGCGGCTGTACATGCTGGCGACGCTGGCGAGCGCGCTGTGCCTGCCGTGGGTCGGCCGGCTGGTCGACGTGCTGCCCGAGCGGCGGGTCATCCTGATCGTCGTGCCGGTGCTCGCCGCCGCGAGTCTCATCGCCGCCTACGCGCCGTCGGTGGCCGTCCTCGTGTTCGCCATCTTCCTGCTGCGCCTGTTCGGCCAGGGCATGATGACCCACACCGCGCTGACGGCCACCGGGCGCTCGTTCGCCGCCCAGCGCGGCCGTGCCGTCTCACTGGTGGTGCTCGGCCACCAGGGCGGCGAGGCCACCCTGCCACTGGCCTTCGCAGCCCTCGCCCTCGCCTACGGTTACCAGGCCGGCTGGGTGGCCGGCGCCGTCGTCCTGCTCGCCGTCGGCCTGCCCTTCGCCTGGTGGGCCTACCGGGTGCCGAGGACTCCGCAGCACGAGCCTGCCGGCCCCGAGGGCGGCCCGTTCCCCGTCCGCCACTGGACACGGCGCGAGGTGCTGGCGGACCCGCTGTTCTGGGTACTGCTCACCGGCGTCCTGGGCCCGCCGTTCATCGGCACCACCATCTTCTACCACCAGGACTACCTCACGGAACTGCGCGGCTGGCCGCCGCAGTTCTACGCCTTGTCGCTGTCGGTGGCGGCCGCCACGACGGTCGTCTTCGCCCTCGTCTGCGGCGCTCTCATAGACCGCTTCCGGGCCCCCGCCATCCTGCCGTTCTTCCTGCTGCCGCTGGCCGGCTCCTGCTTCGTGCTCGGCATCGACGGCCCGGCCTGGCTGCTGTTCGTCGTCATGCTCCTGCTCGGCATGGCCTACGGGCTGTCCTCCACCCTGTTCGGATCGCTCTGGCCCGAGGCCTACGGCACCCTGCACCTCGGCGCCATCCGTTCGGTCACCGTCTCGGTGATGGTTTTCGCCACCGCCGCCGGACCGGGCGTCACGGCCACCCTCATCGACCGGGGCATTCCGGTGCCACGGCAGATGATCTGGATCGGCTTCTATTGCCTGGCGGCGTCGGTGGCGATGGCGCTGGCGGCGGCACGCCTGCGCCGGCGGCAGCGGCGCGGCTAGGGACATCGGCCGGAAACCTGTCTTTTACCCGCGTATCTGTTAGAGTGCGCGCACCCTGGCGCACATCGGTCTGCGCCAATCACTCCTGAGCGCATCCCGCGCTCCCGGAGCCACACCCAAAGAATCCAGTCTGGGCCGAACCGTGCACGACTCCGTCGCGCTGCGGGTCAGACGAACCGGAGTAACCATCCATGCTATTTTCCGAACTCGGCCTCGCGGCCGAATTGCTGAGTGCTGTCGAAAAACAGGGTTACCGCGAGGCGACCCCCGTCCAGCGCGAGGCCATACCGCCCATCCTCGCCGGCCGGGACATCCTGGCCAGCGCCCAGACGGGCACCGGCAAGACCGCCGGCTTCACGCTGCCGCTGCTGCAGCGGCTCATGGCGTCACCGCCCGGCGGCAGGCGCCGCGTGCGTGCCCTCATACTCGTGCCCACGCGCGAACTCGCGGCCCAGGTCAGCGAGAGCGTCCGGAACTACGGCTGCCACCTGCCGCTGCGCTCGGTGCAGATCTACGGCGGCGTCAGCATCCGCCCGCAGATCAAGAGCCTGCGTAACGGCGTGGACATCGTCGTCGCCACACCGGGCCGACTGCTCGACCACGTGCAGCAGCGCACCGTCGACCTCTCGGGCGTGGAGATGCTCGTCCTGGACGAGGCCGACCGCATGCTCGACATGGGCTTCATCCGCGACATCAGGAAGATACTGAACCTGCTGCCCGCGAAACGGCAGAACCTGTTGCTCTCCGCCACGTTCTCGAAGGAGATCCGCGGCCTGGCCGCGAGCTTCCTGCACTCGCCGGTGGAGATCGCGGTGGCACCGCGCAAGACCACGGCGGACCGGGTCGTCCAGCTCGTCCACCCGGTGGACAAGGCGCGCAAGCGTGAGCTGCTCTCGCACCGCATCGGCGCGGAGAACTGGCGCCAGGTGCTGGTGTTCACTCGCACCAAGCACGGCGCCAACCGCCTGGCGAAGCAGCTGTGCGCCGACGGCCTGGACGCCGCGGCCATCCACGGCAACAAGTCCCAGGGCGCGCGCACGAAAGCGCTCGCAGACTTCAAGTCCGGCAGGGTCCGGGTGCTGGTGGCCACCGACATCGCGGCCCGCGGCCTCGACATCGACAGCCTGCCCCACGTGGTCAACTACGAGCTGCCGAACGTGCCCGAGGACTACGTCCACCGCATCGGCCGCACGGCCCGTGCGGGTCTGGACGGCCATGCGATCTCGCTGGTCTGCGTGGACGAGGACAAGCTGCTGCGCGACATCGAGCGGCTGCTGAAAGTCCGCATCGACAAGGAAGTGATCCCGGGCTATGAGCCGGA
>CAYRZI010000034.1:0-27498 GCA_964428605.1 uncultured Woeseiaceae bacterium
ATATAAAATTGTTGATAATATAGCCCAAATAATCATTGAACCAAAAATTGCTTTGCCTCCCAGGCCGCGCTGGCCGCACTGGATGCCTCCGACCCGCGGCTGGCGTTGCGCTTCGAGGTGTTCCTGGACGGCCGCGAACTGGCCAACGGCTTCGTGGAACTCACCGACGCCGGCGAGCAGCGCGAGCGCTTCGCGGCGGACCGCGCCGCGCGCCGCGCCCGCGGCCGCCCCGACATGCTGCCCGACGAGGCCCTGCTGGACGCACTCGCCCACGGGCTGCCCCCCACCGCCGGCGTGGCGGTGGGCTTCGACCGGGTCGTGATGGCAGCCGCCGGCTGCGAGAACATCCGCCGGGTGCAGTCGTTCCCGGTGATCGCGGACGACGGCGCCGATGACGCCGAGAGGGAGACGGAGACGTGAGCGAGACACCGGCGGCCGACGAACTGACCACGGCCCTGCAGGCGCTTCTGGCCGGCGAGCACGATCCCCTGGCCAGCTGCGCGAACTTCGTCGCCGCACTCTACCAACGCCTGCCGCGGGTGAACTGGCTGGGACTGTATATCCGCCGCGGCGACGAGCTGGTGCTGGGGCCGTTCCAGGGCAGGCCCGCCTGCGTGCGCATTCCCCTCGGCCGGGGCGTGTGCGGCACGGCCGCCGAGCGACGGGAGACGCTGTGCGTGGCGGACGTGCATGCCTTCGAGGGCCACATCGCCTGCGACCCGGATTCGCGCTCCGAGGTGGTGGTGCCGCTGATGCGGGACGGCGAGGTCTACGGCGTGCTGGACGTGGACAGCCCCGAACCGGACCGCTTCAGCGCCGACGACGTGGCCCGGCTCGAGGCCGCGGCAGCGCTGCTGAGCGCCCACCTGGGCGCGGCCGCGCGCTCGCTCTGAGGCCGGGCACCGGCGACCGCGGTCGCCCGGCGCTAGTCCTTCACGCGGGAGACGTACTCGCCGGAGCGGGTGTCCACGCGGATGACGTCGCCCTGCTCCAGGAACAGCGGCACCCGCACGGTGGCGCCGGTCTCGAGCTTCGCGGGCTTCACCCCGCCCTGGGCGGTGTCGCCGCGGATGCCCGGGTCCGTCTCCGTGATCTCGAGTTCCACGAAGTTCGGCGGCGCCACGGCCAGCGGAGAGTTGTTCCACAGCGTCACGGTGCAAGTGTCCTGTTCCTTCAGCCACTGGCGCGCGTCGGCCACGGCGTTCTGGTCGGCCGCGTACTGCTCGAAGGTATCCGGCACCATGAAATGCCAGAACTCGCCGTCGGCGTAGAGATACTGCATCTCCGTCTCCATGACGTCGGCGGCCTCCACGCTTTCTCCGGACTTGAAGGTCTTGTCCACCACCCGCCCCGTCTTCAGGTTGCGGATCTTCACCCGGTTGAAGGCCTGGCCCTTGCCCGGCTTGACGAACTCGTTCTCGACGATGGTGCAGGGATCACCGTCGATGATGATCTTCAGGCCGGAGCGGAATTCGTTGGTGCTGTAACTCGCCATGTGTTTCCCGTGATCTCTGCCCCGCGTTCGGCGGGCGTTGCCGATTTCCCTGTTCCGATCTGCCCATGATACCGCGACGGCCGCACCCCGCGTAAGCCGGCCCCCGATGTCGACCCGTCGGCGCCGCGGCAGCGTGCGGCATGATCTGTGTCACGTTTTTGCGACGCCGGCGACAACCGGCCGGAACGCTGAGGTAGTATCCCGGCGCATCAGGGCGGACCGTACGCATGGGCACATCGCGCGGACACCGACGCGCCGCACGGCCGCCGCCGAGCCGTAACCGGAGCCCTCCAGCTTGACCCAGAAGACAGGCGTACCACTGGCGGTTCTGACCGCCACCCAGGACAACGTGGAACGCGTGAACAGCGCGCTGCGCGACGCGGGCCATGCGGCCCACTGCGTCTGGGTGCGCAACGCCGAGCAGCTGGAGGAGACCCTGGCCGAGGAGCCGGAGCTGATCCTGCAGGTGCTGGAGGACGAGGTGGCCGAGGTCACGGCGGTCGCGCGCCTGCGGGACCGTTACGCCCCGGAGACGCCGCTGGTGCTGATCGGCAACGTGGTGGACGAGGACGCCATCGCCGCCGCCATGCGCGCGGGCGCCCGCGACATGGTCTCGTTCCGGCAGCGCGAGCGCCTGCAGGCGGTACTGGAGCGCGAGCTCAGGAATCACCGCATGGAGCGCGCGCTCAACAGCACGCTGGAGACGGCCACCGAGTACAAGCGCCAGCTGCGCGCCTACATGAACCAGTCGGCCGACGCCATCGCCTACGTGCAGGAAGGCATCGTGGTCGACGTGAACCCGGCCTGGATGGAACTGTTCGGCGCAGCGGACGCCGCCTCGCTGGTGGGCATGCCCCTGATGGACAGCTTCACCGCGGCTTCCCACGGCCCGCTGAAGGGCGCGCTGGTGGCCGTGGAGAAGGGCAAGTGGACGGACGACGTGCTGCACGCCCGGGCCGACACCGGCAACGAGGCGGAGCTGGACGTGGAACTCGAGCTGAAGAAGACCGAGCACGACGGCGAGCCCGCCATCAAGGTATCCATCGCCCCCGCGGCGCCGGAAGGCGGTGAGACCGGCGAGATGGTGCAGCGGGCGCTCACGGCGGACCCTTCCACCGGCCTGCTGGCCCGGCGGCATTTCGTCGACGCGCTGGAGGCACGCCTCGGCGCACCGGTGGAGTCCGGCGTGCGCGTGCTGGCCTGGGTGAAGCCCGACCGCTTCGCCGACGTGCAGTCCAGGGTGGGCATCTTCCGCTCGGAGGACGTGCTGGCCGAGTTCGCCGCGCTGCTGCGCGAGGAGCTGGGCGAGGACGAGCTGGCCGGCCGCTTCGAGGGCACGGTGTTCGCGGTGCTGCTCGAGCGGGGCTCCGAGCGGGACGCCGAGCGCTGGGGCGAGCGGATGCTCGAGAAGGTGAAGGAGCACCGCTTCGCCGCCGACGAAAGCGCAGTGAGCCTCAGCTGCACCATCGGCCTGTGTGCGGCCACCGGCATGATGCGCGAGTCCGGCCCCCTGATCGCGAGCGCGGCCGAGGCCTGGGCCCACGGCCGGGACGCCGGCGGCGCCACGGTGCTGATGAACGAGACGGCCGAGACCGACACCCGCATGCGGCGCAACGACGCCATCTGGGTACGGCACCTGAAGTCCGCGCTCATGGACAACCGGTTCCGGCTGCTGCAGCTGCCCATCGCCAGCCTGGACGGCGAGCAGCACGGCATGTTCGACATCCTCATCCGCATGCTGGACGAACAGGGCAACAAGGTGCTGCCGTCGGAGTTCCTGCCGGCGGCCGAGCGCAACAACCTCATGCAGGTGATCGACCGCTGGGTGATCGGCGCCTCCTGCCAGCTGGCCGCCTCCAGCGGCGCCGGCAAGCTGTTCGTGCGCCTGTCCCGCCACTCCATCGTGGACGAAACACTGGCGGACTGGCTGCGCGAACAGTTCAGCTCCTTCGGCGCGAAGGCCGGCCAGTTCTGCTTCCAGCTGGCCGAGGAGGACGCCATCCGCTACCTGCACCAGTTCTCGGTGTTGGCCCATACGCTGCGCAGCCTCGGCGCGAGCTTCGCACTGGAGCACGTGGGCGTTGAGGAACGCTCGCTGAAGGCCGTGGAGAAACTGCAGCCGGATTACGTGAAGATCGACGGCTCGCTGATCCAGTCGCTGGCCCGGGACGAGGCGCTGCAGCGCCAGGTGCAGACGCTGGTGGAGCGCTCCCGGGCGGCCGGGGCCCGCACCATCGCGGAGCGGGTGGAGGACGCCAACACCATGGCCGTGCTGTGGCAGCTCGGCATCTCCTACATGCAGGGCTACTACGTCCACGAACCCGAGGTGGTGCTGCAGGAGACCGCCTGAGGCGGCCGGGAGCGTGTGACCGGCTTCACACTCTGCCTGCATACGGGACGGCCGGTCCCGTTTTTTTCCGAAATTATGACGGGTTTCATGGTCCACCTGCGGCCGACGGGCGATGCTCGCGCGACAATCACCCGCGGCATGCGTATCGCGGGCCCGAAGGGAACGAGGATATCGCCGCCGATGAACGACCAAACCGAACAGGCGACCGGCGCGGCTGCCCGCCAGGCGGACCGCGGCCGAACCGCGAGCGATCGCGCGACTCCGGAGTCGATCAAACACCCGCGCCCGCGGACGACCCCGCGCTCGACGCTGCTCGCGAGCTGCGTGTGCGCCGTGCTGGCCGGCGGACCCGCCGCCGCGCTGGAGCTGGGCGAGCCGGTGGTGCGCTCGGGACTCGGCCAGCCGCTGGAGGTGGTGGTGCCCTACACGACCTGGGGCAACGAGCGCCTGACCGCGGAGTGCGTAAGCCTGGTGCGGGGTGATGCCGGCGGCCTGCCGGCCGTGACGGCCGGCCGGGTGAGCTCCACCGCCGGCAACCGGCTGGTGATCCGCAGCGACCGGGGCATACGCGAGCCCCTGCTCGGCCTGAACCTCAAGGTGGATTGCCCGGCCACGCCGTTCATCGTCCGTTCCTACACACTGATCATCGACCCGCCGGGCCTGGCACCGGCCGAAGCCCCGGCGCCGCTGCCGGCACCGCGCCGCGAGCCTGCCGAGCCGGCGGCCGTGCTGCCGTCGGCCGCCTCCGCCCCGCGCGCGAGCCGTGCGCCGGCGCCGGCACAGCCGCTCGGCCAGGGCAGCGAATACCGGGTGCGCGTGGGCGACACCCTGTCCACGATCGCCCAGCGGGTCAGCGACCGGCCAACCGGCATCTGGGCGACCGCCGAGCGCATCTTCGCGGCGAATCCCGGTGCCTTCATCGACGGCGACATGGACCGGCTGCGTGCCGGCAGCGTCCTGCTGATTCCGGTGCTGGACGGCGCGCCGGCCACGGCGACGACCGGCCCGGCCGCAACTGCGCCCGACGCGGCGACCCCCGCCGCGGCGAACGGCCCCGCCGGAACGAACGCCCCGGCCGACGCCCGCCGGCCGACGACGGCAGATACCGGACAGTCTGCCGGCACCGGATCATCGGCCGCCGCTCCCGCCGCACGCGCCGCCGCCCCTGCGGTCACCGCGGGCGACAGTGCGGCGGCCGGTGCTTCCGCCGGGCGGATCCGTCCCGCGGTGCGCCAGGCAATGGACGAGATGGCCGCCGGCGCCGACACCGGCGGAGCCGCCGAGACCCCCAGCCCCTTCAAGGCCGCGGACGGCGGCGAGACGGCGCCCGACGCGGCGCTGACGCCGGCCGGGCCGGCGCCCGACGTCGCGGCCGCGCAGCCCGCATCCCGGTCTTCCGTAAGCCCGCTGTTCGCCGCCCTGTTCGGCGCCGGTATCGGTCTGCTCATGGGGCTGGTCATATTCCGCTCCAGCGTGCGCGAGTTCTTCCGCCGCGCGCCGACGCCGGCAGCGGCCCGCGGCGAACGGCCCGGCGCCGGAACGGCGGCCGCGGCAGCGGCGGTCAGTGCCGCGGCCGATACGGCGGCGCACGAGGGCACCGACGTCATGCCCGCTCCCGTCTTCGAGCCCGAGGAGGCCGACGTCATCGTCTCGGAGGAGGAATGGGACGACGCCACCCGCTCGAGACTGAAGTCCCTGGACCTCGACTTCGGCGACGAGGACGAAGACGACACGCTCGGCGAAGAGGTCATCACCGAGCAGCAGCTGGCGGTCGCGCGCATGGAATTCCCGGCAGGCGACGACAGCGAGACGGTGCCCGAGACGGAGGGAGCCGCGGTGCTGCCCCCCGAGGAGCGCATCGACGAGAGCATGATCATGGAGGTCGACACCGGCGCCGAGCTGGCCGCCGGCAAGACCGCGCAGGAGGACGCCGGGCAGGCGGACGCGCAGACCGAGGACACCGGCACCCTCGCGACGGTGGCCGACCTGGAAATGCTCGAGGAGGACTACGAGCAGGAGTTCACCGCCACCCAGCGTCTGGCCAGACAACTCGCCGACGCCGCCATCGCGCTCGATCGCGAGATCACCGCCCACGGCGACGATCTCGACGACAGCATAGCCGCCGGCGGTGACGAAGACGCCGAAGAGACCGTGGCCGCGACGGCGCAGGCCGGGCCGGCCGACGGCGCGCAGCAGACCGGCGCCACCGCCGTCATGCCCCGGGAGCCGGACCGGGACGGCGACATCATCGACGAGGCTGACCAGACCGCCGTGCTGTCCGCCGACGAGGCCACGGCGGTGACCCCCGTGGACGGCGAGGACGAAGGCGACACCGTCGAGCACACCGGAGTGTATGCCACCGCGACCACCCGGCTGCCCTCCGCGGACGAGCCCTGCGCCGACGAACCGTCCTCGGAGTCCGACGAGGACGGCGACGAGGATGTCGGGGAGACGGCCGTGGTCCCGCTGTCGGAGAAGCGCCGGGCCTGAGCCGCCGCGGGCCGGGCCTCAGGCGATGCTGAGCCGGTCCACCTTGCGGTAGTTCCGCGACAGCAGCGCGCCGCGCCGGCCCCGCTCGCCGACGTAGCCCTCGAGCTCGCCCGGCTTCAGCGTCATGTGCCGCTCGCCGCAGTGCACGACCAGGCCCGAGCCCGGCGGCACGGCCGCGACGGCCACCAGCCGCTCCTCCCCGCTCTGGTACTTCTTCGCCGGAATGCCGATGATCTTGTTGCCCTTGCCCCGGGCCAGCTCCGGCAGGTCGTCCAGGTCGAACACCAGCAGCCGCCCGGCGTTGCTGACGGCCGCCAGCATCTCGCCCTCCACCCACTCGGTGGGCGACGGCACCACCACGTTGCCGCCCTTCGGCACCCTGAGCACCGACTTGCCCGCCCGGGCACGGGTGGCCAGCTCGCCCAGCGTCACCACGAAGCCGTAGCCCGCGTCGCTGGCCAGCACCCAGCGCTCGTCGGCATCGCCGATCAACACGCCCTGGAAGGTGGCGCCGTCGGGCGGGTTGAAACGTCCGGACAGCGGCTCGCCCTGGCCCCGCGCCGAGGGCAGCTGGTGGGCGAGCACGTTGTAGACGCGGCCGGTGGAGTCGATGAACACCGCCGTCTGGTTGCTGCGGCCGCGTGCGGCCGCCCGGAACGCATCGCCGGATTTGTAGTTGAGCGTGGCCGGATCGATCTCGTGGCCCTTGGCCGCCCGCGCCCAGCCGTGCTCGGACAGGACCACCGTGACCGGCTCGCTGGCCACCAGCTCGGTCTCGTCCAGTGCCTGGGCCGCCTCGCGTTCGACGATGCGGGTGCGCCGCGCGTCGCCGTAGCGCTCGGTATCGGCGCGGATCTCCTTCTTCAGCAGGGTCTTCAGCCGCGCCTTGCTGCCGAGCGTCTTCTCGATGTCCGCGCGCTCGGCGGCGAGCTCGTCCTGCTCGCCCCGCAGCTTCATCTCCTCCAGCTTGGCCAGGTTCCTCAGGCGCAGGTTCAGGATGGCCTCGGCCTGGGCGTCGGTCAGGCCGAAGCGCTCCATCAGCACCGGCTTCGGCTGGTCCTCCTCGCGGATGATCGCGATCACCTCGTCGATGTTGAGGTAGGCGATCAGCAGGCCTTCCAGGATGTGCAGGCGCTCGGTGACCTTCTTCAGCCGGTACTCGAGCCGGCGGGTCACCGTGGCCTTGCGGAATTCCAGCCACTCGGTGAGCAGCGACTTCAGGTCGAACACCCGGGGACGGCCGTCCAGAGCGATGACGTTCAGGTTCACCCGGAGCGTGCGCTCCAGCGAGGTGGTGGCGAACAGGTGGGACATGAGCTGCTCGCTGTCCACCCGCCTGGACTTGCGGGTGATCACCAGCCGGGTCGGCTCCTCGTGGTCGGACTCGTCGCGCAGGTCCTCCACCAGCGGCAGTTTCTTCGCCCGCATCTGGCCGGCGATCTGCTCCAGCACCTTCGCGCCCGAAATCTGGTGGGGCAGCGAGGTGACCACGATGTGCTCGCCCTCCTCCCGCCAGGCCGCGCGCAGCCGCAGCGTGCCGCCGCCCGTCGCGTAGATCTGTTCGATGTCCGCCGTCGACGAGACCAGCTCCCCGCCGGTGGGGAAGTCCGGTCCGCGGATGTGCTGCATGAGGTCGCTCACGCTCGAGCGCGGCTTGTCCAGCAGCAGCACCAGCGCCTCGGCCACCTCGGTGAGGTTGTGCGGCGGGACGTCGGTGGACATGCCCACGGCGATGCCCGTGGTGCCGTTCAGGAGCAGGTTCGGCAGCCGTGCCGGCAGCACCAGGGGCTCGTCCAGGCTGCCGTCGAAGTTGGGCTCCCAGTCCACGGTGCCCTGGCCCAGCTCGGCCAGCAGCAGCGCCGCATACGGGGTGAGCCGCGCCTCGGTATAGCGCATGGCGGCGAATGACTTCGGGTCGTCGGTGGAGCCCCAGTTGCCCTGGCCGTCGATCACCGGATAGCGGTAGGAGAACGACTGGGCCATGTGCACCATGGCCTCGTAGCAGGCGGCGTCGCCGTGGGGATGGAACTTGCCGAGCACGTCGCCCACCGTGCGCGCCGACTTCTTGTGCTTGGAGGCCGCCGAGAGCCCCAGCTCGCTCATGGAGTAGATGATGCGCCGCTGCACCGGCTTCAGGCCGTCGCCGATGCGCGGCAGCGCCCGGTCCAGGATGACGTACATCGAGTAGTCGAGATACGCTTTCTCGGTGAACTCCTTCAGCGGCTGGCGTTCCACGCCCTCGAGGTTCAGGCTGTTCTGCATGTCTCTCCTGTCCCCTGCGGGGAAGGGCGGGCGCCGTCAGACGTCCGCCAGATTGCCCTTCTGCTCCAGCCAGCGGCGCCGGTCGGAGGCGCGCTTCTTGGCGAGCAGCATGTCCATCAGTTGACCCGTGTCGTCCCTGCCCTCGACGGTGAGCTGCACCAGCCGCCGGGTGTCCGGGTTCATGGTGGTCTCGCGCAGCTGGGCCGGGCTCATCTCACCGAGGCCCTTGAAGCGGGTCACCGAGATCTTCGCCTTGCGGTTCTCCGCGGCCAGGGAATCCAGGATGCCCCGGCGCTCGCCCTCGTCCAGCGCGTAGTGGACCTCCTTGCCCACGTCGATGCGGTAGAGCGGCGGCATGGCGACGTAGACGTGGCCGGCCGCTACGAGATCCGGGAAGTGGCGCAGGAACAGCGCGCACAGCAGCGTGGCGATGTGCTGGCCGTCGGAGTCGGCGTCCGCCAGGATGCAGATCTTGTGGTAGCGCAGATTGCCGGTGTCGCCGGTGACCGGGTCCACACCGAGGGCGATGCTGATGTCGTGCACCTCCTGTGAACCCAGGATCTCCGCCGTATCCACCTCCCAGGTGTTCAGGATCTTGCCGCGGAGCGGCATCACCGCCTGGGTCTCCCGGTTGCGGGCCTGCTTGGCCGAGCCGCCGGCGGAGTCGCCCTCCACCAGGAAGATCTCCGAGAGTTCCGGCTGCTGGGCCGTGCAGTCGGCGAGCTTGCCGGGCAGCGCGGGTCCCGACACCACGCGCTTGCGTACCACCTTTTTCGCCGCCTTCAGGCGCCGCTGGGCCTTGCCGATGGCGAGTTCGGCGATCTTCTCGCCGGTCTCCGGGTGCTGGTTCAGCCACAGCCCGAAGCTGTCCTTCACCACTCCGGAGACGAACGCCGCGGACTGGCGGGACGACAGCCGCTCCTTCGTCTGCCCCGAGAACTGGGGGTCCTCCAGCTTCACCGACAGCACGTAGTCGACGCCGTCCCAGACGTCCTCCGGCGCGAGGCGCACGCCCCGGGGCAGAATGTTGCGGAACTCGCAGAACTCGCGCACGGCGTCCGTGAGGCCCGTGCGCAGGCCGTTGACGTGGGTGCCGCCCTGCAGGGTGGGGATGAGGTTGACGTAGGACTCGGCCACGCCGGTGCCACCCTGGTCACCCTGGCCGGCCTGCCAGTACAGCGCCCAGTCCACCGCCTCCTGGTTGCCGCTCATGCTGCCGGCGAACGGCGCCTCCGGCAGGTGCTCGACGTCGCCCGCGGCCTCGGTGAGGTACTGCTCCAGGCCGTCCCGGTAGCACCACTCCTCGGTCTCCTTCGTCTTCTCGACGGTGAGCCGCACGGTGAGGCCGGGACAGAGCACGGCCTTCGCCTTCAGCACGTGGCGCAGGCGCGAGAGCGAGACCTTCGCCGTGTCGAAGTACTGCTGGTCCGGCCAGAAGCGGATGGTGGTGCCCGTGTTGCGCTTGCCGACGCTGCCCACCACCTCCAGCCTGCTGCGCTTCTTCCCGCCTGCGAAGGAGATGTTGTATTCCTTGCCGTCCCGACGGATCCAGACCTCCAGGTTCTTCGACAGCGCATTCACCACCGAGACGCCCACGCCGTGCAGGCCGCCGGAGAACTGGTAGGTCTTGTTGGAGAATTTGCCGCCCGCGTGCAGGCGGGTGAGGATCAGCTCCACACCGGGCATCTTCTCCTTCGGGTGGATGTCCACCGGCATGCCGCGGCCGTCGTCGCTCACGGCCACCGAGCCGTCCTCGTGCACCGTCACGTCGATCAGCCGGCAGTGGCCGGCCAGCGCCTCGTCCACGCTGTTGTCCACCACCTCGTGGGCGAGGTGGTTCGGGCGGGTGGTGTCGGTGTACATGCCCGGGCGGCGGCGCACGGGCTCCAGACCGCTCAACACCTCGATGTCGGCGGCGCTGTATCTCTGGCTCATACGGTGTTACGCAAGCGGCGGAAAGTGTGGGCGACTGTCACCGCCGGGGATTCTAGCAGGATGCCCGGTGGGGCAGGACAGAAAAAAACCGGCGCGCGCCGGCAGATTCCGGTGCGCGCCGGGGTATTTGCCCGGCGGCGGCCTCGCCGCCCGGGTTCTCAGTCGAGGTCGGCGACCAGTGAGTCGCGGGTGGCTTCGGGCACCGGGTCCACCTCGGCCTTGTAGCGGTCGTGGTCGATACCGGCGGAGAGATTCGCGCCATCCTTCAGCGCGTGCACCATCTCCGGCGCGAGCTCGAAGCGCATGAAGTGTACGGCGGAGGTCTTGGTGTCGTCCTCCCGCTCCAGGTCCTCGTCGGAGATGGCGCGGATCTTCTCGCAGCCCTCGACCTGCAGCCACACGGCGTCCTCGATGCCGCGCAGCTGCTGCAGCTGTTCGCGGCGCTCCTCGGCATCCGGGAACTCCACCATGAAGGTGGCCTTCCAGTTGCTGCCGTCCGGGATCAGCGGATTGTAGGCGTCCAGCTCCTCGGCGATGCCCTCGGGCTCGAAGATCTTCTCGATGCGCAGCATCTCCTGGACCTGGTACTGCATGGTGAGCCGATCCTCGAAGTAAAGCGTGGCGTTCTCGCCCAGGTTGATCTGGCGGTTCTTCTTGTGCTCGAGCACTTTCGCCCGGAAACCCGCCCGCTCCCGCGCGTAGGTCTCCAGCGTCATCAGGTCGTCGGCAGTCAGCTTGTCCATCTTGTCCTTGTTCCTGTTTCCGTGTTGCCGTCGTCGGCCGTGTCGTGGCGGAGGTCCGGCTCAGATGCCGTAGGCGCTGCGCAGCAGGCTCATGGGGTGATTGGCGTCCACCTTGTCGGTGCCGCGGGCGATCTGCTCCGCGGCCATGGGGCAGTCGCTGACGAAGTGATCAGGCGCGGCGCTGTCCACCTGTCTGACCACCGGCCGGGCGATCTTCACCGAAGTGTCGTGGAACTCCTGCTTCACCGCATAGGTGCCGTCGTGCCCCGAGCAGCGCTCGATGGCCTTCACCTCGGTGTCGGGCACGAGCGAAAGCACCTCCCGGGTCTTCTGGCCGATGTTCTGCACCCTCAGGTGGCAGGGCACCTGGTAGGAGACCTTGCCCAGCGGTTTCGAGAAGTCCGTCTTCAGCTTGCCCTCCCTGTTGCGGATGGCCAGGTACTCGAAGGGGTCGAACATGGCATCACGCACCTTCGCCACCCGCTCGTCCTCCGGGAACAGAAGCGGCAGCTCCTGCTTGAACATCAGCGCGCAGGAGGGCACCGGCGCGACGATGTCCCAGCCCTCGTCCACCCAGCGCGCCAGCTCCGGCACGTTGACGTCCTTCGCCTCCGCCACGGCGTCCAGGTCGCCCAGTTCCAGCTTCGGCATGCCGCAGCAGCGCTCCTTCGCGGCCAGCGTCACCGGGATGCCGTTGTGCTCGAACACGGCGACCAGGTCCTCGTCCATGGAAGGCAGATTACGGTTGCCGTAGCAGGTGGTGAACAGCACCACCCGGCCCTTCGTCCGGCCGGCAGGCTCGGCGCCCTCGCCGCTGCGCGCCGCGTGGGCCTTCAGCCGCTTGCGGGCGGTGGACGAGTGATAGGGCGGCAGCGGCGCCTCCGGGTGCACGCCCAGCGTCTTCGCCAGCAGCTTGCGGCCGGTCTTGCTCCGGTTGGCGGCGTTGACCGCCTGCACCACGACCGGGATGCCCGCCAGCTTGCCCACGGTGTCCGTCGACGAGAGGATCTTGTCCCGGGTGGAAGCGCCGTCGCGGCGGAAGCGGAACGCCTTCGCCCGCAGCATCAGGTGGGGGAAGTCCACGTTGAAGGGATGGGGCGGCACGTAGGGGCACTTCGACATGTAGCACATGTCGCAGAGATAACAGTGGTCGACCACCTCCCAGTAGGCCTTCTTCGGCACCGAGTCCAGCTCCATGGTATCGGACTCGTCGACGGCGTCGAACAGCGTGGGGAAGGAATGACAGAGGTTGAAGCAGCGGCGGCATCCGTGACAGATGTCGAACACGCGCTCCATCTCGTCGAACAGTGCTTTCTCGTCCCAGAATTCCGGGTTCTTCCAGTCGATGGGATGGCGCGTGGGCGCCTCCAGGCTGCCTTCCCGACGCTCGTCGCTCATTCTTGTTCTCCCGCAGAAAAGACCGCAGAAAAGACCTTACAAAAGACAAAGGGCGGCCGGACCGCGCCGGCCCGGCCGCCCCCTTCAGCCGGATCAGCTATCCAGCGTGTCCAGGGCCTTCTGGAAACGGTTGGCGTGCGAGCGCTCGGCCTTGGCCAGCGTCTCGAACCAGTCCGCGATCTCGTCGAAGCCCTCGTCACGGGCCGTCTTGGCCATGCCCGGGTACATGTCGGTGTACTCGTGGGTCTCGCCGGCGATGGCGGCCTTAAGGTTGGAGGCGGTGTCGCCGATGGGCTCGCCCGTGGCCGGGTCGCCAACGGCTTCCAGGTACTCGAGGTGGCCGTGGGCATGGCCCGTCTCACCCTCTGCGGTGGAACGGAACACGGTGGCCACGTCGTTGTAGCCCTCCACGTCCGCTTTCGACGCGAAGTACAGGTAACGGCGGTTGGCCTGGGACTCGCCCGAGAACGCGTCCTTCAGATTCTGTTCGGTCTTGCTGCCTTTCAGTTCCATCTCGATGCTCCTTAAGCAGGGTTGGTCAACGGTGAATTTAGACTGAGTCTAAAGTTATTCGAAAGTCTAGAAAGCACCCCTGCCCCTGTCAAGCGCGCGCCCGCGCGCGTGCGCGCGTTGACCCGTCCGCACGGTGGCGGTAGCGTAGCCGCAACCGTTGAGGGGGATACCCATGGCCGCCAGGAAAGACAAGGATATCAATCTGGAACAGGCGCTCGGCGAACTCGAGTCGCTGGTGGAGGAGATGGAATCCGGCGACCTGCCGCTGGAAGAGGCCATGCAGAAATTCGAGCGCGGCATCACGCTGACGCGCGAATGCCAGACCGCCCTGCGAGACGCCGAGCAGAAGGTGGAGGTGCTGATGAAGAAGGCCGGCGGCGGCGAGGCGACCGCCCCCTTCGAGTCGGGGGAGTGAGGCGGCCGTTAACCGGCCTTGCCTGTTCAGGCCGCTAGCCGGCCTGGTGCACCTCGTGCGGCGCGGTGTCTTCCGGCGGCTGGGTGGCGAGTTGCAGCCGGTGGATCATCGAGCGCAGGAACACCTTGTTGAAGCGCAGCTGGCAGGATGACGACATCTGCTCCATCAGGGTGGCGCTCACTCGGAGCAGCGTCAGCGGCTTGCGCGCGCTGATGGACGCCAGAGTCTTGGCACCGCTGACGTAGCTCGACTCGCCGAAGCACTCGCCGGGCCCGAGCCGGCCGACCTCCCGGCCGTGGTTCGACACCGACACCTGACCGGCGACGATGATGTAGAAACGGTCGTCGATGACACCCTCGCGCACGATCTCCTCGCCGGGCTCGTACTCCCGCCAGTCGCTCGCCCGCAGCACTTCCCAGATCTCGCTGTGGGAGAACTCGTGGAAGAACCGGAGCTGGCGCAGCAGGTTGAAGTGCTCGTGGTTGTCCAGGCTGTCGTAGCGCTCGCGCAGCTGCTGGTAGACCCGGGTGAGCTCGGCGGCCAGCGCGAGGCCGTTGCCGTGGCGCTTGTCGGGGTCCTTCTGCAGCGCCACGGCCACCACGTTCTCCAGGTCCTCGCCGATGTCTTCGCGGTAGCGGTGGATGGGCTGGGGCGTGGCGTAGACGATCTGGTGCAGCAGCTTCGACAGGTTGTTGGCCCGGAACGGGCGGAAACCGGTGAGCAGCTCGTACATCACCGCGCCCAGTGAATAGAGGTCCGAGCGGTTCGTCAGCGCATGCGACTGCACCTGCTCCGGCGACATGTAGCTCGGCGAGCCGGCGATGCCCTGGATCTGGGAGACGTCGGAGTCGTTCACCAGCGCGATGCCGAAGTCGATGATGCGCACGTCGTTGTCCGTCGTGAGCATGATGTTGCTCGGCTTGACGTCCCGGTGGATGACGCCGCGGCTGTGGGCGTAGTGCAGCGCCTTGGCGCACTTGTAGATGATCTCCACCACGTCGTCGATGCGCAGCAGGTTGTCCGGCTTGCAGTATTTCGCCAGCGTGCGCGCGCCGTGCACGTGCTCGGTGACCACATAGTACTTGCCGTCCTCCTCGCCCGCGTCGTAGATGGGCAGGATGTTCGGGTGCTGCAGCATGCCCACCATGTGGGCCTCGTTGAAGAACATCTTGCGCGTGACGCGGGTGCGCTCCGGGTCGTCCTCATCGTTGCCGATGTTGTAGACCTTGATGGCGACGTCACGCCGGTAGTAGGGATCGTGGGAGAGGTAGACGTTACCCGTACTGCCCCGGCCCACCTCGTTGATGATGACGTATTTGCCGATCTTCTCGGGCAGGACCGACGAAGAGGCATTGCTGGTGACTGGCTGTCCCATTTAACTTAACGAGGCGGTGCTGACCCATTTGAGAGCGGCAAGAACGAGGGCGCCGTAGACCCCCGCCACAACGTCGTCGAGCATAATTCCGGCGCCTCCGCGGAGTCTGTGATCCAGGTCCCGAATCGGCCAGGGCTTCCAGATGTCGAACAGCCGGAAGGCGGCGAATCCGGCCGCGAGCCACAGGGGATCGGGACCCGCCACCAGCAGGGTCAGGTAGCAGCCGGCGATCTCGTCCCAGACGATGCCGGGGTGGTCGTGCTCGCCGAGGCGCCGCGCACTCTCGCCGCAGATCCGGAAGCCGGCGACGATCAGCACCAGCACCAGCGCGGTCTGCACCGGCAGGCTCCAGCCGGCGGTCAGCCAGGCGAGCGCGACGCCCCACAGCGAACCCACCGTGCCCGGCGCCTTCGGCGCGAGTCCGGCGCCTGCGCCGAAGGCGAGGAAGTGGACCGGGTCGCCGAAGACGGTGCGCGCCGAAGGCCGGCTCACGGTTCGTCCCCGAAGTGCCGGTAGCCCCCGGCCGGCAGGGCTACCTCGCGGCCGTCCCGGCGCAGACGTATGCCGGCCTCCGCCGTCATGACGCCGATGCCGCTGACCCCGACGCCCGCCTCCGCCTGCAGCGCGTCGACGACTTCGTCGGCCACCTCCGCCGGCAGCGTGAAGCAGAGTTCGTAGTCGTCGCCCCCGGTGAGGGCGAGTTCCGCCGCGCGCTCCCGGCCGGCCACCTCGACCAGCGCCGGCGACAGCGGCAGCCGCTCTGCCTCGATCACCGCCCCCGCGCCGCTGGCCGCGCAGATGTGCCCGAGGTCGGCCAGGAGGCCGTCGGAGATGTCGATCGCCGCCCCGTTCGCCAGGCGCGCGAGAGCGCGGCCGAGTGCCAGCCTTGGCTCGGGCCGCAGGAAGCGCTCACGCAGGCGCCGCTCCGCCGCACTCCCGGGCGAGCGCAGCCCCAGGCCTGCCGCGGCCTCTCCCGGCGTGCCGCTGACGAAGACGCGGTCGCCGGGCCGGGCGCCGCTGCGCAGCAGGCCGGTGCCCGCCGGCAGGTGGCCCAGCACCTCCACGCTCACGGTGAGCGGCCCGCGGGTGGTGTCGCCGCCGATCAGCGCCACGCCGTGGTGCTCGGCGAGCTGCCACAGGCCGGCGGCGAAACCCTCCAGCCAGCGGGCATCCGGAGCGGGCAGGGTCAGGGCCAGCGTGAACCAGGCCGCCTCGGCGCCCATGGCGGCGATGTCGCTCAGGTTGACGGCCAGCGAACGGTAACCGACGTCCGCCGCTGCCATGTCGTCGGGAAAGTGCACCCCGGCGACCAGGGTGTCGACCACCACCACGAGCTCGCGGCCCGGCGGCAGGCGCACGATGGCGCCGTCGTCCCCCACGCCCAGCCGCACGCCGGCGCCGGCGGGTGCCGCCCGGTGGAAATAGCGTTCGATGAGCTGGAATTCGTCCACGGGGTGCCCGCGCGTCCGGTCAGGGCCTCGCGACGCTAGCGCCGGGCGACGGCTTTCTCCGGCTGACGGTAGCGCGCGGCGGCCGCATCCAGGATGGCGTTGACGTACTTGTGGCCCTCCTCGGCCCCGTAGCGCCGGGCCACGGACACCGCCTCGTTGATGACGACGCGGAAGGGCACCTCCGGGTGATGGCGGAGCTCCTCGAGCCCCACCAGCAGCACGGCGATCTCCACCGGGTCGAGCTGGTCGAACGGACGGTCGGCGAACTCGGCGATGTCCGCCTCGTGCTCGGCCCGGTGCGCCAGGGCACCGCGCAGGATCTCGCGGAACCAGTCCCGGTCCACCCGGGCGTACTCGTCGCGCTCGGCGAACTGGCGGGCGAGTTCCGCATGCTCCTGGCCCGTGAGCTGGGCCTGATAGAGGGCCTGGGCCAGGAGTTCGCGCGCGCGGCCGCGGCGGGAGGTTGCCGGGGCTCTCTTCATGGGCGGTTCAGTCCAGGCGCCTGAGCAGGTTGACCATCTCGATGGCGGACAGCGCCGCCTCCGCGCCCTTGTTGCCGGCCTTGGTGCCCGCCCGCTCGACGGCCTGCTCGATGGTGTCGACTGTGAGCACACCGAAGGCCACCGGCAGCCCGTGACGCTCGCCCGCGGCGGCGATGCCCTTCGCGCACTGCCCGGCCACGTAGTCGAAGTGGGGCGTGGCCCCGCGGATCACCGCGCCCAGCGCGATCACCGCCTCGAAGCGCCGGCTGCCCGCCACCTTGTCCACCGCCAGCGGCAGCTCCCAGGCTCCGGGCACGCGGATCAGTTCCAGGTCCGCCTCCGCCGCACCGTGGCGCAGGAGCGTATCCACCGCGCCGCTCACCAGCCGGTCGACGATGAAGTCGTTGAAGCGGGCGGCCACGATGGCCATGCGCGCATCGCGCAGGACCAGCTCGCCTGCCACGGTCTTTACGTTGTCCATGCTGCCGCTCGCCCCCTCAGTCGCCCTGCACGTAGTCCACGATCTCCAGGCCGAAGCCGGAGATGGCGTGCATCTGCTTCGGCGCGGAGAGCACCCGCATGCGGTGCACGCCCAGGTCGCGCAGGATCTGCGCGCCCACGCCGTAGGTCCGCAGCACGGCGGCACCGTCCCGGCGCCGTTCAAGATCCTCCACCGGGCGCTCCATGGCCGCCACGGCCTCCATGAAATCCCGCGGCCCCTCCTGGTCGCGCAGGATCACGATGACACCGCTGTCCTCCGCCGCCACCCGGCGCATGGCATCGCGCAGCGGCCAGCCGAAGGCGGGGTCACGCACGCCGACCACGTCGCCGAGGGTGTCCTGGATGTGCACCCGCACCAGCGGCGTCGACTCGGGGCCGATGGTGCCGTGCACCAGCGCCAGGTGCACCGTGCGGTTGACGTGGTCCTCGAAGCAGAACAGGCGGAACTCGCCCTCGCCGGTCTGCACCGAGTGCTCGCTGATGCGCTCGACCGAGACCTCCTTCTCCAGCCGGTAGCGGATGAGATCGGCAATCGTGCCGATCTTCAGGCCGTGCCGGTTGGCGAAGGCCTCCAGATCCGGCCGCCGCGCCATGCTGCCGTCCTCGTTCAGGATCTCCACGATCACCGCCGCCGGCTCCATGCCCGCCAGGCGGGCCAGGTCGCATCCGGCCTCGGTGTGTCCGGCCCGGGTCAGCACGCCGCCGGGCTGGGCCATCACGGGGAAGATGTGCCCCGGCTGGGACAGGTCCTCGGGTTTCGCGTCCGGCGCCACGGCGGCCTGGATGGTGCGCGCCCGGTCGTGGGCCGAGATGCCGGTGGTGATGCCCTCGGCCGCCTCGATGGAGATGGTGAAGTTGGTGGCGTGCAGCGCGTTGGTGGAGCCCACCATCAGCGGCAGGCGCAGCTGCTCGCAGCGCTCCCGGGTCAGGGTCAGGCAGATCAGGCCGCGCCCGTAGCGGGCCATGTAGTTGATGTCCTCCGGCCGCACGCAGTTCGCCGCCATGATGAGGTCGCCCTCGTTCTCCCGGTCCTCGTCGTCCACCATGATCACCATGCGCCCGGCACGGATGTCGGCGACGATCTCGTCGATGGGCGAGAAGCGGATCCCCTCGCCGGCGTCCTTCTTCGCGGTCTCAGGCATAACCATTCGCCTTCAGTAAATCCAGGTCCACCCCGCCGCCTTCGGCGCTCAGCAGCCGCTCGGCATAGCGCGCCATGAGGTCCACCTCCACGTTCACGGCGCCCCCGGGGGCGAGCTCGCCGAGGGTGGTGACCTCCGCCGTGTGCGGGATGATGTTCACGTCGAAACGCTCCGGCCCGACCTCGTTCACCGTCAGGCTGACGCCGTCGACGGCCACCGAGCCCTTGCGGGCGACATAGCGCGCGAACTCCCGCGGCAGCGAGAACGTGAGTCTAACCGAGCGCGCGTCCTCGCTGCGACTCTCGAGCCGGCCGAGGCAGTCCACGTGCCCGGTGACCAGGTGGCCGCCCAGCCGGTCACCGAGCGCCAGCGAGGGCTCCAGGTTGACCCTGCTGCCCACCCCCTTGTCGCCGAGGCTGGTGACGTCCAGCGTCTCCCGCGACACGTCGGCCTCGAAGCCGCCGGCGTGCAGGTTCAGGGCAGTGAGGCAGACGCCGGAGACGGCGATACTCTCGCCCGTGCCGTAGACGCTGCAGTCGAAGTCGGGGCCGGTGGCGATGGCGAGACGGACGTCGCCGCCGCGCTGCTCGAGGCGCTCGATGCGGCCGACGGCGCGCACGATACCGGTGAACATGTCAGGTCTCCGTTTCGGTTGCCGGCCCGGCCGCCGGGGCCGGGATGACAGGCCGGGCCGTGATGCGGATGTCCGGCCCGAGCTGCCGGACGTCGATGACGTCGAGTTCGCCGCGCTCGGCCAGCCGGGTGCGGCCCGGCGTCACGAACTGGCGGCGGCTCTCGCTGCCCATGATATGGGGCGCGAGGTAAATCACAAGCTCGTCGACGAGGCCCGCGTCGAGGAACGCGCCGCCCACCTCCGGGCCCGCCTCCACCAGCACGTCGTTCACCTCCCGCTCGGCGAGCACGGCCAGCACCGCGGCCAGGTCCAGGCCCGCCGGTCCTCGCGGCACTTCCACGCACTGGGCCGCGGCCGGCAGCGCGGCGGGCCGCGTCGCATCCGGGCCGTGCACCAGCAGCGCGCCGTGTGCGGCGCACACCTGCGCGTCGGCCGGCGTGCGCAGGCGGCTGTCGAGCACCACCCGCAGCGGCTGTCGCGGCGCCGCGCCGAACTGGTCGCCGCGCACGGTCAGGCGCGGGTCGTCGGCCAGCACGGTGCCGACGCCCGTGACGATGGCGCAACTCGCCGCCCGCAGGCGCTGCACGTCTCGGCGCGCCGCCTCGCCGGTGATCCAGCGGCTCTCGCCGCTCGTCATGGCAGTGGCGCCGTCGAGGCTGGACGCCGTCTTCAGCGTCACCCGCGGGCGGCCGCGGCGCATGCGCGTGACGAAGCCGGCGTTCAGCCGCTCCGACTGGTCGGCGAGCAATCCGCCGGGAACCTCGATGCCGGCCGCCCGCAGGCGCGCCGCCCCTTCCCCGGACACCCGGGGGTTCGGGTCGTCGGCGCCGTAGACGACCCGCGCGACGCCCGCCTCGAGCAGCGCCTCCGTGCAGGGGCCGGTGCGCCCGTGATGGCAACAGGGCTCCAGGCTCACGTAGGCGGTGGCGCCCCGGGCGGCCGCGCCGGCCGCGGCCAGCGCCACCACCTCGGCATGCGGGCCGCCGGCGCGCTCGTGCCAGCCCTCCCCCACGACCTCGCCGCCGCGCACGATCACGCAGCCCACCCGCGGGTTCGGCGCCGTGGTGTAGCGGCCCCGCTCCGCCAGCCGCAGCGCGCGGGCCATGCACACCCGGTCGTGGACGTCGAACTCAGTCGCCGTCATGGTCCTTCCCGCTTTTTCCGGCCCTGCCGGCGCCGCGCCGGCCCTCCGCAGAGCTGTCACGCCCCTCCAGATCGGGCAGCAGCGACATCTGCTCCCGGCTGGCGCCGGACAGCGCCTGCAGCTTGCGGATCTCCTTCTGGAACTCCGTCACGTCCTGGAAGCTGCGGTAGACGGAGGCGAAGCGCACGTAGGCCACCTCGTCCAGTTCGCGCAGTTCCTCCATGACCATATCGCCGAGCAGGCTCGAGGAGATCTCGCGCTCGCCGAGAGTGCGCAGACGGTGGATGAGATGGCCCATGGCCTGCTCCAGCGCCTCGGCGCTGACCGGCCGCTTCTCCAGCGCCCGCGCCAGGCTGCCGCGCAGTTTCTCCTCGTCGAAGGGCTGGCGGCGCTCGTCGCGCTTGATGATGCGCGGCATGACCAGCTCGGCGGTCTCGAAGGTGGTGAAGCGCTCCCGGCAGTCCTCGCACTGACGCCGGCGGCGGATCTGGCGGCCCTCCGCGGCGAGCCGCGAGTCGATGACCTTGGTCTCGGCGTGTCCGCAGAAGGGGCAGTGCACGGCGACGCCCTCAGAACGTCGGCCAGCGCATCAGCCGTAGACGGGGAACCGGCGGCAGATGTCGAGCACGTGCGCCCGAACCCCGTCGATACGGTTGCCATCGTTGATGTCCTCGAGCACGTCGGCGATCCAGTTCGAGAGCTGGCGGCATTCCGACTCGCCGAAGCCCCGGGTGGTGACCGCCGGGGTGCCGATACGCAGCCCGCTGGTGACGAAGGGCGAGCGCGGCTCGTTCGGCACCGTGTTCTTGTTGACGGTGATGTTGGCCGCACCCAGGGCCGCGTCCGCGTCCTTGCCGGTGATGTCCTTGTCGATCAGGTCGAGCAGGAACAGGTGGTTGTCCGTGCCGCCGGAGACGATGCTGTGGCCGCGGGAGATGAGTTCGTCCGCCATCGCCCGGGCGTTGTCGATCACCTGCTGCTGATAGTCGCGGAACTCCGGCGCCATGGCCTCCAGGAAGGCCACCGCCTTGGCCGCGATCACGTGCATCAGCGGGCCGCCCTGAGTGCCCGGAAACACCAGAGAGTTGAACTTCTTCGTGATCTCGTCGTTCTCGCGGGCGAGGATCAGCCCGCCCCGGGGGCCGCGGAGGGTCTTGTGGGTGGTGGTGGTGACCACGTCGGCCACCGGCACCGGGTTCGGATACACGCCGGCGGCCACCAGACCGGCGATGTGGGCCATGTCCACCAGCAGCCAGGCGCCGACCCGGTCGGCAATGTCGCGGAACTTCTGCCAGTCCGCCACCCGGGAATAGGCGGAGAAGCCGGCCACGATCATCTTCGGCCGGTGCCGCTCGGCCAGCTCCGCCACCTGGTCGTAGTCGATGTAGCCGTTCTCGTCCACGCCGTACTGGTGGGCGTCGAACAGCTTGCCGGAGAAATTCGGCGCGGCGCCGTGGGTGAGGTGGCCGCCGTCGGACAGGCTCATGCCCAGGATGGCGTCGCCGGGCTTCAGCAGCGCCAGATACACCGCGGCGTTCGCCTGGGAGCCGGAGTGGGGCTGCACGTTGGCGTAGTCGGCGCCGAACAGCTCCTTCGCACGCTCGATGGCGAGGCGCTCGGCGATGTCCACGTACTCGCAGCCGCCGTAATAGCGCTTGCCCGGATAACCTTCTGCGTACTTGTTGGTCAGCACCGAGCCCTGGGCCTCCAGCACCCGGGGACTGGCGTAGTTCTCCGAGGCGATCAGCTCGATGTGCTCCTCCTGGCGCCTTGTCTCCTCGGCCATGGCGGAAGCGAGTTCGTCGTCGAAGCTGGCGATGCTCATCGTGGCTGGAAACATCCGGTCCTCCCGGGACGGTCTGGCGGGAAATCCCGCCATTGTATGCCCCGGGCGGGCGAGCGTCACCGGGCGTCGAGCAGACTTCTAACGACGGCGCGCCAGGCGCGGGCCAGATTCGGCCGGTTGTAGCCCCCGCCGCCCGTGGCGAGCAGCCTGCCCTCGCAGTGCTCGGCGGCGATGCCCCACAGCCGCTCGGCCGCCAGGGAGTACGATGCCTCGGTGTAGGCGAGGTGGGTGATGGGGTCGCCGGCCATCGCGTCCGCACCGCACTGGAGGATGATGAATTCGGGCCGGTTCTCGGCGAGATAGGCCTCCACCTGACTCCACGCCGCCCGGAACACGCCGTCGTCGGCGCTCGGCGGCATGGGGATGTTGAGCTTCGTGCCCTCGGCGGCGCCCTTGCCGGTCTCCCAGCGGTGGCCCGTGCCCGGGTAGAGGAAGCGCCCGTCCTCGTGGATATCGGCGAACAGCAGGTCCGGGTCGTCCTCGAAGCCGTAGAAGACGCCGTCGCCGTGGTGGGCGTCGATGTCGACGTAGGCGATGCGTTTCAGCCCGTACTCGCGGCGCAGGTATTCCACGGCGATGCCGCAGTCGTTGAACACGCAGAAGCCGCCGGCGCTGTCCCGGCGGGCATGATGCAGGCCGGCGATGGGCACGAAACTCGTGCGGCACTCGCCCGCCATGATGGCGTCCACCGCGTGGCGGACGGTGCCGACGACGGTGGCCGCCGCGTCGTAGACGCCCGGGAAAGCCGGGGTGTCGCCGGCGTCCAGCCAGCCGTTGCCGGTGGCCGAGGCGCTTGCCACCCGCTCGATGTAGGCGTCGGTGTGAAACAGCGCCAGCAGCTCCCGGTCGCCGTCGCAGGGGTCGGCGTAGCTCACCTCCACGTCCATGCCCGCCTCCATGAGCCCGTCGTGGAAGACGTCATGGCGGTCCGGGCCGAACGGATGGTCGTCGCCGAAACCGTAGCGGGCCAGGGCCCGGCCCTTGTAGACACGCACGCGCTCGGTCATGACCCTCCCCCGCGCTGGCCAGCACCTGTGCCATCACCGATAATGGGCGCCAGGTTCAAAAGATATCCGGACATGGCTCAATACATTTACACAATGAACCGGGTGGCGAAAGTGGTGCCGCCCAAGCGCTATATCCTGCACGACATCTCGCTGTCGTTCTTCCCCGGCGCCAAGATCGGCGTGCTGGGTCTGAACGGCGCCGGTAAATCCACCCTGCTGCGCATCATGGCAGGCCTCGACACGGAATTCGAGGGGGAGGCCCGGCCCCAGCCCGGCATCAACATCGGCTACCTGCCCCAGGAGCCGGAGCTGAACCCGGACAAGGACGTACGCGGCAACGTCGAGGAGGGCGTGGCGGAGACCAAGGCGCTGATCGAGCGGTTCAACGAGATCAGCATGAAGTTCGCCGAGCCCATGGACGACGACGAGATGAACGCGCTGCTGGAGGAGCAGGGCAAGCTGCAGGACGCCATCGACGCGGCCAACGCCTGGGAGCTGGAGCGCCAGCTCGAGGTGGCGGCCGACGCGCTGCGCCTGCCCGAGTGGGACGCCGACGTGACCCGGCTCTCCGGCGGCGAGCGCCGCCGGGTGGCGCTGTGCCGGCTGCTGCTGTCCAAGCCCGACATGCTGCTGCTGGACGAGCCCACCAACCACCTGGACGCCGAGTCCGTGGCCTGGCTGGAGCACTTCCTGGAGGAGTATCCGGGCACCGTCATCGCCGTCACCCATGACCGCTATTTCCTCGACAACGTCGCCGGCTGGATCCTGGAGCTGGACCGGGGCCACGGCATCCCCTGGCAGGGCAACTACTCCTCCTGGCTGGAGCAGAAGGAGCTCCGCCTGGCCCAGGAGGAGAAGACCGAGCAGGCCCGGCGCAAGGCCATGCAGGCGGAGCTGGAGTGGGTGCGGCAGAACCCGAAGGGCCGCCAGGCCAAGGCGAAGGCGCGGCTGCGCCGCTTCGAGGAGCTTTCCTCCCGGGACTACCAGAGCCGCAACGAGACCAACGAGATCTACATCCCGCCCGGCCCGCGGCTGGGCGACGTGGTGCTGGAGCTCGACGGCGTCACCAAGGGCTACGGCGAGAAGCTCCTGATGGAGGACCTCTCCTTCAGCCTGCCGCCGGGCGGCATCGTCGGCGTGATCGGCCCCAACGGGGCGGGCAAGACCACGCTGTTCCGCATGATCACCGGTGTCGAGGAACCGGACGGCGGCAGCATCCGACTGGGCGACACCGTGCAGCTCGCCTACGTGGACCAGTCGCGCCAGAGCCTGGACGACGACAAGACGGTGTGGGAGGAGATCTCCGAGGGCCAGGACATCCTGAAGGTGGGCAACTACGAGACGCCCTCGCGGGCCTACGTGGGGCGCTTCAACTTCCGCGGCTCCGACCAGCAGAAGAAGATCGGGCTGCTCTCCGGCGGCGAGCGCAACCGGGTGCATCTCGCCAAGGTGCTGCGCGACGGCGGCAACCTGCTGCTGCTCGACGAGCCCACCAACGATCTGGACGTGGAGACCCTGCGCGCGCTGGAACAGGCGCTGCTGGAGTTCCCGGGCTCGGCCATCGTGATCTCGCACGACCGCTGGTTCCTGGATCGCATCGCCACCCACATACTCGCCTACGAGGGCGAGAGCCAGGTGACCTGGTTCGCCGGCAACTACCAGGAATACGAAGAAGACCGCCGGCGGCGCTTCGGCGACCGCGCGGAACGGCCGCAACGCATACGCTACCGGAGGCTGAGCGCCTGAGGGGGACCGGATGAGCTTCTACCTGGACCGGGACGAGGGACTGCACACCGAAGGCGCGGGCGGTTTCGCGCTGGAGTGCCCCTACTGCGACGTCCACGCGCACATGACGCCCCAGTCGGTGCCCGACGTGGACCTGCTGCTGCGCACGCGCCCCACCCGGGTGGGGCTGGTGTTCCAGTGCAACTCCTGTTCGGCGCCGGTGTTCCTGCGCTTCTCGGTGCGCGAGTACGCCGGCCAGAGGGTGGAGCTGTATCGCAATTTCTCGGAGCTGGAACGGCCGAAGGAGAAGTTCCCCTTCAACTACCTGCCGGACGAGACCCAGGTGCTGTTCCGCGAGGCGCTCGGCTGCTACTCGGACGGCCACCTGAACGCCTTCGCCTCCATGTGCCGGCGCACGGCGGAGAGCGCCTTCGCCGCCGCGGGCGACAGCGGCAAGCTCACCGCCTTCGACATCGTGATGTCGGCGAAGAAGCTGGCCGGCGTGGACGACGAGCTGTTCCAGCCGGCCCGGCGCACGCTGTTCGACGGCTCCCCGGAGAATGCGCCCCTGCCCGAGCTCGGCCGCGCCGAGGCGGGCGTTCTGCTCGAACTCGCCAAGGACATGCTCTATCAGCTGTTCGTGCGCCGCGCGAAACTCACCCGCGCGCTGAAGGTGCGCCGGCTGTTCGTCCGCGAGACGCCGGACGAGCGCGACATCGGCTGAACCCGACCGCCCGCCCGTCCGCGACCAACCCGCGGCAGACCTGCGGGTGGCCGCTCAGCCCACCGCCACCCGGGCGTTGCGGAACAGCCTCAGCCAGCCGCCGTCCTCGCCCCAGTCGGCGGGGTGCCAGGAGTTCTGCACCGTGCGGGCGACCCGCTCCGGGTGGGGCATGATGATGGTGGCGCGCCCGTCGCCGGTGGTCAGGGCACAGATGCCGCCCGGCGAGCCGTTGGGATTGGCCGGATAGACCTCGGTGGGCTCGCCCCGGTTGTCCACGTAGCGCGCTGCCACCAGGCCCGCCTCCTCGCACGCGCGCCGGTCGGCCCCGGCGTCGAAGGCCGCCCGCCCCTCGCCGTGGGAGGTGGCGATGGGCAGCCGCGAACCGGCCATGCCGGCGAGGAACAGCGACGGCGAGGCCTCCACCCGCACCAGCGACAGCCGGGCCTCGAACTGCTCGGAACGGTTGCGAAGAAACCGCGGCCAGTGTCCGGCACCCGGAATCAAACTTTTCAAACTTGCGAGCATCTGGCAGCCGTTGCACACGCCCAGCGTGAAGGTGTCGCCACGCGCGAAGAAGGCGGCGAAGCGCTCGCGCATGGCCTCGTCGTAGAGAATCGACTTGGCCCAGCCGCCGCCGGCGCCGAGCACGTCGCCGTAGGAGAACCCGCCGCAGACCGCCAGGCCGGCGTAGTCCGCGAGGCTCTCGCGGCCGGCCGCCAGGTCGCTCATGTGCACGTCCACCGCGTCGAAACCGGCCGCCAGGAATGCCGCCGCCATCTCGTGCTGGCTGTTCACGCCCTGCTCGCGCAGCACCGCCACCCTGGGCGCCGCGCCGGTGGCGACGTAGGGAGCCGCCACGTCTTCCGCCGGGTCGTAGGTGAGCGCCGCGTTCAGCCCCGGGTCGTCGTCGTCCGCGATCCGGCCGTGCTGCTCGGCGGCGGTCTCCGGGTTGTCCCGCAGCGCCTGCATGCGGTAGCTGGTCTCCGCCCAGGCCTGCTGCAGCGCCGCGCGCTCGAACGCCACCGGCTCGCCGCCGGCGTGGATCAGCAGCCGCTGGTCGTCGCGCAGGCGGCCCGCCCGGTGAACTGCACCCGCCAGTCCCGCCTCCGCCAGCACCGAGTCCACCCGGGTGAGGTCGCTCTCGCGCACCTGCACCAGCGCGCCCGGTTCCTCGCTGAACAGCGCTGCCAGGGGACCGTTGTCCCCTTCCGGGGGCACCAGATCGATGCCGATGCGCCCGGCGAACAGCATTTCCGCGGCGCAGGCGAACAGCCCGCCGTCGGAGCGGTCGTGATAGGCCAGCAGCAGCCCCTCCCGATTCAGCTGCTGGACGGCGGCGAAGAAGCCGCGGAGCCGCGCCGGGTCATCCAGGTCCGGCGGCTCGCCGCCCTGACGGTCGTAGACCTGGGCCAGGCAGGAACCGCCCAGCCGGTCGGCGCCGGCGGACAGATCGATCAGCAGCAGGTGCGAGGGCTCATCCGTCCGCCTGAGCCGGGGTGTGAGCGTCCGCCTCACGTCGTCCACGGGCGCGAAGGCGGAGACGATCAGCGACACCGGCGCCACCACCTGGCGCTCGCGGCCGCCCTCCTGCCAGGCCGTCCTCATCGACAGCGAATCCTTGCCCACCGGGATGGCGATGCCGAGCGCCGGACACAGCTCCAGCCCGACCGCGCGCACGGTGTCGTAGAGCTTCGCGTCCTCGCCCGGATGGCCGGCCGCGGCCATCCAGTTGGCCGACAGCCGGATGCGGCCGATTTCGCCATCCGCGCCGCCATCGCCGCCAATGGACGCCGCCGCGATGTTGGTGACCGCTTCGGCCACCGCCATGCGGCCGGAAGCCGGCCCGTCGAGCAGGGCCAGCGGCGT
>CAYRZI010000035.1:0-27261 GCA_964428605.1 uncultured Woeseiaceae bacterium
AGTCGCCCGGCGCCGACCTGCCCGGCATCCACTATCTGCGCACCATCGACGACGTGGACTCGATCCGCGCGCACTTCGCGCCCGGCACACGGCTGGCGGTGGTGGGGGCGGGCTACATCGGCCTGGAGGTCGCGGCCGTCGCCGCCGTGGCCGGCCTGGACGTGACCGTGCTGGAGGTGGCCGGCCGGGTGATGAGCCGGGTGGTACCGCCCGTCGTCTCCGACTTCTACGAAGCCGAGCATCGCCGTCACGGCGTGAAGCTGCGCCTCGGCGAGGGCGTGTCCGGCTTCGAGGGCGAGGACGCCGTCACGGCGGTGATCACCGCGGCCGGCGAGCGGGTGCCAGCCGACTTCGTCGTCGTGGGCATCGGCATCGAGCCGGTCACCGAGCTCGCGGCCGCGGCCGGCCTGGCCTGCGACGACGGCATCCTGGTGGACGAGTACTGCCGCACCCGGGCCGACGGGGTGTACGCCATCGGCGACTGCACCCGCCATCCGAACGGCATCTATGGCCGGCAACTGCGCCTGGAATCGGTGCACAACGCGCTCGAGCAGGCCAAGACCGCGGCCGCCGGCATCTGCGCGGAAGCGGTGGCCTACAACCAGGTACCCTGGTTCTGGTCGGACCAGTACGACCTGAAACTGCAGATTGCCGGGTTGTCAGAGGGTCACGACCGGCTGGTCATGCGCGGCGACCCGGCGGAGCGCGCCTTCGCCTGCTTCTACCTGGCCGGCGGCCGGCTGCTGGCGGTGGACGCCGTGAACAGCCCGCGGGAATTCATGCTGGCGAAGCCGCTCATCGCCGCCGGCGCGACGCCGGACCCGGACGCGCTGGCCGACCCGGCCGTCTCACTGAAAGACCTGTACCAGGTGACAGATAACCGATGACAGAGCAACGGGAACGAGCAAACATGAAAGTATCCGAAGCGCTGGACTCGCGCCTGTCGGTGCGCGCCTTCCTGGACAAGCCCGTGCCCGAGGAGACGGTGCGCGAGATCCTCGAGCGGGCGAGCCGTGCCCCCTCCGGCGGGAACCTGCAGCCGTGGCACGTGATCGTCCTGACCGGTGCGGCGCGGGAGCGCCTGCTGGACGCCGTCGCACGCAGGATGCCCCACGCGCCGAAGGGCGAGGGCACCGAATACAACATCTATCCGCCCGATCTGAAGGAGCCCTACCGCAGCCGGCGCTTCCGCATCGGCGAGATGATGTACGAGAAGCTCGGCATCCCCCGCGAGGACAAGGCGGCGCGGCTGATGCAGTTCGCGCACAACTACCGCTTCTTCGGGGCACCCGTGGGGCTGCTGTTCACGATGGACCGCACGATGCAGGAGGGTCAGTGGGCCGACCTCGGCATGTTCATGCAGAGCATCATGCTGCTGGCCCGGGAGTACGGACTGGACACCTGCCCACAGGAGGCCTGGGCGGTCTGGTACAGGACCATCGGCGAGCTGTTCGAGATTCCCGCGGAGCACATGCTCTTCTGCGGCATGGCGCTCGGTTACCGGGACCCGGACGCGCCGGTGAACCGGCTGCGCTCGGAGCGGGCTCCGCTGACGGAGTTCGCGCGCTTTATTCGGGAGTAACGATCCCGCCGGCCGCCGTTCCGGTAATGGCAATCAGCACTGAGCCGTCCGCGTGCAGACGCCCCTCGGGCAGCGACAGCGATTCCACCGCCAGCGATTCCCGGGCCTCCCCGCGGGTGCCCGCGAATACGCCGGCCCCGCCGGTCATCACCGCGACGTGGCTGGGCCGTGGTCCGACGGTGAGGTCTCCGGCGAAACGGCCCTGCCAGGTGCCGTCATCCGCCCGCCAGGCCGGCACCAGCACGTCACGGGCCAGCGGCCAGAGGTCGTCCAGGCCGTCCACGAACAGCGAACCCCGCCCGGGCAGGTGGATGTTCCACACGCTGGCCGCCAGCAGCTCCCCGGTCAGCGGCCGGGTGCGGGAATCGAGCGCGGCAAAGCGCACGCCGATGCCGAGCGGTCGTCCGTCCACGTCACGCAGCACCAGCACCCGGGCCTCGGTGCCGGCCAGCGCCGGCTCCCACAGCGCCTCCAGCGACGCCGGCACGGTGGTGAACGGACCCTCCACCGGCCCCGTGCGCGCCACGGTGTCCGCAGCGGTGCGGTAGAAGACCTCCACCGAGGCATCCGGGGCGGCAGTCAGCGGCACGCGGGGGTTCTCCCGCGCCAGCGGGTTGTAATAGAGCGCCAGGACCACCAGCACGGCGCCGACGATCAGGCCGGCCAGCAACGAGAGCACGTGTTTCATGGCAAGTTACCCCCGATCTGCGTCAGCGTCATGATCTCGATGTCGCCGACGAGGCGGCCGTCCGCATCCCGTCCCGTTACCGTCCAGTCCTCGCGGAAGCTGCCGGCGATGCCGGAGAACTCGCCGCTGCCGCCGGCGACGTCGCCGAGCAGGGGCGGCGGCGCGTCCGCACCGTCTGCCGCCGCCGATGAGGCGTCGGCACCCGCGGCGGTGAGGAACAGCGCGCCCCGCGCCGGCAGCATCAGGGTCCAGTCCGTGTACGGCGCGGCCCCGCCGCGCGCTATGCGGCTGGCCAGGCCGATGACCTTGCCGGAGTCATTGCGCAGCCTGTAGATCTCCGCCTCGCCCTCGCCCGTGCCGGCGGGCAGCGACACGCCGGGCGGCACCGCCGGCGTCGTGGCGGAGACGGCGGGGGCACGCAGCAGCCGGTCCTCCGGGATCTGGATGCGGAAGCCCTCGGTGCGGCCGCCGTTCCTGGCAACACCCGACTCCGAGGGGAAACGCACGGGATCCACGAACGGATACCAGCCGGCGAGCCAGACGGCTCCGCCGACGCCGAGCAGCAGACCGAGCAGGAATGTCTTCTTCAAGGGATCCTCGCGCCTCCTCTTCCTCGTGACCCGCGGCCTCCTGACCGGCGACAGGCACCATAGCGGTCGGGACCATAGGGTCGGAACGCTGAATTTTATGTAATCTGTGTCGCCGGCGGACGGCGACTTGGACAATTTGTGAACCAGCGCACAATTCCCGGCCGCGGCAGCCGACGCACTGCCCGATATCGGGGAAACTCGGCGGACCACGACACCGGACCCGGCGGCAACGGCCGGGGATGCTCATGCACAGATACAGATTGATCGCACTCCTGTCCGTTCTGTTCGCGCTGACGGCGACCGCCGAGTCCGCAGAGGTGGCCATCGTCCACCACGAGGCACCGGAAGCCTGGCGCTTCGAGGCCGCGCCGGCGGGCGGCGGCCGGCTGGACTTCACGGCCTTCGGCCGCAGCTGGCAGCTGGAACTCGCACCGAACGGCCGGCTCACCGAGGCACTCGGCCGCAGCGTCGCCGCGGGCGGGCTCGACCTGTATCGGGGCCGGATGGCCGGCGAGCCGGACTCCTGGCTGCGTCTCACACGTGAGAGCACCGGCCGCTGGACCGGTCTGCTCTGGGACGGCGCCGAACTCTACGCCGTGGAGTCCGGCCGCGCCGTCGACGATGCCCTCGAGCGCCCGGCGCCCGGCAACGGCGCACCGGTTCTGTTCCGGCTGGCGGACATGCGCCTCGCGCCGGGGGCGCTGGCCTGCGCCGCCGGCGGCAGCCGCGACGGGGCGGCGCCGAGCACCAAGGCGGATTACGACGGCCTGGTACGGGAACTGGCGAAGACCGTGCAGAGCGAGATCGACATCGCCGTGCTGGCCGATGCGGACTTCGCCGCCCGGCACGCGGACCCGGTGGCGGCACTGGCGACACGCCTGAACAACATCGACGGTATCTTCGCCGAACAGGTGGGGGTAACCCTCAACGTCACCGACTTCCGGGTATTCACCTCCGCCGACGACCCGCTCACCGACTCCACCGACCCGAGCACGCTGCTGGCCGACCTGGGCAACTACAAGTCCCGGCAACCGGAGCTGAGCGGACTCGGGTTGGTGCACCTGTACACCGGCCGTGACCTCGACGACAGCACGGCCGGCATCGCCTACATCGACGCCCTGTGCAGCTCCCGCTTCGGCGCGGGCCTGAGCGAGGGCCGCCGCACGGCGACCACGGACAGCCTGATCGGCGCCCACGAGATCGGCCACAATTTCGGCGCGCCCCACGACGGCGAGGACGGCTCGGTCTGCCAGAGTACGCCCGAGACCTTCCTCATGGCGGCGCAGCTGAACGGCAGCTCCACGTTCTCGGCGTGCAGCCTCGAACAGATGGCGCCGGAGGTGGCCACCGCATTGTGCCTGCGGGACCTGCCCGACGCCGACATGAGCGTCGCCGCCGCCGCCTCGGCGGCCGCCGCGCTGGAGGGCACCGCCCTCACCCTCGAGGTGACGGCCACCAATCTCGGCACGGCCACGGCCGAACTCGTGTCCGTGAGCATCGACCTGCCTGCGGGTCTGCGCCTGCAGGATCCGGGCAGCCTGTGCACGGCGGCGGCCGGCGGCGCAGAGTGCACGCCGGGCACCGTCGCGGCCGGTAGCTCCGTGACGGCGGTGCTGGCCCTGTCCGCCGTGAGCGCGGGCGCAACGACCGTGAACGTGGAGGTGCGTGCCGACAGCGACATCCAACCGTCCAACAATACGGCCAGCGTCCCGGTCCGCATCGACCCGGCGGCCGACCTGGGCATCAGCGCAGGGCCGACGGGCAGGCTCACCGCGGGCACCAGCGCCACGCTGGATCTGACCGTGGCCAATGCCTCCACGCGCACGGCCACCGACCTGGTCGTGCGGGCGACGGCACCGTCGCTGCTCACGCCCGTCGCCGCGCGATCGGTGGCCGCCGACTGCACCATTACGGGCGGCGAGATCCGCTGCGTGACACCCGCCCTGGCGGGCGGCGACTCGCTGGCGATCGAACTCACCGTCGAGGCGGCACGGGAGGGCACCGGCACGCTGCGGGCCGAGGTGAGCGCGGCCGAAGGCGACCCGGACGAGGCGGACAACACGGCCAGCCGCAGCATCGAGGTGAGCAGTTCGGCCGCCGGCAGCAGCACCGGGGGCGGCGGCGGTGGCGGCCACGGCCTGGGGTTGCTGCTGCTCGCAGCCGGCATGGCAGCCCGGCGGAGACCGTGACCCGGCCCGGACCCGGGCCCGGGCGCACCGCCATCGCCGTACACGGCGGCGCCGGCGTCATCCGCCGGGAGGAACTGTCACCGGAACGGGAGGCCGACTGCCACGAGGCACTGCGCGAGGCGCTCGCGGCCGGGCACGCCGTGCTGCTCGACGGCGGCAGCGCCATGGACGCCGTGACCGCGGCCGTCGTGTCGCTGGAGGACGCTCCGCTGTTCAACGCCGGGCGGGGCGCCGTGTTCAATCACGACGGCGGCCACGAACTGGACGCCTCGGTGATGGACGGCACGCGTCTGGCGGCCGGCGCCGTGGCCGGCGTGCGCCGGGTGCGTAACCCGGTACTCGCCGCCCGCGCGGTGCTGGAACACACCCCCTACGTGTTGCTGGCGGCGGACGGCGCCGAGGCCTTCGCCCGGGAGCAGGGCCTGGCCATGGTCGAACCCGACTGGTTCTCCACGCCGCAGCGGCGGGCGGAGTGGGAGCGGGCCCGCGCGGCGGCGGGCGCCGACAGCGCGGCCCGGCCGGAGGAATTCAGTCTGGGCACGGTGGGGGCGGTGGCGCTCGATGCGGGCGGCAACCTGGCGGCGGCCACCTCCACCGGCGGGCTCACGAACAAGCGCTGGGGCCGGGTGGGCGACACGCCCGTCATCGGCGCGGGCACCTGGGCGGAGAACGGCGTCTGCGCGGTCTCCGCCACCGGCGAGGGCGAGTACTTCCTGCGCACGGCGGCCGCCCATGAGGTCGCCGCCCTGATTCGCCATGCCGGAACCGACCTGGCCACGGCCGCCCGGCGCGCCGTGCAGGAGCGGCTGTCGGCCCTGGGCGGCAGCGGCGGACTCATCGCGCTGGACGGGGCCGGTGTGCCGGTGCTGGAGCAGAACTGCCCGGGCATGTACCGGGGCGCCATCGATTATCGCGGGCGGGTCACCACCGCGGTCTTCGCCGACGAATCCGTCTGATCCCACGGGACCGGCGACGCACCCTGGCCACCCTCGGCCATCCTGGGCCACCCTCGGCCATCCTGGGCCACCCTGGGCCATCCTGGGCGCTCTAGTAGTAGGCACCCTGGCCGCCGGCGCTCGCGTAGTAGCGGGCCACGTGTTCCTCGAAGCTGATGGTCTCCGACGCCTCCACCTCCCGCTGGCGCTCGCGCGAGCGCCGTGCCTCTTCCTCGAACTCCGCCTGGCGGCGCTCGTTCACAGGCTGCAGGGTGCGGAAGTAGTCCTTGTGGCTGCGGGCCGTCTCCAGGGCGAACTCGAAGAAACTCGCCCCGCTCTCCATCAGCTCGCCGAGCAGGCGGGCCGAGGGCGTGCGGTCCGGGTCGTCCACCAGCTCGCGCTGCCGGGCCAGGGTGTCGCCGTAGGGCGTGCCGTCGAGACCGCGGTCCAGTATCTCCGCCACCGGCGCCATGTCGGCCAGGATGTCGCCCGCCCAGTCGGCGAGCAGGACGGCGCGGCCGTCGCGCCTGAGGAACAGACCCGGGTCCCGGCCCGAGTGGGCAGTGGCGGTCTGGTTGGCGCCGGCCTCCGCCAGCGCCGCCTCGTCGAGGGGCGGGCTGTCCTTCAGCAGGCAGTAGATCAGGAAGCACTCGGCGAAGCGCAGTTCGTTCTGGTTGACCCCGACCGGATCGAACGGGTTGAGGTCGAGGGCGCGCACTTCCACGTACTCCACGCCGCCGCGCAGCAGCGCCGCGGTGGGCCGCTCACCGGAGCGCGCCGTACGCTTCGGCCGGATGGGGCTGTAGTACTCGTTCTCGATCTGCAGGATGTTGGTGTTCAGCTGCCGGTGCACGCCGTCCACCAGCAGGCCGATGCGCTCGTAGGCGGGCTCCGGCGTGTTGATGGCTGCGTCCAGGTCGGCGACGTAACTCGCAAGATCGTTCAGCGAGATGTTCAGCCTGGCCTGGGTGCGGTTGCTGTAGCCGAAGTCACTCATGCGCAGCGACGTGGCGTAGGGCTCGAACAGCGTCTCCGCGTCGAACTCCGGGATGGTGGGGTAATCGTCGGCCAGGAAGGACTTGCACATGGCCGGGGAGGCGCCGAACAGATACAGCAGCAGCCAGCCCTCGCGGCGGAAGTTGCGCAGCAGGCCGAAGTAGTGCGCCGAGCGGAAGGCGTCCGCCGGCCCGCGGTCGCCCTCGTGATCCTGGTACTCGTGCCAGAAGTGTTCCGGCAGCGAGTAGTTGAAATGCACCCCGGCGATGGTCTGCATGACCCGGCCGTAGCGGTAGCCCAGCCCCCGCCGGTACACCTTCTTCATCCGGCCGACGTTCGACGGGCCGTACTCCGCCAGCGGGATACTCTCCTCGTCGCCCACCCGGCAGGGCATGGAGGTGGCCCACAGGAGCTCGTCGCCGATCTGGCGGAAGGCGAACTGGTGGACGTCGCAGAGGAACTGGATGGTCTCCCACAGCGCCGGGAAGGCCGGTGTCACGAACTCGATCAGGGCTTCGGAAAAGTCGGTGGTGATGTAGCGGTTCGTCATCGCCGAACCGAGACCGCGGGGATGGGGCAGCGGCGAGATGTAGCCCTCGGGGGTGACCCGCAGCGACTCCTTCTCCACGCCCTTGCGGCCGCCGCGCAACAGGCCCGTGGTGCCGGAAGCGGCGAGACGTTCCAGCCGTTTATCGAGTTTCCGATCCACCGAGCCCCCTGGAGCCTCAGCAGCCGCCCGGCGGACCCGCGCCCGGCACGGCGTGCGGATCGCCGGCCTGCTGGGGCATGCCGCGACAAGCGGGAGAGTCTAAACCCACAGCCGGACGCGCCGCCAGCCGCGGCATGCGGTCACGGCGCGATCCAGTCGCCCTCCCAGCCATCGGCCAGCCGGCGGAAGCGGGCCCGGCGGTGGCCGTCGGCGGTCAGGTGCAGCCAGTCGATGGACTCGACGGCCGCCGCCACCACCGCGAAGTTGCCGCGGCCCGGCTCCGTCTCCTCCGGTTCGGGGCGCCGGTGACGCAGCGCTTCCGGCAGCGTGGAGCCGGCACTCGCGAGTATCGCGCCCGGCCCGGGCTCGACCAGGTAGCAGCGCCGGGAGCCGGCGGCGCTGGCATGCCAGCGTTCCTCCGCCAGCGCATCTTCGGCATGCACGGCGGCCCGTCCCTCCAGCCGCAGCTGCACCTTGCGCTCCGGGTCGTACAGCAGCCAGCTCACCGGTGCGCCGGCGCCGATCTGGCGGGCCTTCGCGGAGCGTGCGTCGGTGTGGCAGAGCACCCGGGAGGCCCCGCGCTCGGCGGACCGCAGCACCACGGTCCTCAGGCGCGGTGCGCCGGCCTCGACCGTGCCGAGCACGGCGGTGTGGAAGGGGCTGCGGGCCGAGTCCGCACCCTCCTCCAGATAGTCCCAGCAGCGCTGCAGCAAATCGTCCAGGCGGTCGGTTTCCATGAGCCTTCCTCGTCGTGTCCGCCGGCGCAGGGATACCTGCCCGGCGGCGCCGGTGCAAGGGCGCGTGCGCCGCGCTACACTGACAGTGATGCCGGCGACACCGAGCCAAGCCCTGCCCCCCACGGGCGCGCGCCTGCGGCGTGCGGCCGCGGGCCTGTGTCTGCTCGCCGCGCTGGCCCTGGCGCCGGAGGCGCACGCCTTCCGCTGCGGCAGCAAGCTGATCAGCGAGGGCATGCACATCACCAAGGTGGTGGCGCTGTGCGGGGAGCCGGACTACGAGCAGGAGCGCGTAGTCCTGCGCCGCAACGTCTTCATCGGCAAGACCACCCGCGCGCCGGACTCCGGGGTGATCCGCCGCCACATCTACGGCTGGGGGACACCGCCGCTGGTCGAGGTGGAGATTCGCGAGCTCACCTGGAACCTGGGTCCGAACAAGTTCATGCGGCGGGTGCGGTTCGAAGACGGCATCGTCACCGAGGTCGAGACCCTCGAGCGGGGCTACGTCGAATAGCCGCCGCCGCGGGCCTTTCCGCGCCGATTGCCAACTGCGTCACGATTTCGCGGGGCGGGAAGCCCTAACATAATCCCGAATTCTCTTCCCCGGGGCGACCACATGAGCGACAGGAAATTCCGCCGGTTCATGGACCGCAGCAGCGGTCCGGCCACGCTGATCGGTGCCGGCTGCCGCGTGCAGGGCGAACTCTCCGGTAAGGGCGACTTCGTGATCTGCGGCGAAGTGGAGGGCGACTGCAACCTGGAAGGATCGGTCACCGTGGCGGCGGGCGGCCGCTGGGTGGGCGTCCTGCAGGCCCGGGCGGTGGTGCTGGCCGGCGAGGTCGAGGGCGAGGTGATCGCCCGGGGCCGGCTCGAGATTGCTCCCAGCGCCAGGATCACGGGCACGGTGACCGGCGAGGCGATCGCGGTGGCCGAGGGCGCCGTGGTGGACGGCGCGATCCGCACGACCGGGCCCCAGGCACCCGACACCTTCGTGGAGAAGCGCGAGAAGCCGGACGACGAGGCCCTGACCGGCACCGGCTGACGCCGGCCCCGGCCGGCGCTCAGTCCGGCAGGATCTCCACCCGCAGGCGGTTGTTGACGGCCGCCACCCGGTTCCACTCGCCGGCGCGCAGCGCATCCGTCACGGGCGGATAGGGCAGCAGCGGCTCGGCATTGCCGGCGGTGCCGGTCTCCACCCGGATGCGTCCGCCGTAGCGCGCGGGGACGCTGGCAAGGAAATTGGCGAACGCCACGGACTGCCGGGTACCGCGGGCGGCGGCCTCATCCGCCGACAGCCCCAGGCGGTCGCAGCCGGTCAGCGGCAGGTCGGCCGGCGCCACCTCGTAGTCGTCTCCGCCCGTCTCCAGCAGGCAGAAGTCGCCCACGTGCGAGACCACCTGCACCCGGCCGGTGAAACCCATCGCGTCCAGCCGGTCCAGCAGCTCCTCCAGCAGCAGCCGCTGCTCTTCGCCGAAGGCGAACTCCTGCCAGCCGTAGCGTCCGTTCTGGTTCACCGCCCACTGCACCGTCTCGAGCGCCTGGTCCATTGCGCTGGCGTAACCGGCCCGGGTCTCGCTCATGCGCTCCTCGATGCTAACGGTGCCGTCGGCCATCAGCGCCTGGCGGTTGCGCAGCTGCTCGAGCAGCTGTTCCGAGCGGACCCGCTCCGCCTGCCACTGGCGCTCCGCTTTCAGGTACAGCCAGCCGAAGGCGAGGGCGGCCACGGTGAGTACGGCCACCGCCGCCAGCGCCGCCCGTGGCAGCGTGCCGCCGCCGGCCGCCGCCTCCGTCTCGCCCGCGTCGTGCCGGCTGCCGATCTCCTCGGCCACCCGGGCGGCGATGGACTCGTAGCTGTCGATGAGGTCGCGGCGGATGATCGAGCGCTGCTGCTCGAACAGGTCCTGGATCATCTCGCGCAGGCCCGTGTCCAGCCCGGAAAGGGCCTGCAGGTCGGCGGCGGTATCGCCGGTGGAGCGCGCGATGCCCGCCGTGCCGGCCGCGGGGGCCGCCTCGGCGCTGGACTCGATCAGCCGCAGCGACTCCAGCACCTTGGAGACCTCGACCGGCGCTACCTGCTTCGGCAGCACGCCCACGGCACCGAGGGCACGGGCCTGGCCAACATACAGCTCTCCTTCCTGGGAGGTGTACATCATGATGGGAATGGTGGCGGTGTCGGGGTTGTCCTTGATGGCACGCACCGCCTCGAAACCGTCCATGCCGGGCATCATGTGATCCATGAAGATCACGTCGGGGCGGTGGTCGGCCAGGTACTCGAGGGCCTGCTCGGCCGATTCGGCGGTTGCCACTTCCAGGTCGTGCTGCTCGAGCAACCGGCGCAGCACCACCCGCGCCGAGCGCGAATCGTCAACGATCAGTGCGCACTTCTGCTCCATCCGAGTCCGTCCAGCCAGTCCGTCCGGGCCGCTCCAGCCGCGCCATCGCCCCGCGCAGGGACTCATTCTACACGCGCCGCGCCGCCGCCACCCCGCCCTTTGCCGCGGGCACCCGGAGGGAGATGCCACGACACCGGCACTCGCCGCTTGCAGCCGGGCTGGGGTAGACTCTGTTGCCGGGGGAGAGAGCGAACGGCTTCCCAATAACAAGAACAAGGAAAAACCGGAGGAGTGGCCATGCTGGAACCCGTCACGGGTTATCGCGCAGAGCCGGCGCCGCACAGGCGGGCGAGGTCCGGGCCGGCCTGACGGCCCCGACGCCGCCATGTTGCAAAAACTGCTGCCCAAGTATCTGGCGACGGCCATCGCGCTGTCGGTGGCCATCGTCTGCACGGTGGCCGGCCTGCTCCTGTTCAACTACAACCGTCTGGCCGGCGAACTCAGCGAGGCCGGGGTGGCCCAGAAGGAGGAACTGCTGACGCGGCAGTTCGAGGCCCGGGTGCTGGAGGCCGTGGCGGCACTGGAACGTGAGGTGGACGCGCCGCTGGCCGCCGGCGATCGGATAACCGTCGCCGCCATGCTGCAGGAGGCAATGGCGGATCTGGACGTGCTGCGCGGCCTCGCCGTGCTCGACGCCGAAGACCGCCCGGTCATGAGCGTCGGCGAGCCCATCGAGCCGTCCGCGGCCGTGCTGGCGCTGGGCGCCCCCTACTGGGGAGAGGGCAACCTCGTCGCCGTACGGCCCATCCGAGCGGGCGATGAGACCGTCGGCGAACTGCAGGCCGTATTCGCCCAGACCGAGGTGCGGCGGGGCATCGCGGGTTTCCGCGACCGGCTGGAAACGGTGACGCGGGACCACCGCAACCGGGCCGTCGCCGGCCTGCTGATCTTCACCGTGCTGATCCTGCTGGCCTGCGCCGCGATCGCGTGGCTGACGGCCCGCCGCCTGGTGCTGCCCATCCGGGAGCTGATCCGC
The DNA here is from genome assembly GCA_964428605.1 of uncultured Woeseiaceae bacterium. Classification (GTDB taxonomy): domain Bacteria; phylum Pseudomonadota; class Gammaproteobacteria; order Steroidobacterales; family Woeseiaceae; genus Lentisalinibacter. The sequence goes on from CAYRZI010000035.1 coordinate 11,793, forward strand.
CAGGCACGGGGAGTGAGCCGCGGCCGCTACGGCGAGCGCATGGAAGTGGACCGGGCCGACGAACTGGGCGACCTGGCCACGGCCTTCAACGAAATGCGCCAGACGCTGCGCGATACCACCATCTCCCGGGACTATCTCGACCGCATCCTCAACAGCATGAACGACGGCGTGATCGTCTGCGACACCGAGGGCCGCATCGACCGCGTCAACACCGCCATCGGCCGCCTGCTGGGCTACCCCGCGGACGAGCTCGTGGGCCGGCCGGTCACCGAACTGGTGGCGCCGGAGTACCGGCGGAAGTTCCGTGCCGAACCCGAGGGCGGCGCGCCGAGCGAATCGGTGTTCGTCACGCGGGCGGGCCAGCACGTGCCCGTGTCCTGGACGGGCTCGGCGCTGCGGGACGACGACAGCGACAAGGACGGATACATCTTCGCGGTCCAGAACATCACCGAACGCAAGCGGGCCGAGCAGCGCATCCGCTATCTGGCCCGCATAGACGCCCTGACCAAGGTGCCGAACCGCATGCAGTTCCAGCACCTGCTGCAGCGGGCCATCGCCCGTGCGCGCCGCGAACGGCGCTGCCTGGCGCTGCTCTACATCGACGCCGACCACTTCAAGGACATCAACGACACCTTCGGCCACCTGGCCGGCGATACCACGCTGGAGACGATGACCGAGCGGCTGATCCGGGAGCTGCCGGAGAAGACCGTGATCGGGCGGCTCGCCGGCGACGAGTTCGCCGTCGTGCTCGAGCACATCCGCGACGAGGAGCACGCCGAGAGCGAGGTCTCCGAGGTGGCCGGCCGGCTGCTGGCCGCTCTCGCGGAGCCTTTCCACGTGCAATCCAACGAGGTCTTCATGACCGCCAGCATCGGCGTGGCCTTCTACCCGGAAGACGCCTCGAACGTGATCGACCTCATCCGCAACGCCGACGCGGCGCTCTACCACGCGAAGAAGGCTGGCGGCAACAGCCACCGCTTCTACCGCCCCGAGATGAACGAGGCGGCGGTGGAACGGCTGATGCTGAAGAGCCGGCTGCGCCGCGCCTACGAGCGCGACGAGCTGCTGCTGCACTATCAACCGAAGTACAACCTGCGCGACGGCACGGTCATCGGCGCGGAGGCGCTCGTGCGCTGGGAGCTGCCGGACCGGGGCCTGATCCTGCCCTCGGAGTTCATCCCGCTGGCGGAGGAGAGCAACCTGATCGTGGAGATCGGCGAATGGGTGCTGGAACGGGTCTGCGCGGACTACCGCCGCTGGCAGGAGACGCTGCCGCTGCCCGGCAGGGTGGCCGTCAACCTGTCGCTGAAGCAGCTGCGTCAGCCGAACTTCCTGCAGCGGGTGGACGATATCTTCCGCCGTAACGGGGTCTCGCCCACCTGCCTGGAGCTGGAGATCACCGAGACCACGCTGATGGAGGACACCAAACGCACGATCCGCATGCTGGACGATCTCTATGCCATGGGCCTGCACCTGTCCATCGACGACTTCGGCACCGGCTACTCGTCCCTGAGCGCGCTGCAGCAGTTCCCCATCAGCACGCTGAAGATCGACAAGTCCTTCGTGCGCGACGCAGCCGTAGATCCGGACGACGCCACCATCGTGGCGACCATCATCGAGATGGGCCGCAGCCTGAAGATGGACGTGGTCGCCGAGGGCGTGGAGACCGAGGAGCAGCTGGCGTTCCTGCAGACGCTGGACTGCACCTACGTGCAGGGTCTCCTGTTCGGCGAGCCGATGAACGCCGACGACTACCTGGCGTTGCTGGTGGCCCAGCAGGACGGCACCGACAGGCACCGGGCGCTGTTCGCCTGAGGGCGCCTGCGCGCCGAGCCGGCCGTCCGGGGCCGGCCTTCACGCCGGCGGGGCAATGATGATTAAATGTCGCCCTCGGCCGCGGCGCCCTTCCGATTGCCGCCGCGCAGCACCGAAACGATCAACCCGGAGGATGAGCTTCACCATGAAATTCTACCGACTCGCCGCCGTTCTCGGTCTCGCCGGCCTCGCCGCCACCGCGCAGGCGGAGTGCGTCTACCCCGACCAGGAGGTCCCGATGCCGGACGGCACGACGGCCACCCAGCAGGAGATGATCGACACCCAGAAGGCCGTGAAAGCCTACATGGCGGACATGGAGGCCTATCTCGCCTGCCTGAAGGAACAGCACACCGCCGCGATGGCGGAGATAGACGAAGAGGACGCCGAGGCCGCCGCGAAGCGGGAGGCGATGTTCACCAAGCGCCACGACGCGGCGGTGGACCAGATGCATCTCATGGGCGCGCGTTTCAATGCGCAGGTGCGCGCGTACAAGGGTCAGGGCGAGTAAGCCGCGCGCCGGCTACCAGCGGTACTTGTCGAAATTCTCGGGGTTCGCCCAGTTCTCGGGCGAATTCCATTCCCGCGGACGGTTGTAGCTGTCCCGGTCGTAGAGATAGGCGCCGTCCGGCGCCTCCGCGCTCGGGTGCCGCTCGAAGCCCAGGGCGAGCATCCGGCGGGTGTCGAACAGCCCGGCTGCGGCGCCGGTCACGACGAGGCGGCGGGTGTGCAGGTCGCGCAGGCGCCCCAACAGGGCCTCGTCGGCAGCGGCCAGTTCCGTGACGATGCCGAGGTCATAGCTGCCGAGGCCGTCCAGGTCGGAAATGGTGGCGTCCGCAGGAAGGCGGTGACAGTTGCGGCCGCGCGGTCCCTCCTCCCCGATCACCAGCAGGGCAGCGTCTGCGTCCAGGGCATCCAGCTCGTCGGCCACCGTGAGCGGTGCAGGCTCCGCGCCCTCGGCATCCTTATCGTCCTGCTTCACGCGCCCCGAAGCCCCTCACATAGATATCCCTCACAGACGATTGATCTCCCGGCGGAGGCCTTCCTGGGGGTCGGTGACGATGCGCTCGAGCACCCGCACCCGCTCCTCGAGTTCCTCGAGCCGGGCGACCGTGGCCTCCCACTCCTCGTCGCGCTTCGGATCCTCCTCCCGCCGATGGTGGCGGAGGTATTCCTTGGCGATGCCGGCCAGCAGCACGATCGCGACCAGGACGATGACGAACACGTGGGCAGAACTCATCGGTCAGAACCTCCCGGTGCCTTGCGCGCCTCCAGCTCGCGGAACTCCCGGTCGAGGTCGAAGCGCGGCGACGTCACGTAGCGCTCCATGCGGGCGAGGCGGCTGTCCAGCCGCTGGAAGCGGCGGCGTATCTCCGCCATGGTCGCCTGCGGCGACGAGCGCAGCGCCCGGCGGAAGTCCGGGTCTTCCCGGGGCGCTTCCGGCGCGGCCTGCCGATAGGGTATCAGCAGTGCGATGCCGAAGTAGATCAGCAGCGTCATCGGCGCCGAGATGAACAGCGCGACGACGGCGAGGATGCGGGTGACTTTCAGGTCGAAGCCGAAGTAGTCGGCGATGCCCGCACACACGCCGAAGATCATGCCGCGTTCCCGGTCGCGGTAGAAACGTCTCTCCTGGATTCTCTCGGTCACAGTCGGTCTCCCATGGTGGCGCCCCGGCGCCAGAACTCCCGCTCACGGTGACGGTCCCTGACCGTCAGCGGCCGGTCGCGGAGCAGCAGCGCGGCCACCAGGTAGATCAGGCCCACCGCTACCGGCGCCAGCAGCAGAGCCGTCAGCGCCACGCCGCGGACCAGCAGCGTATTGAGGTCGAAGTGGTCGGCGATGCCGGCGCAGACGCCGAAGATCAGGCCGTTCTCCCGGTCCCGATACAGCCTGCGCAGGCGTCCGGCGAGCTCGTGGAACGGATTCCGGTTCATGTCTTCCTCCTCCAGTCGGGCACCTCGTCGTCCAGGATGGTCTCCAGCGCATTCAGGCGGCTCTCCATGTTCTGGGACAGCGCCCAGATCTCCTCGATCATCTCCTCCTCGGTGCCGGAGAGCTCGCGGGACTTCTTCCACTTCGTCACGTAGTGGAGAATGATCCACAGCGGCAGGACGATGGTGACGAAGAGGATTCCGAGTATGTACATCGTCTCGCTCATCTATGCCTGATTCCCGCTTTCGCTGGCGCTGCCGGCCTGCTTGCCGGCACGCCGGCGCTTCAGCTCGGCCAGCTCCCTGTTCACCGCTTCCTCGGCCTCGAGGCTGGCGAACTCGTGTTCGAGCCCCTTGGGCTGTCCGAGATCATAGGCCTCGACGCGGCCCTCCACGTCGTCCATGCGGCGCTCGTACTGCTCGAAGCGGACCAGCGCGTCCTCGATCTTGTAGTCGTGGATCTTCTTGCGGGCGGCCAGCCGGCTCGTCGCCGTCTTGTGCCGCGAGACCAGGGTCTTCTGCCGCGCCTTCGCGTCCTTGAGCTTGGCCTCCAGCCGGGCGATGTCCTCGTTCAGGCGGGTCAGGCCCTCGTCCACCTGGGCGTAGTCGGCCCGTACCTGCTCGGCGGCCGCTGCCACCTGGGACTTCTCCACCAGCGCGGCCTTGGCCAGGTCCTCCCGGCCCTTCTCCAGCGCGAGCTCCGCCTTGCGCTCCCAGTCCCCCTGTTCTTCCTCCAGGGCCCCGAGCTTCCGGTTGAGCTCCTTCTTGTCGGCGATGGAGCGAGCCGCCGCCGAGCGCACCTCGACGAGGGTGTCCTCCATCTCCTGGATCATCAGGCGGACGATCTTCTCGGGATCCTCCGCCTTCTCCAGGATAGCGTTGATATTCGAGTTAACGATGTCGCTGAATCGCGAAAAAATGCCCATAGCGCATTCCTCGGTTGTTGGCTGTGCAACCTGAATAAAGCAGATTCCGTGCCAGCCTGCCTCGTCACCACCCAAGGCATTGTTTTATATCGCTTTCATGCGGCTGTGGCCAACCATTGCGGCGATCCCAATATTAGCCAAAACTCCTAATAATTGGTATAAATAGCCATATCTTGGCAATTCCGGCGAAGCATGGACGAGCGACAGAAGCAACCCATCATCGGCGAGGCGCCCGCCTTCCTGGAGATGCTCGAACACGTCTCACGGGCGGCGCCGCTCGCGAAGCCGGTGCTGGTGGTGGGTGAGCGGGGCACGGGCAAGGAACTGGTGGCCTCCCGCCTGCACTTCCTCTCCGAGCGCTGGGAGCAGCCGCTGGTAAAGGTGAACTGCGCCGCGCTGACCGAGAGCATCCTGGAGTCCGAGCTGTTCGGGCACGAGGCCGGCGCCTTCACCGGCGCGGCGCGGCAGCACGTGGGCCATTTCGAGCGCGCGGACGGCGGCACCCTGGTGCTCGACGAGCTGGCCACCGTGCCGCTGCGTACCCAGGAGAAGATCCTGCGGGTGATCGAGTATGGCGAACTCGAACGGGTGGGCGGCAGCAGCACCCTGGAGGTGGACGTGCGCATCGTCGGATCCACCAACGAGGACCTGCAGGCCCGGGTGGCGGACGGCCGCTTCCGGGCGGACCTGCTGGACCGGCTCGCCTTCGACGTCATCACGGTGCCGCCGCTGCGAGAGCGGCTGGACGACATCCTGCCGCTGGCCTACACCTTCGCCGTCAACATGACCGCCGAACTGCGCCGGGCGTATTTCCCCGGCTTCACGGCCCGGGCCGCCTCCACCCTGCTGCGCCACGACTGGCCGGGTAACGTGCGCGAACTGAAGAACGCGGTCGAGCGCTCGGTCTACAGGAGCGAGGACCCCGACGCCAAGATTGCACGCATCGCCTTCGATCCCTTCGACTCGCCCTTCCGGCTGCGGGCCGGGGAGGACGAGCAGGATGCGGCGCCGGCGCCGGCCGCCCGGGAGCGGCTCCGCCTGCCCACCGACCTGAAGGAGCGGCTGGCCGAACTGGAGATCTCGCTGGTGCGCGCGGCGCTGGAGAAAGCCCGCTACAACCAGCGGGTGGCGGCCGGCCTGCTCGGCCTCACCTACCACCAGTTCCGCGGCGCCCTGAAGCGCCACGACATTCCCTCCCGGCCGGATGGTGCGGTGCGGCGCCAGTCCCGCCGCCGCAGGCCGACACGGGCGGAGCCCGGCTGAACGTCCGCCGGCAGGGGGACGAACCCCGCCGGGGGGCTTCGGCGGCCGGGCCCTGATGGGCTACTATGGCGGCTCGTACACCATCGAAAGCCGGCACGCGCGTCAGGCGACGACCAGGGCGCAGGGCCTGCCGGACCGCGAGCAGCGAATCGAATACCGCCCATGAAGAGAATCGGCACGGCACTGAGCGAGCATGCCACACGGATGATGCTGCTCGGCTCGGGCGAACTCGGCAAGGAGATCGCCATCGAGGCGCAGCGGCTCGGCGTCGAGGTGATCGCAGTCGACCGTTACCCCAACGCCCCGGCCATGCACGTGGCCCACCGGGCGCACGTCATCGACATGCTGGACCCGGTGGCGCTGCGCCAGGTGATAGAGGGTGAGGAGCCCGACTTCGTGGTCCCCGAGATCGAGGCCATCGCAACGCCCGTGCTGCAGGAACTCGAGGAGACGGGCCATTGCATCATCCCCACCGCGCAGGCCACACGGCTGACGATGGACCGGGAAGGTATCCGCCGGCTGGCGGCCGAACACCTGGAGTTGCCCACCTCGGACTACCGCTTCGCGGGCACGGAGGCCGAATACCGGCAGGCCGTCGAGGCCATCGGCCTGCCCTGCGTGGTGAAACCGGTGATGAGTTCCTCGGGCAAGGGCCAGAGCGTGGTACGGGACGCCGACGGGATCGACGCCGCCTGGGAGTACGCCCAGCAGGGCGGGCGCAGCGGCGGCGGCCGCGTCATCGTGGAGAGCCTGATCGAGTTCGACTACGAGATCACCCTGCTCACGGTACGCCACGAGGACTCCATCAGCTTCTGCGAGCCCATCGGTCATCTGCAGCTGAAGGGCGACTACCGGGAATCCTGGCAGCCCCAGCCGATGAGCGAGACCGCACTGGAGCGCGCCCAGCGCGTGGCCGGCGCCATCGCGGGAGCGCTGGGCGGGCGCGGCGTCTTCGGCGTGGAGCTGTTCGTGAAGGGCGACCAGGTCTGGTTCAGCGAAGTCTCGCCGCGGCCCCACGATACCGGCATGGTGACGATGATCTCCCAGGACGAATCCCAGTTCGCGCTGCACGTGCGCGCCATCCTCGGGCTGCCGATACCGGTGATCCGTCAGCGTGGGCCGGCGGCCTCCTGCGCCATCGTCGCGGAAGGAGAGTCCGACAACATCCGCTTCAAGGGCGTGGACAAGGCGCTGAAGGAGCCGGACACCGGCCTCAGGCTGTTCGGCAAGCCGCAGATCCGCGGTTCCCGGCGCCTGGGCGTGGCCCTCGCCCTGGGGGAGAGCATCGAGGAGGCACGGGACAAGGCGCGCCGTGCGGCCGGCGCCGTCATGTGCAAGTTCTGAGCAGCGCCCGCCCGACGCCGTCGAGCCCGGTTCAGCCGTTCGCGGTCTCGTCCCGGTAGCGGCGGAACCAGATCGCGCCTGCGGTGAAGCCGGCCGCCACCAGCAGACCGCCCCACAGGCCCGGCGTCGCCAGGAATCTGCCGGGATCCAGCAGTGCCAGCAGGTTGACCTCGCCGACCAGCCGCCCGGGCACGTCGCCGAGGGAGATACGCACGTCGTCGCCGCGGAAACTCGCGCTGACCCAGGGCAGGTGTCCCAGCCGGCCGTAGATCACCTTCGCAACGTAGCCCGTACCGAATACGATGTGCTCGATCATCGGTATCACCACGAACGGCAGAACTGCCCACAGGAACACGTTCTTTTTCGCGAACGCCGAGCAGAACAGGCCCCAGGCGATGTACGGCAGGAACCAGAGCGCAGCCCCGATGAGGTAGTACACCGTCAGCGTCCACACCTGGAACAGCGGCACCGGCTGCCAGACCAGTTCCCAGGCGCTGCCGCCGCCGAGCCAGACCGCGATGGTGGAGAGGCAGAGGATCACGATCTGGGTGGCCGCCAGGAAGCCGAAGGTGATCACCGGTGCCACCAGGGCCGCGGTGACGAGCTTGGAGATGACCACCTCGGTGTCGGTGAGCGGCAGCGACTTCCAGAACAGGATGCTGCGGTCCTTGCGCTCGGCATAGAGCGCGTCGATGGCGTAGAAGAAGATCAGGAACGCCAGGCCGATCACGAAGATGGTGGACGGACCGACCGTCAGCGCCACGATGCCGGCCACCGATCCCACGTCGCCGCCCGCCTGCATGCCGGCCACCAGGTTCGCGAAGCCCACGCCCCGCGCGCCGCCGGTCATCAGCAACGCGATCACGCCGAGGCTGACCACGAGAGAGATCACCAGCGGCGTCAGATACAGGGCCCGGTGCTCCCACAGCTCGCGCTGCACCAGGAAATACGTTCTTCGCATCACGCCCGGCTCCCCCTCAGCTTGGCGACGAACAGGTCGGCGAGCCCGGGCGTCTTCACCTCGCCGAGACTGCGCAGGCGGTCCCGGTCCACGTCCTCGAAGGTGAGCACCTGCTTGCCGAATACGTCGCGCCGGGCGATGGGCTCGAGCGCCATGGCCTGCTGCGCCTTTTCGCCGCTGGTCATCAGTTCGACGTAACGGGACGCCACCTCGTCGACGCTCTCGTCCAGGACCAGCCGGCCGTCGTCGATGAACATGACATCGGTGAGTATGTGCTCGATCTCCTCCACCTGGTGGGTGGTCACGATAATGGTGCGCTGCTCGTCGAAATAGTCGTTCAGGATGGTGGTGTAGAACTCCTTCCGGAACAGTATGTCGAGCCCCAGCGTGGGCTCGTCCAGCACCAGCAGCTTTGCGTCGATGGCCATGATGATGGAAAGGTGCAGCTGGGTGACCATGCCCTTGGAGAGCTCCTTCACCCTGGCGTTCCGGCGCACCGGCGTGCGCTCCAGGAACGCGTCCGCCTCCCGGCGGCTGAAGTTCGGGTGCACCGCTTCCACGAAGTCGAGCAGGTCGGTGACGCGGATCCAGGGCGGCAGCACGGCCACGTCGGCGACGAAACAGATGTTCTGCATCAGCTGCTTGCGCTGGCGGAACGGGTCCAGGCCGAGCACCCGCAGCTCGCCCTCGCAGCTGGTCAGGCCTAGCAGGGTCTTCAGCAGCGTCGTCTTGCCGGCGCCGTTCGGGCCGATCAGGCCGACGATGCGGCCCGGTTCGATGTCGAAGCTGACGTTCTCCACCGCGCGGGTGGAGCCGTAGCGCTTGGAAACGCCGCGCGCTTCAACGACCGCCGTCATGACTCCTCTCCCTCCTCATCCTTGCCCTGTTTGGCGCGGGCCAGCAGATCCCCGGGGTCCAGGCCAAGGCGCTGGATGGTCGCCACGATCTCCGGCCACTCCTGCTCCAGGAAACGCTCGCGCTCGCCTTTCAGCAGCCGGTCCCGCGCGCCGGGCAGCACGAACATGCCGCGGCCGCGGCGCTTCTCCACGAGGTCCTCGTCCACCAGCTCCTGGTAGCCCTTCAGCACGGTCAGAGGATTCAGGCGATACTCGGCCGCCACGTTGCGCACGGACGGCAGTGCGTCGCCGTCCTGCAGCACGCCCTCCAGGATCATCGCCACGACCCGGTCGCGGAGCTGCCGGTAGATCGGCTGGTTGTCGCTCCAGTCAGCTTCCATGAGTTCTCTGCCCCGGGGTCCGGTAACACCGGTCCCTGCCCCGTCCGCACGGGAATCGCGCTGCTTTGCCGGGACAGTCACACATCGGCCCGCCTAGCCCTTGCCGGCCTCGAGAAATAGAATCCGGTCCGGGCTCTCGGGGGCGTAGGCGCCGGCGTCGTCGCCGGACCTGAGTTCGCTCGCCACGAGCGCCATGGCCATCAGCATCAGCACCGCGAGGCCCAACGTGAGTTTTCCGCCTGTCTCCTGCCTGCCGTCCATCTCTTCGGTCTCCCTGTCCCCCGGCGTATCCGCCGTTTCGTCTCTGGTTCGTCTGTCAGATGGCGCTTCCGCGCCCATGTGAACGGGTGTTGTAGTCAACTATAACACCAGAAACGGGGAAATCAAGACCCGGTTCACATTTCCGCACGGTTTCGAACCCCGGCAGGCCCGCACGACCGTTGGCAGGGAAGTGAGCAGGAAGGAGCTCCCGCGTGCCCGACGCCGACGCCGTTACGCCGCCACGGGCGGTCGCATACACTGCAGCGATGACGCCAGCGGATCCCGATGTGCGGCTGATGCTGCGTTACCGCGACGGTGACGCGGCGGCCTTCGATGCCCTGTACGGCCGCCACAAGGACGGCCTCTACCGCTATCTCCTCGGGCTCTGCCTCGACGCCGCCACCGCGGAGGATCTGTTCCAGGAGGCCTGGGGCAAGCTCATCGTGGCACGCCACCGTTACCGGCCGACGGCCCGGTTCTCCACCTACCTGTACCGGGTCGCCCACAACTGCTTCGTGGACCACTACCGCCGCCGGCGCAGCCGCGGCCGGGAGGAAGACGCCGATACGGTGACGCTGACGGCGCGGGACGGCGATCCGGGCCGCGAGGCCGAGCGCGCGATGGCCCGCGACCGGCTGCAGCGCCTGCTGGCGGAACTGCCGGCCGAGCAGCGCGAGGCGTTCCTGCTGCGCGAGGAAGGCGGGCTCTCCGTCGCGGAAATCGCGGCGGCCACCGGCGTGGGCGCGGAGACGGCCAAGAGCCGGCTGCGCTATGCCTACCGCAAACTGCGTGAAGGATTCGCGGCACTGTCCGGTGCCGCGGGAGGACGGGACGATGACTGACCCCGGACAGGACCGCGGGCGGCCCGCCCCGGGCGGGACCGGCCGGGCGGGCGCCGTCGGCGAAGTGGACGGCCTCGGCGACGAGAACGTCTCCCGCAGGTACCGGGAGGCGGCGCGGGAGCGCGCGCCCGCCGCGCTGGACGAGCGCATCCGGGCCGAAGCACGCCGGGCACCGGTCCGGCGGCGCTGGCAGCCTCCGCTGGCCGTGGCCGCCACGCTGGCCCTGGCGGTCTCCCTGGTGCTACAGGTAACCGCACCCCCGGAGGAATCCGCGCCGGCGCCCGGCGAGGGCACCCGCCCGGCAGAGGCCGGCGGGCCGGCCGCCCGGTCGCCGGTTGCCGGAGCCGCAGAGTCTCCGGGGGCTGCGTACAACGCCCGGCAGCCCATATCCGGTACCCGGCGCCTGTCGGACCATGCCCTGCAGCCGGACCGGTCCGAGGCGAATGAAACCCTGAGCGAGCTCGGCCGGGCTGGCCGCAAGGCCGCGAACTCTCTCGCCGGGGAAGCGGCTGCAACCGCCTCGGTCCGTTGCGCCGGGCACGTCGACGACGCCCGGGCCTGGGCGGCCTGCATCGCCGCGCTGGAGGCCGCCGGGGAAGCGGCGGCGGCCGAGCGCGAGCGCCGTGCCTGGGAGGCCCGCCACGGGCAGGAAGAGACGGTGGCGCACTGAGCGGGCACACCGCGCCATGCTAGAATCGCGCACCCCCGCACGGCAGTCAGGTGTGAGCAACATGAAGAAACCCGTCCACGTCACCATCACCGGCGCTGCAGGCCAGATCGGCTATCAGCTCGCCTTCCGTATCGCCTCGGGCCAGATGCTGGGCGCCGACCAGCCGGTCGTGCTCCAGCTGCTGGAGATCCCGCCGGCGCTGGGCGCGCTCGAGGGCGTGGTGATGGAGCTGGAGGACTGCGCGTTCGACACCCTGGCCGGCGTCAAGGCCACCGACGACGCCAACGTCGCGTTCGAGGACAGCCAGTTCGCGCTGCTGGTGGGCGCCAAGCCCCGCGGACCCGGCATGGAGCGTTCCGACCTGCTGCAGGAGAACGCCAAGATCTTCTCGGTGCAGGGCAAGGCCATCAACGATCATGCCGACCGGGACATCCGCGTGCTGGTGGTGGGCAACCCCGCCAATACCAACGCCCTGATCGCCCGGGCCAACGCGCCGGACATCGATCCCGGCCGCTTCACCGCCATGACCCGGCTGGACCACAACCGCGCGCTGGCCCAGCTGGCCGCGAAGCTCGATACCCACGTCAGCGACCTCGGCCGGCTGACGATCTGGGGCAATCACAGCGCCACCCAGTATCCGGACGTGAGCCACGCGCTGGCGGGCGGCAAGGCCGTCGCCGATCTCGTCGACGAGGCGTGGCTGAGCGGCGAGTTCATCCCCACCGTGCAGCAGCGCGGCGCGGCCATCATCAAGGCACGCGGCGCCTCTTCGGCCGCCTCAGCGGCATCCGCGGCCATCGACCACATGCACGACTGGTGGCTCGGCACGCCCGGCGACGACTGGGTGAGCATGGCCATCCCCGCCGACGGCAGCTACGGGATCGAGCCGGGCGTGATCTACTCCTACCCGGTGCGCTGCGCCGACGGCGCCTACGAGATCGTGCCGGGCCTGGAGATCAGCGAATTCAGCCGCGCCCGCATGGATGCCACCGACGCGGAGCTGCGCGAGGAGCGCGCCGCCATCGAAACGCTGCTCTAGCGCCTGCCACGGGCGGTCCGGCCTCGTCACGCCTCCGACACACGGGCGCCCCGCCTGCAGGGCGCCGGCGGGCTCCGGTATAGTGCCTATTGAAGCACCGCTGTCGCCGTGACAGCTTGGTACACGGGTGCGTGTGCGCCCGAGTAGAGAGGATGCAATTGTGGCGGATTTTCTGATCGGACTGTTCTGGTTCCTGCTGTTCTTCGGCGGGGCGATCGCGCTCGCTTACCACCGGGTGGATCTCAGGACCTCGACCATGGCCGCCGGCGTGGCGCTGGTCCTCTATACCTTCCTCGGCGACGGGCACTTCCTCTGGCTGCTGCTCCTGTGGGTGCTGTTCGCCGGCATGGTGGCGCTGAATTTCGAGGACTTCCGCCGCCAGCGGATCACGCGCCCGATCCTGGACGTCTACCGCACCATGCTGCCGAGCATGTCGGAGACGGAGCAGGAGGCCCTTGAGGCCGGCAGCGTCTGGTGGGACGGGGAGCTGTTCACCGGACTGCCCGACTGGGACCGGATGCTGTCGATGCCGCCGCCGAAACTCTCGGAGGAGGAACAGGCGTTCCTGGACGGCCCCTGCGAGGAACTGTGCCGCATGCTCGACGAGTGGGAGATCACCCACGAGCTCGGCGACATGCCGCAGCACGTCTGGGACTACATGAAGAAGCACAAATTCTTCGCCATGATCATCCCGAAGGAGTGGGGCGGCCTCGAGTTCTCCGCGTATGCCAATGCGATGATCCTGGCCAAGCTTGCCTCGCGCAGCGCCACGGCCTCCTCCACCGTCGGCGTGCCGAACTCCCTCGGCCCGGCGGAGCTGCTGCTGCATTACGGCACGGAGGAGCAGAAGAAGCGCTATCTGCCGGGGCTGGCCAGCGGCGACGAGATTCCCTGCTTCGCCCTCACCTCGCCCCAGGCGGGCTCGGATGCCGCGGCCATCGTCGACACCGGCGTGGTGTGCAAGGGCGAGTACGACGGCGAGGAGATCACCGGCATACGGCTGAACTGGGACAAGCGCTACATCACGCTGGCACCGGTCGCCACGGTGCTCGGCCTCGCCTTCAAGCTGAAGGACCCCGATGGCCTGCTGGGCGGCCCGGAAGACTACGGCATCACGGCCGCCCTGGTGCCCACGGACACCCCGGGGGTGGAGTTCGGCCGCCGCCACTTCCCGCTGAACATCCCGTTCCAGAACGGCCCGACCAGCGGCAAGGACGTGTTCGTGCCGCTGGACGCGATCATCGGCGGGCCGGAGATGGCGGGCAAGGGCTGGAAGATGCTGGTGGAGCTGCTCTCGGTCGGCCGCGGCATCACGCTGCCCTCCAGCGCCCTCGGCGGCGGCCAGGCGGCCTCCTACGCCACCGGCGCCTACAGCCGCATCCGCACCCAGTTCCACCTGCCGGTGGCGAAGTTCGAGGGGGTGGGCGAGGCGCTGACGCGCATCGCCGGCTATACCTACATCATGGGCTCCGCCGTGAGCGTGACGGCCGGCGCCATCGACCAGGGCGAGAAGCCCGCGGTGCCCTCGGCAGTGCTGAAGTACCACTGCACCGAGCTGGGCCGCAAGGTGGCCAACGACGCCATGGACGTGCACGGCGGCAAGGGCATCATGCTCGGGCCGAAGAACTATCTCGGCCGCGGCTACCAGGCGGCGCCCATCGCCATCACCGTGGAAGGCGCCAACATCCTCACCCGCAGCCTGATCATCTTCGGCCAGGGAGCCATCCGCTGCCATCCGTTCGTGCTGGACGAGCTGCATGCGGCCCAGGACGAGGACCGGGAACGCGGCCTGCGCAATTTCGACAAGTCGCTGTTCGGCCACGTCGGCTATGCCATCAGCAACGCCGCCCGCTCGTTCTTCCTGGCGCTGACCCACGCCAAGTTCAGCAAGGTGCCGCTGAATACGCCCACGCGGCGCTATTACCAGAACATCAACCGCTACAGCGCGGCGTTCGCCCTGGCCGCGGACTTCGCCATGCTCACGCTCGGCGGCAAGCTGAAGCAGCGCGAGCTGCTCTCGGCACGGCTCGGCGACGTGTTCAGCAGCATGTACCTCGCATCCTGCGTGCTGAAGCACTTCGAGAACCAGGGCCGGCGCTCGGCCGACCTGCCGCTGGTGGAATGGTCGGTGCGCACTCTCATGTACCAGGCCCAGGAGCAGCTGCACAGCTTCCTGCGCAACTTCCCCAACCGGCCGGTGGCCATCCTGCTGCGGGCCCTGATCTTCCCGCGCGGCCGCACCTATTCCTCGCCGTCGGATGAGCTGGCGCAGAGCATCGTGGACCTGGTGATCACGCCGGGAGAGGCGCGCGAGCGCCTGTCCGCGCAGGCCTACCGGGCGAAGGAGCCCGGCAGCGAACTCGGCCTGCTGCAGGAGACCCTGGAGATGGCGCTGACCGTCGAGCCCATCGAGAAGAAGCTGCGCGAGATGGAGAAGGAAGGCCGCATCAGGGCGGAGTACCTGCCCGACCAGGTCGCCGAGGCCCGGGAGGCCGGTTACCTGGGCGAGGAGGAGGCCGACAGGCTGCTGGCCTACCACGACAAGGCGATGGAGATCATCCACGTGGACGACTTCGCGCCCGACGCCTTCGCCTGCGGCAAGGGCGGCGCGGCCGGGAAAGCGACCGGCCCCGGCGGCGGCAGGAGGAAAAAGAGCAAGGCGGCGAAGCGCAAGCGCAAGACCGCGAAGAAGAAAAAGGCGGCATCGGCGCAGTCCGAAGCCGGGCCCGCCGAGGCCGCGGAGGCCGGCGGCGGCGCGGAATCATGACCGGCGCCTGAAACCGGCGCGGCGCCGGTGCGCCGGCGCGGAGGGGGGAGACGGTGGAAGAGCCGCGTGTCATCTACGAGGTCACGTTCGCCTGTGACCCCGCGGTGGACCGGGAACTCGGCGCCTGGCTGCAGGGCCACGTCGGTTCCGTGCTCGAGTTGCCCGGCTTCACCGGCGCCCGCATCCTCGACGTGGCGCCGGCGGCGGAGGGCGAGCGGCCGCGCCATACCGTCCACTACACGCTGACCGACCGGGCGGCGCTGGAAGAGTATTTCGCCTCACCGGCGGGCCGTGTGGACGAAGTGGTCGCCGGGCGGTTCGGCGATGCGGTGCGCGTGGAACGCCGGGTGCTGACCCCCAGCGGACAGGACGAACCGGCGCCCCCCCGCTGCCTCGACTGCGGCCACGTGCTG
>CAYRZI010000036.1:0-27129 GCA_964428605.1 uncultured Woeseiaceae bacterium
GATGGACGACGGGCAGACCTTCGAGCTGCTGCGCGCCTGCCGCACCACCGCCGTGTTCCAGCTCGAGTCCCGCGGCATGAAGGATCTGATCAAACGACTGCAGCCGGATTCCTTCGAGGATCTCGTGGCCCTGGTGGCGCTGTTCCGGCCGGGGCCCCTGCAGTCGGGCATGGTCGACGACTTCATCGCGCGCAAGCACGGCGACCAGAACGCGGTAATCGACTACCTGCATCCGGAACTGGAGCCCGTGCTGAAGCCCACCTACGGGGTGATCCTGTACCAGGAGCAGGTCATGCAGATCGCCCAGGTACTGGCGGGTTACACGCTGGGCGGCGCGGATCTACTGCGCCGCGCCATGGGCAAGAAGAAGCCCGAGGAGATGGCCAAGCAGCGGGAGGTGTTCGTCAGCGGCGCGGAGGCCCGCGGCGTCGAGACCGCCACCGCCACTCACATCTTCGACCTGATGGAGAAGTTCGCGGGCTACGGCTTCAACAAGAGCCACTCCGCCGCCTACGCGGTACTGTCCTATCAGACGGCCTGGATGAAGACCCATTATCCGGCGGCGTTCATGGCCGCCGTGATGTCCACGGACATGGACCACACCGACAAGCTGGTCTCGCTGAAGGACGATTGCCGGGAGCTGGGCATCGAGCTCGAGCCGCCGGACGTCAACCGCTCGGATTTCGCCTTCGGCGTGTCCGGCGGCGAGGCCATCCGCTACGGACTCGGCGCCATCAAGGGCGTCGGCCGTAGTGCGGTGGAGGCGATCGTTACGGAGCGGGGCGCGAACGGGCCGTATCGCGACCTCATGGAGTTCTGCCGCCGGGTGGATCTCGAACGGGTCAACCGGCGCACGCTGGAGGCGCTGATCAAGGCCGGCGCGATGGACGGCATCGGCGCCAACCGCCGCACGCTGATGACCCTGCTGCCCGAGGCCGTGAAGAGCGCCGAGCAGGAGGCGCGCGCCTCCGCAGCGGGCCAGGACGACCTGTTCGGCCTGCCCACCGCCGCACCGCCGCGGCCCACGCCGCAGGAGAACCGGCGGCTGGCGGAGTGGAACGAGCAGGAGCGGCTCGCGGCGGAGAAGGAGAGCCTGGGGCTCTACCTGACCGGCCACCCATTCCATTCGGTCGCCCGCGACGCCCGCCATTTCACCTCCGGCACCCTGCGCGACATCACCTCCGCACGGCCGCCGAGCAACGCCGAGGGCGAGCGGGACTACTCCCAGTCCCGGCGCGAGGTCGTGGTGGCCGGACTGATCATCGATATCCGCAAGCGGGGCAACCGGGTCACGGTGGTGCTCGACGACGACACCGGCCGCATCGAGGCGAGCCTGTTCTCCGAGGCCTTCATGGAGAACCGGCACCTGCTGGTGAAGGACCGCATCATCGTGGTGGACGGGCGCATGCGTTACGACGAGTTCATCGACGGCTGGACGGTGGTGGCGAGGACGGTGCGCGACATCGATCGGGTGATCGAGGAACGGGCTCGCCACCTGGTGCTCTCTCTCGACGTGAACGGCAGCGGCCGCGAGGTGCTGGCCAGCCTGCACGACATCCTGCTGCCCTATCGTGACCGGCGTGACCGGCGTGACGGGCGCGAGGGCGATGGGGCGCGGGCGGACAGGGCGCGCTGCGACGTGGCGGTGCAGTACGTCGGCAGCGACGCTACCGTGCGGCTGAACCTGGGCGAGGAGTGGTGCATCCGGCCCACCCGGGACCTCAGGGACAAGCTCGAGGGCCTGCTCGGCCGCAGCGGCGTACGCCTGATCTACGCCGCCGACCAGCCGTCCCTGTAGCGGGCTTCTGTAGTACGCTTGGGGCCGAGAAGGTAACGGGGGAGGCGCGGGCACCGCAGACAGCATGGATCTCAAGTTTCTGGATTTCGAACAGCCGATCGCCGAGCTGGAGGCCAAGATCGACGAGCTGCGTTTCGTCGGCGACGACTCCGAGGTGAACATCGGCGAGGAGATCGGGCGGCTGAAGTCGAAGAGCGAGGCCCTCACCCGCAGCATCTTCTCCGATCTCAGCGCCTGGCAGATCGCCCAGCTCGCCCGCCACCCCATGCGGCCCTACACGCTGGACTACGTGCCGCTGGTCTTCGAAGGCTTCCGCGAGCTGCACGGCGACCGCATGTACGCCGACGATCACGCCATCGTGGGCGGGTTGGCCCGCCTGGCCGGTCGGGCCGTGATGGTGATCGGCCACCAGAAGGGCCGGGACACCAAGGAGCGGGTGCGGCGCAACTACGGCATGCCCAAGCCGGAGGGCTACCGCAAGGCCCAGCGCCTGATGCAGCTCGCGGAGAAGTTCTCGCTGCCGGTGATCACGCTGATAGACACGCCGGGCGCCTACCCCGGGGTCGGCGCCGAGGAGCGGGGGCAGAGCGAGGCCATCGCCCGCAGCCTGTTTCTCATGGCGGAGCTGGAGACGCCCATCATCTCGGTGGTGATAGGCGAGGGCGGCTCCGGCGGCGCACTCGCCATCGGCGTGGGCGACCGCCTGCTGATGCTGCAGTACGCCGTCTACAGCGTGATCTCGCCGGAGGGCTGCGCCTCCATCCTGTGGAAGAGCGCGGAGAAAGCCAGGGACGCGGCAGAGGCGATGCGCATCACCGCCAGGAGCCTGCACCAGTACAAGCTCATCGACGAGATCGTCACCGAGCCGCTCGGCGGCGCCCACCGCGACCCGGCGGCGGCGGCGGAGACCCTGAAGAACGCGCTCATCAGGCATCTGGACGAGCTGGAGGCCGGGGACATCGGCCAGGTGCTGGAGAAGCGACGGCAGCGGCTGGCGTCCATTGGCGAGTTCCGGGACGGCTGAGCCGCCGGCCTTCGATGCCGGCATCCTGGGCGAGACCCTGCGCCGGCTGCTCGGCGTCGCCCCCGACGCGGCACTGCCGCCCCTGGCCGTTGCCTTCAGCGGCGGTGCCGACTCCACGGCCCTGCTGCATGCCGTCGCCGCGCTGCCCGGCTGCCGTGCACGGGCGCTGCACGTCGACCATGGCCTGCAGGCGCAATCGGCCGCATGGGCGAAGCACTGCGTGGCCGTCGCGGCCGGCCTGGGGGTGGAATGCCGGGTGCTGCGTGCCGACATCTCCCCCGCGGCGATCGACGCCGAAGGCGTCGAGGGCGCCGCGCGCCAGGCCCGCTACCGGCTGCTCGCCGACGCAATGGCCGACGGCGAGTGCCTGCTGACGGCCCAGCACCGGGAGGATCAGCTGGAGACTGTCCTGCTGCAGCTAGTGCGCGGCGCGGGCCTGCCCGGTCTGGCCGCCATGCCGGCGTCGGCGTCCTTCGCCGGTGGCCGGCTACTGCGCCCGCTGCTGGAGTTCGGCCGCGCGGAGCTGTGTGCTTACCTGGACGCCGCTGGCATCGACTGGCTGGAAGACCCGGCGAATCGGGACCCGCGCTTCGACCGCAGTTTCCTGCGCAGCGAGATCCTGCCGCGGCTGCTCGGGCGCTGGCCGGCGGCCGGCCACAACGCCCTGCGCAGCGCCGGTCATGTCGCCGAGGGTGCGGAGCTGCTCCGCCAACTGGCGGCCGCCGACCTGGACGACTGCGATGCCGGGGAGGGGCGGCTGCACGCCGGGCGACTGCGCCGGCTGCCCGCGGCCCGGCAGCGTAATGCGCTGCGGCACTGGCTGCGCAGCGCCGGCTGCCGCGCGCCGGACGCCCGCCGCCTGGATCGGCTGCTGGCCGAAGTGGTCGCCGGCGAGGGTGAACAGCCCCGGTTGCGCCTCGGCGAGACCGAGGTGCGCCGCTGGCGCGATCGTCTCTATCTGCTGGGCGGCGGCGTCATCGAGCTGCCCGGCGAGCCGCTCACGCTGGCCGCCGGCGCCCGCCTGGCACTGCCCGGCGGGCTCGGCACGCTGACCCTCGTGCCCGGCGCACCCGTGGGCCTGGATCCGGCGCTGGTGGAGGCCGGCTGCCACGTGCGTTTCCGCAGCGGCGGCGAGAGCCTGGCGCCGGCGGCCGGCCGCCCGACCCGGCGGCTGAAGCAGCTCCTGCAGGAGGCGGGCATCGTGCCCTGGATGCGGGGCCTGCTGCCGCTGGTCTACTGCGGCGGCGAACTCGTGGCCGTGGCCGACCTCTGGACGGCCGCGCAGCGGCAGCGGGAAGGGGGAGTGGCCGTGGTGTGGCAGGACCGGCCGCCGCTGTATTGAGGGCCGGGCGGGGGTGTCCCGATTGTTTGGCCGGTCGGCTTCTGGTAGCTTTGAATACCGTCTTTCAACATCCGTCGGGCTTGAGTTGGGGGTCGGAGTAAGCATACGCCCGGGCACTTGCGGGTCGTAGAACGTGTGCTTACTCCGGCCCCTTGCTATTGGCCGACTTCCCCGCGGGGTTCTTCCATGACGTGCTACGTGTTCATTACCGGCGGTGTGGTCTCGTCCCTGGGCAAGGGCATCACCTCCGCCTGCCTCGGCGCCATTCTCGAGTCCCGGGGCCTGAAGATCAGCATGATCAAGCTGGACCCCTACATCAACGTCGATCCGGGCACGATGAGCCCGTTCCAGCACGGCGAGGTGTTCGTCACCGCCGACGGCACCGAGGCCGACCTGGACCTGGGCCACTACGAGCGTTTCGTGCGCACGACGACCGGGCGCAACAGCAATTTCACGACGGGCCGCATCTACGAGAGCGTGATCGCGAAGGAGCGCCGCGGCGATTACCTGGGCGCCACCGTGCAGGTGATCCCCCACATCACCGACGAGATCAAGGAGAGCGTCCGCCGCGGCGCCGGCGACGCCGACGTGTGCATGGTGGAGATCGGCGGTACGGTCGGCGACATCGAGTCGCTGCCGTTCATGGAGGCCATCCGCCAGATGGGCGTGGAGGAGGGCCGCGACCGGGTGGTCTACGTGCACCTGACGCTGGTGCCCTACATCGCCACCTCGTCGGAGATCAAGACCAAGCCCACCCAGCACTCGGTGAAGGAACTGCGTTCCATCGGCATCCAGCCCGACATACTGGTGTGCCGTTCGGAACACCCGCTGCCGGCCGAACAGCGGCGCAAGATCGCGCTGTTCACCAACGTGGCCGAGAACGCGGTGATCTCGGCCATCGACGTGGACGACCTGTACAAGATTCCGATGATGCTGCGCGACCAGGGTCTCGACCAGATCGTGGTGGATCACCTGCGCCTCGACCTGCCCCCGGCCGACCTCGGCGAATGGGAGGACGTGGTGCATGCCAAACAGCACCCCTCGGGCGAGGTCAATATCGCGATGGTGGGCAAGTACGTGGACTTCCGCGACTCCTACATCTCCCTGTCCGAGGCCCTGCTGCACGCGGGCATCCACACCGCCACCCGGGTGAACATCCATTACTTCGAGTCCCAGGACATCGAGACCGACGGCGTGGACTGCCTGCGCGGCATGGACGCCATCCTGGTGCCGGGCGGGTTCGGCGAACGGGGCATCGAGGGCAAGATCAGCGCGGTGCGCCTGGCCCGGGAGAGCGCCATCCCCTATCTCGGCATCTGCCTGGGGCTGCAGGTGGCGGTGATCGAGTTCGCACGCCACGAGGCGGGGCTCGGCGGGGCACACAGCACCGAGTTCGAGCCGTCCACGCCCCACCCGGTCATCGCGCTGATCACCGAGTGGCAGACCGAGGAGGGCCGGCGGGAGGAGCGCGACGAGGACTCCGACCTGGGCGGCTCCATGCGCCTCGGCGCCCAGCCCATTCAGCTTGCCGAGGGTTCCCTGGCGCGGGAGACCTACGGCAGGGCGACGGTGCACGAGCGCCACCGCCACCGCTACGAGGTGAACAACAACTACCGGCCGGTGCTGGCGGAGGCGGGCATGCGTTTCTCGGGCACGTCGCTGGACGACCTGGTGGAGATGGTCGAACTACCGGATCATCCCTGGTTCCTGGCGAGCCAGTTCCACCCCGAGTTCACCTCCAACCCCCGTGACGGTCACCCGCTGTTCACCGGCTTCGTCACGGCGGCCCGGCATTATCGTGAAGGCGCTGGTAAAGGGTCTGGCGAAGGTTCCGGCGAGGGCGAGGTGCCGGAGGCCGCCCGCGCATGAAGCTCACCCATTTCGAGGCGGGGCTGGACCGCCCGCTGTTCCTCATCGCCGGCACCTGCGTGGTGGAGAGCGAGCAGCTCGCCATCGACACCGCCGGCCGGCTGCAGGAGATGACCGGGCGCCTCGGCATGCCGTTCATCTACAAGTCGTCTTTCGACAAGGCCAACCGCAGTTCGGTGCAGAGTTTCCGCGGCCCGGGCATGGAGGAGGGCCTGCGCGTGCTCTCCGAAGTGCGGCGCCAGCTGGGCGTGCCCGTGCTCACCGACGTCCACGAGGACACGCCGATGGACGAGGCGGCCGAGGTGGCCGACGTGCTGCAGACCCCTGCCTTCCTCTGCCGCCAGACCAATTTCATCCTGCGCGTCGCCTCCCGGGGACGCCCGGTCAACATCAAGAAGGGCCAGTTCCTCTCCCCCTGGGAGATGGGCAACGTGGTGGACAAGGCACGCTCCACCGGCAACGAGCAGATCATGGTGTGCGAGCGCGGCTTCACCTTCGGCTACAACAACCTGGTCTCCGACATGCGCAGCCTGGCCGTGATGCGCGAGACCGGCTGCCCCGTGGTCTTCGACGCCACCCATTCCGTGCAGCTGCCGGGCGGGCGGGGCAGCGCCTCCGGCGGCCAGCGCGAGTTCGTGCCGGTACTGGCACGGGCGGCGGTGGCCGCAGGCGTTTCAGGCCTGTTCATGGAGACTCACCCGGATCCGGAGCAGGCCCTGTCGGACGGGCCGAATGCCTGGCCGCTCGACCGGATGGAAGCATTGCTGGGCCTGCTGCAGACGCTGGACGAGGCCGTCAAGCAGGCCGGATTCGCCGAGGCCGGGTTCGGCCTGCAGGCGCCATAACCACAACAGAAACCAGGAGACAGCATGGGCCAGATCGCCGATATCCGTGGCCGCGAGATCATCGATTCCCGCGGTAACCCCACGGTCGAAGCCGACGTCATTCTGCAGAACGGCGTCATCGGCCGTGCCGCGGTGCCCTCGGGTGCCTCCACCGGAGCCCGGGAGGCGGTGGAACTGCGCGACGGCAACGAGCAGCGTTACGGCGGCAAGGGCGTGCGCAAGGCCGTGGGCAACGTCAACGGCGCCATCCGCGACGCGCTGGTCAGCATGGACGTGCAGGACCAGCAGTCGATCGACCGGCGCCTGATCGAGCTCGACGGCACGGAGAACAAGTCGCGGCTGGGCGCCAACGCCATCCTCGCCGTCTCGCTGGCCTGTGCCCATGCCGCATCGCGCTCTTCCGGGGTGCCGCTGTACCGCCTGATGGGCGAGGAATCGGTGATGCCCGTGCCCATGATGAACATCATCAACGGCGGCGCCCACGCGGACAACAACGTGGACATCCAGGAGTTCATGATCCTGCCGGTGGGGGCGCCCCGTTTCTCGGAGGCGGTGCGCGCCGGGGCCGAGATCTTCCACGCGCTGCGTAAGGTGCTGCACGGGCGCGGCCTGAACACGGCCGTGGGCGACGAGGGCGGCTTCGCGCCGGACCTGCCGTCGAACCGCGCCGCGCTCGATACCATCGCCGAAGCCGTGGAGAAGGCCGGCTTTCGTCTGGGCGAGGACATCCTGCTCGGCCTCGACGTGGCCAGCTCCGAGTTCTACCGCGACGGTGTCTACCGGCTGGAATCCGAAGAGCGGGAGTTCGACGCCGCCGCCTTCACTGACTACCTGGCCGGCCTCGTCGACGCCTATCCCATCATCACCGTCGAGGACGGCATGGCCGAGGACGACTGGGACGGGTGGAAGCTGCTGACCGAGCGGCTCGGCGACCGGATCCAGCTGGTCGGCGACGACCTGTTCGTGACCAATACCCGCATCCTGTCCCGGGGCATCGAGGACGGCATCGCCAACGCGATCCTGATCAAGCCGAACCAGATCGGCACGCTGACCGAGACGCTGGCCGCCATCGACATGGCCGTGGAGGCCGGCTACGGGGCCGTGGTCTCGCACCGCTCCGGCGAGACGGAGGACGCCACCATCGCCGATATCGCGGTGGGCACCCGCGCCACCCAGATCAAGACAGGCTCGATGTCGCGTTCCGATCGCATCGCGAAGTACAATCAGCTCCTGCGGATAGAGGAGGCCCTGAACCACAGGGTGACCTATGCGGGTCGCGGGGCCTTCCCGATACCGGGTGCTGAAGAAGGCTGAAGACTGACGTGCGCTGGTTCCTCGCCCTGCTGCTGTTCCTGTTCCTGGCGCTCCAGGCGGACCTCTGGTTTTCCGAGGACGGCTATCGCAAGACCCGGGAGCTGCGCGGCGCGGTGGCCGAGGTGCGGCAGGAGAACGAAGCGCTGGCGGCGCGCAACGCGGCGCTGGAGGCCGAGGTGCAGAATCTGAAGACCGGCTCCGAGGCGACCGAGGAGCGCGCCCGCAGCGATCTCGGCCTCATCGGCCCGCGCGAGACCTTCTACCAGGTCGTCCCGGCCGACTGAGCCCGGTGCATCTTCCCGACTGGCCGCGCGCGGGCGGTGTCCCGGCCGGCACCGCGCGGCTGAAGACCACCCCCGAAGACTTCGTCGTGGAGGAGGAGCTCGGCTTCGAGCCGTCCGGCGACGGCCCCCATCATTTTCTGTACGTCGAGAAGACCGGCTGCAACACGCAGTGGCTGGCAGCCCGGCTGGCGGCGCACGCCGGCGTGCGCCCGCGGGAGGTGGGCTATGCCGGACTGAAGGACCGGCATGCCCGCACCCGCCAGTGGTTCAGCGTGCCGCTGCGCGACGCGTCGCCCACCGACTGGTCCGGCTTCCACGCCGCGGGCGTGCAGCTGCTGACGGTGACACGGAACCGCCGCAAGCTCCGCCGGGGCGCGCTCAGGGGCAACCGCTTCGAGCTGCGCCTGCGCGACGTGCGGGCAGACCCTGGCGCGCTGGACGAGGGTCTCCGCCGCCTGGCCGGGGACGGCGCGCCCAACTACTTCGGCGCCCAGCGCTTCGGTCGCGAAGGCGGCAACCTGGAGCTGGCGCGCCGGCTGTTCGACGGCGGACGGATGCCCCGGCGCGAGCGGGAGTTCGCGCTGTCGGCGGCCCGGGCCTGGCTGTTCAATCAGGTACTGGCGCGGCGGGTCGGCGACGGCAGCTGGAATCGGGCGCTCGACGGCGAGGTGCTGATACTGGACGGGCGGGGCAGTGTGTTCGCGGCCGACGTCGTCGACGAGACGCTGGCGGCAAGGGTGGCGGCCGGCGAGCTGCACCCCACGGGTCCACTGTGGGGACGGGACGGCCCGCGGCCCGGCGCCGGCGCGGCGGCCGCGGAGCAGGCGGCCGCGACGGAATGGGACTGGCTCGCCGCCGGCCTGGAAGCGGCCGGCCTGGAGACGGCCCGGCGCAGCCTGCGCCTCCTGCCGCGCGAGCTCGATTGGTGCCGGGAGGCAGGGGACTGGCGGCTGGCGTTCTCGCTGCCGGCCGGGGAGTACGCCACCACGCTGGTGCGCGAAGTCCTTGCGGCCGGGTAAGGGCTCAGAGCGGCTTCAGCAGAACGTAGACGGCGCCGGTGCCGCCGTGCACCGGCTTGGCCGAGGCGAAGGCGAGCACGCCGTCCCATTGCCGCAGCCAGCCGTCAACCCGGTGTTTCAGCACCGGACCGCGGTGACCCGAGCGTTTCCCCTTGCCGTGGATTACGCGCACGCAGCGGTGGCCGCGGGCGCGGCTCTCGTTCAGGAACTCGCCCAGCACGTGTTTCGCCTCGTTCACGGTGAGCCCGTGCAGATCGGTTTCTGCCTCGATGCGGTAGCCGCCCCGCGCCAGCTTCTGCATGGCGCGGGAACTGAGGCCCGGGCGGTGGAAGCGCAGCTGCTCGCCGCTCAGGCGCTCCTGGTCGGCGACCGTGTGCGCGAGGCTCTCGGCGAGCACGGCGTCGTCGTCGGCGCGGCGGAAGCGGGCCCGGGGCGACGGCGCCCGGCGCGGGGTCTCGATGCGGTCGATGCTGATGGGGCGCGCGTCTCCGACGCTCTGCCGGAACAGCGCGATCTCCTCCTCGCTCGGCCCGTCGCCGCCCTGTCTGTCGTCCGTCATCGACCGCCTCCCTGCCCTGATGCGCGACATCGCGCGGGGCCCGCCCGCATACCGTCGGGCGCCCTAGGTACCGGTGCGAACATTGAGTATAGTTAGCGCCGTCCATCAGCACCAACGACAGGCTCACACCGGTTTTGCGAATTCTTGTCAGTAACGACGACGGGCACCTGGCCGAAGGGGTGCGGGTGCTCGCCGCCGCGCTCGAGCCTCTGGGCGAGATCACCGTGATGGCGCCGGACCGCAACCGCAGCGGCGCCAGCAATTCCCTCACCCTCGAGTCGCCGCTGCGGGTCATCCGCACCGGTGAGCGGAGCTATTGTGTGAACGGCACGCCCTCGGACTGCGTCCACCTGGCGGTCTCCGGTTTCCTGCAGGACGAGCCGGACATGGTCGTCTCCGGCATCAACGAGGGGGCGAACCTTGGCGACGACGTCATCTACTCCGGCACGGTCGCGGCGGCGATGGAAGGCCGCTTCCTGGGGCTGCCGGCCATTGCGGTCTCGCTGGTGGGCGCGAGCCCCGTGCACTACGCCGCCGCCGCCAGGGCGGTGGTGACCCTGCTGGAGCGCATGCAGCGTCATCCGCTGCCTCCGGACACCATCCTGAATGTGAACGTGCCCGACCGACCCTGGGACGAACTCGAGGGCATGGAGATTGCGCGCCTCGGCTTCCGCCACCGTGCGGAGGCGGTGGTGCGCGACCGGGATCCGAAGGACAAGCCCATCTACTGGATCGGCCCGGCGGGGGGCGGTCAGGACTCCGGGCCCGGCACCGACTTCAACGCCGTCGCCCGCGGCCACGTTGCCGTCACGCCGCTGAAGGTGGACCTCACCCGCCACGAGGTGCTGGACGACATGCGCACCTGGCTCGCCGATGATTGACAGCGCCGCGCACCGGGGCATCGGCATGACGTCGGCGCGCACGCGCAACCGGCTGGTGGAACGGCTGCGGGCGGGCGGTATCCGCGACGAGCGGGTACTCGAGCGCATCCTGGCCGTACCGCGCCACCTGTTCGTCGACGAGGCGCTGGCGAGCCGGGCGTACGAGGACACCGCGCTGCCGATCGGCCACGGCCAGACCATCAGCCAGCCGTTCATCGTCGCGCGCATGACCGAGGCCCTGCTGAAAGGGCTTTCGGGCGGCCGCATCCTCGAGATCGGCACCGGCTGCGGTTACCAGACCGCGGTGCTGGCCCCGCTGGTGGACCAGATCTACACCATCGAACGCCTGCTGCCGCTGATGACCCGGGCCCGCCGGCGGGTGGGGGAACTCGGCATCTCCAACGTGCGTTTCCGCCGCGGCGACGGCTGGGCCGGCTGGCCGAAATACGGACCCTACGACGGCATCCTGGTGGCCGCCGCGCCGGAGCGGGTGCCGGAGGCGCTGCTGGCCCAGCTGGCGCCCGGCGGGCGGCTGGTGCTGCCCGTGGGCTCGGCCCGGCGGCAGGAACTCGTGGCCATCGTGCACCGGGAGGACCGCTACGAGCAGCTCTCCCTCGGACCGGTGAGTTTCGTGCCGCTGGTGGCCGGGGCCTAGCGGGAGCGCGTCCGGATGAGGATATTCGGCGGACTGTACGACCGGGTCCTGTCCTGGTCGGCCCATCCCCACGCTCGCTGGTACCTGGGCGGGCTCAGCTTCGCCGAGTCCTCGTTCTTCCCCATACCGCCCGACGTGATGCTGGCGCCGATGTGCCTGGCCCGTCCCGGCCGCGCGCTGTCGCTGGCGTCGCTGACCACGGTCACCTCTGTGGCGGGCGGCATCGCCGGTTATGCCATCGGCTACTTCGCGCTCGAGGCCATCGAGCCGCTGCTGAAGGACATCGGTTACTGGGATGCCTATCTCACGGGCCGGGAGTGGTTCGCCGAGTGGGGCGTGCTGGCGGTGCTGATCGCCGGTTTCTCGCCGATCCCGTACAAGATCTTCACCATCTCCGCGGGTGCGGCGGCGATGGCTTTCCCCGGTTTCGTCATCGCCTCGTTCTTCGGCCGGGGCGCGCGTTTCTTCCTGGTGGCCGGCCTGATCGCCCTGGGGGGGCAGCGCTTCGCGGACGGCCTGCGCCGCCGCATCGACCTGCTCGGCTGGCTGTTCGTCGCCCTCTGTCTCGTCGTGGTGGCCATCGTCGCGGCCCGGTGATGCGCGGACTCCGGCGAGCATCGGCCCTGTGTCTGGCCGCCGTGCTGCTCGCGGGCTGCGGCGGGCGGGCCCTGAACTGGGAGACCGAGGTACCGGCCGCCCACATCGTGCGCAGCGGCGACACCCTGTACTCCATCG
Organism: uncultured Woeseiaceae bacterium; assembly: GCA_964428605.1. Lineage (GTDB taxonomy): Bacteria > Pseudomonadota > Gammaproteobacteria > Steroidobacterales > Woeseiaceae > Lentisalinibacter. The sequence goes on from CAYRZI010000036.1 coordinate 12,326, forward strand.
CCTGGCGCTACGGCCTGCAGGTGCGCGACCTGGCGCGCTGGAACGGACTCGGCGACGTCTCGCTGATCCATCCCGGCCAGCGACTCGTGCTCCGACCGACGGCGGCCGCCTCCCGGGGCGAAGCGGCCGGCGGCGCCGCCCCCGCCGCCGCCAGACCGGCCGCCGACCTGCCGCCGCCGGCCTGGCGCTGGCCCACCGAGGGCACGGTCTCGGCGGGTTTCGGCGAAAACAACGCGGCGCTCAGCGGCGTCCTGATCGACGGGCGCCTGGGCCAGGAGGTACGGGCCGCCGCCGACGGCGAGGTGGTGTACGCGGGCAGCGGCCTGATCGGCTATGGCAAGCTCGTGATCATCAAGCACAACGCCACCTATCTCAGCGCCTACGGCCACAACCGGTCGCTGCACGTCGCCGAGGGCGAGACGGTGGAGCAGGGCGAGCGCATCGCGGAGATGGGCGAGGGGCCGGGGCGGCGGCCGCGGCTGCATTTCGAGATCCGGCGCAACGGCGACCCGGTGGACCCGCGCCCGTTCCTGCCCTAGGCGGCATCCCGCCGGCCTGCGGCGGGGCCGGTGGAGCCGGCCCTAGTCGATGACCAGCGCCGCCACCACCCGGCGCTCCTCCGCCGTGAGGATGTTGAAGGTGCGGCAGGCGGCGCGCGTGTCCATGACCTCCAGGCCGATGCCGCGGCGCGCGAGATCACGGGTGATGGCGGCGGCGGGGAAACGCAGGCTGCGTCCGGAGCCGAGCAGCAGGATCTCCGGCGCGAGTTCCACGGCGGGCGCGAGGCCGGCCGCGTCGAGCTTGTCCACGTCCGTGCAGTCCCAGGCCCGGACTTCCTCGGGCAGCAACAGGATGCTGGAGCGGTACAGCGTGCCGCTCACGGTGATGCCCTGCTCGGAGCAGGCCGTGATATTCAGTCCGGCGGGTGTGTCTAGGGTGAATTTCATGACGTATCATGCCGGCCCGGATGCGGGCGATAGCCAAAGCCCCGACCATAGGGATTCCGCGGGTCGTGTCAACGCCGCACGGCCCGCCGGCGGACGACCCGGAACACTCGATGAAGTCTCTCCTGTTCCTTACGGATTTCGACCAGAACGCGCTCGCCCGCGCGCTGCCCGGCGTGGAGGGCGCGGGCGGGCCCCGTGCGCCGGATGCCGCGAGTGCGGCCGCCGGCTGGCTCGGGGAGGGCCTGCCGGCGCCGGCGGCCGTACTGCGGCTGCGGGGCGAATCGCCGCCATCCGCGCCGGCCGGCCGCTGGCTCGCCTGCATGGATCCCGTCTCCATGGCTGCCGACATGCGCGAGCTGCATCTGCTGGACGATGCGCCCGCGCTCGCGGCGGGAGAGGCGTCGGCACTGCGCCGGTGCATCCTGCCGAGCCTGGAGGAGCGGGGCTTTTCGCTGCAGGTCGGCGCGCCGGGACGCTGGTACGTCGCCGCGGACGAAGAGCGGGAGTTCACGGCGGCGGCGCCGGCGGTGGCGCGGGCCGGCCGGATCCGGGACGAACTCCCCGCGGGGGCGGACGGGGACGTGTTCCGCGCCCTCGGCAACGAGATCCAGATGCTCTGGCATGATCATCCGGTCAACGAGGATCGGGCCGGCCGGGGCCTTGCGCCGGTGAATTCGGTCTGGTTCTGGGGCGGCGGCCGGGCGGTCACGCAAGGCGCCACGGGTCCCGCCGGCGCGCGGCGGCTGCCTCCCCTGTACGCCGCCGATCCGCTCCTCCGGGGGCTGTGGCTCGAACTCGGCACCACGCCGGCGGCACCGCCGGCCGGCGAGGCGGCGGCCCGTGCGCTCGCGGCGGGCGCGGTGATGGCCCTGCCCGGCGCTGCTCTGGCGGACCCGGCACTGCGCGGGGCGCTGCGGCGCGGACGGGTCGCCATCGTCACCCGCGACGGGCTCACGTCCTTGCCGCCGCGCCGCGGCCTGCGGGCGCTGCTGTCCGGCCGGTGGCGGCAATGAGCGAGGGCGGTCTGCCCGTCGTGCGCCGTCCGGCGGACGACGCCGACGCGTTGCCGGCATCGCTGCACCCGGTGTTGCGCCGGGTCTATGCCGCCCGCGGCATCCGGGCGGCGGACGAGCTGGAACTGGGCCTGCGTCATCTGGCGCCGGTGGGCAGGCTCGCCAACCTGGAGCGGGCGGTGGACGTGTTGCTGGCCCACCGGCACGGCCGCATCACGATCGTCGGCGACTTCGATGCGGACGGCGCCACCAGCACCGCGCTGGTCCTGCGCTGCCTGCGGCGGTTCGGTTTCGCCGCGGTGGATTCGCTGGTGCCGAACCGGTTCGACTTCGGCTACGGGCTGACGCCGGAGATCGTGGAAGTCGCGGCGGAGTCGGGTCCCTCGCTGCTGGTCACGGTGGACAACGGCATCTCGAGTCAACGCGGCGTCGAACGCGCCCGCGAACTCGGCATCGAGGTACTGGTGACCGACCATCACCTGCCGGGCGAGCGCCTGCCGGCCGCGGCGGCCATCGTCAATCCGAACCTGCCGGGCGACCCCTACCCCAGCAAGTGCCTCGCCGGCGTGGGCGTGGCCTTCTGCGTGATGGCGGCGCTCGGGCGCCGGCTGGAGTCCGACGGCATGGCCGGCGGCGGGCGCGTCGCCGCCGACTATCTCGACCTGGTCGCCCTCGGCACGGTCGCGGACGTGGTGCCCCTCGACCGCAACAACCGGGTGCTGATACGCCAGGGCCTCGCCCGCATCCGCGCGGGAGCGGCGGTGCCCGGCATCCTGGCGCTGCTGCAGGCCGCCGGCCGCGACCCGCAGCGGGCGGTGGCCGGCGATCTCGCCTTCGGCGTCGCGCCGCGGCTGAACGCGGCGGGGCGGCTGGAGGACATGAGCACCGGTATCGAGGCGCTGGTCTCCGACACCGTAGCCGAGGTGCGCGCGCTGGCGGGCCGGCTGTCCGAGATAAACGACGAGCGCCGGCGTATCGAGGCACGCATGCAGGCCGAGGCACTGTCGGCCCTGGACGAGATCGAGCTGCCGGCGGGGCAGAGCGGGCTGCCGGCCTGCGTCAGCCTGTACGACCCCGGCTGGCACCAGGGTGTGGTGGGGCTCGTGGCCTCCCGGGTACGGGAGAGGGTCAACCGGCCGGTGATCGCGTTCGCCGACGCCGGCGGCGGCGAACTCAAGGGTTCCGCCCGCTCGGTCCCGGGAGTGCATATCCGCGATGTGCTGGCCGCCGTGGCTGTGGCGGACCCGGAACTGATCGGCCGCTACGGCGGTCACGCGATGGCGGCCGGCCTGAGCCTGCCCCGCGCGAATCTGGAGCGATTCCGGCGGCTGGCCGCGAGCCGGGTGGCCGAGTGCTTCCCCGACGCGGATTTCAGCGGCACGCTGCTGACCGACGGCGAGCTCGGCCCGGCGGACATCGGCCTGCCGCTGGCCGAGGCGCTGCGGGAAGCGGGGCCCTGGGGTCAGGGCTTCCCGGAGCCGCTGTTCGACGGCGTGTTCGGCGTGCGCGAGGCACGCATCGTGGGCGAGCGCCACTGGAAGCTCCGGCTCGCCGCGGCGGATGCCGCGGACGGACGCGCCGGGGCGGTGGACGCCATCGCCTTCAACCAGGTGGATGCGGTGACGGTGATGCCCGGCCACCGCGTCCATGCGGTCTACCGTCTGGACGTGAACGAGTACGGCGGCATCCGCCGGGCGCAGCTCGTCGTGGAGAGCATGCGGCGGCTGTAGCGCGGCCGCCCGTGTTAGACTGCGCCGCTTGTTTTTCGGAGGGTCGGGTGTAATGGACACCAACCAGATCAGGGCGGATATCGAGGATCTCTCGGGCAGGGCAGAGGCCCTGAGGAGGTATCTTTGACTACGCCGGCAAGTCGGAACGGCTGACCGAGGTACTGCGCGAGCTGGAGGACCCGGCCGTGTGGCAGGACCCCGAGCGTGCCCAGGCGCTGGGCCAGGAGCGCGCCGAACTCGAGCGGGTGGTCGGCACTCTCGATCGCATCGGCACACGGCTGGAGGATGCCGGTGAACTGCTGGAGATGGCCGCCGAGGAGGACGATGCCGATACGCTGTCCTCCATCGAGAGTGACGTCGGCGGTGTGGCCCGGCAGGTGGAAGGGCTCGAATTCCGCCGCATGTTCGCCGGCGAGATGGACGAGTCCAACGCCTTCGTCGATATCCAGTCCGGGGCCGGCGGCACCGAGGCCCAGGACTGGGCCGAGATGCTCCTGCGCATGTACCTGCGCTGGGCAGAGAATCACGGCTTCAGGACCGAGATGATCGAGGCCTCTGCCGGCGAGGTGGCCGGCATCAAGAGCGCCACGGTGAAGTTCGTCGGCGAATACGCCTACGGCTGGCTGAGGACCGAGACCGGCGTGCACCGGCTGGTGCGCAAGTCGCCGTTCGACTCCGGCAACCGGCGCCATACCTCGTTTGCCTCGGTGTTCGTCTCGCCGGAGGTGGAGGACGATATCGACATCGAGGTCGATCCCTCGGATCTGCGCATCGACGTCTACCGTGCCAGCGGCGCCGGCGGGCAGCACGTCAACCGGACGGAGTCGGCCGTGCGCATCACCCACGAGCCCACCGGCATCGTGGTGCAGTGCCAGAACGACCGCTCCCAGCACAAGAACAAGGCCACCGCCATGAAGCAGCTGAAGGCGAAGCTCTACGAGCTGGAGCTGCAGAAGCGCCGCGCGGAGGCCGATGCGCTGGAGGACTCCAAGGCGGACGTCGGCTGGGGCAACCAGATACGCTCCTACGTGCTGGACCAGTCCCGCATCAAGGACCTGCGCACCGGTGTCGAGACCGGCAACACCCAGGCCGTGCTGGACGGCGACCTGGACGAGTTCATCGAGGCCAGCCTGAAGCAGGGCCTTTAGCAGACCAGTCGAGGAAGAGACAGTGAGTCAGGACAAGCCCGCGGAACCGGAGAACAAGCTCATCGCCGAACGGCGGCGCAAGCTGGCCGACGTGCGCGAGACGGGCGGCGCCTACCCCAACGACTTCCGCCGCGACGCGCTGGCGGGCGAGCTGCACGCGGCGTGGGACGCAGCGGACGGTGAGGCGCTGGAGGAGCAGGCCGTGCGCGTCTCGGTGGCCGGGCGCATGATGGCCAAGCGCGTGATGGGCAAGGCCAGCTTCGCCAAGCTGCAGGACCGCACGGGGCAGATCCAGCTCTACGTCCAGCGCGATGCGCTGCCCGACGGGGTCTACCAGGCGTTCAAGGGCTGGGATCTGGGCGACATCCTCGCGGCCGAGGGTACGCTGTTCAGGACCCGCACCGGCGAGCTCAGCGTGAAGGTCGACAGCCTGCGGTTACTGGTGAAATCCCTGCGGCCGCTGCCCGAGAAGTGGCACGGGCTGACCGACCAGGAGACCCGCTACCGGCAGCGCTACGTGGACCTCATCATCAACGAGGACAGCCGGCGGATATTCACCACCCGCTCCCGGATCGTCTCCTGCATCCGTGACTTCATGGACGAGCGGGACTATCTGGAGGTGGAGACGCCGATGATGCAGACGCTTCCGGGCGGCGCGCTGGCGCGTCCGTTCGTCACCCATCACAACGCGCTCGACATGCAGCTCTATCTGCGCATCGCGCCGGAGCTGTTCCTGAAGCGGCTGGTCGTGGGCGGGTTCGAGCGGGTCTACGAGATCAACCGCAACTTCCGCAACGAGGGCATCTCCACCCAGCACAACCCCGAGTTCACGATGCTGGAACTCTACTGCGCCTATGCGGATTACCGCGACCTGATGGATCTGGTGGAGAGCCTGATGCGCGAGGTCTGCGCGGCGGTCACCGGCGCCACCGCCATCGAATACCAGGGCGGGCGTTACGACTTCGCCCTCGCGTTCCGCCGCGTCACCGTCGAGCAGTCGATTCTGGATGCCAACCCCGGGCTCGACTCCGGCCGGGTGCGGGACCGGGAGCACCTGGCAGAGGTGGCGGAGTCCCTCGGCATCCCGGTGCTGCCCGGCTACGGACCCGGCAAGCTGCAGATCGAGATCTTCGAGAAGACGGTGGAGGACACGCTGGACCAGCCGACATTCGTCACCGCCTATCCCGTGGAGGTGTCACCATTGTCCCGGCGCAGCGACTCCGATCCGTTCGTTGCCCAGCGCTTCGAGTTCTTCGTGGCCGGGCGGGAGATCGCCAACGGCTTCTCGGAGCTGAACGACCCCGAGGACCAGGCGGAGCGTTTCCGGGCCCAGGTGGAGAACCGCAGCGCCGGCGACGAGGAGGCCATGTCCTACGACGAGGACTACATCCGGGCGCTGGAATACGGCATGCCGCCCTGTGCCGGCCTCGGCGTCGGCATCGACCGGCTGGTGATGCTGCTGACCGACTCGCCGTCGATCCGGGACGTGCTGCTGTTTCCCTACATGCGCCCCGAGCACGGCGAGCCGTCGCAGGACACCCGGGAAGACACCGAGGAAGACGCTCAGGCGCCCTCCGCCTCCGGCACAGAATAGGGCAGTCCCTTCGCGGCGGCCGGCGTGCCGTCCTCGAGGCCGAGCTCGCCACCCAGCTGCTTGATGGAGACCACGGCGAGGAGTTCGCTGCCGCCGTCGACGGCGCCGGCCTGCACCACGGTACCGGCGGTGCCGCCGGCCTCGTCCAGCAGCCGCGAGCCCGGCGCGGCGGGCGGCGCCGCGGCCGCGAAACGCAGCATGCGCCGGGAAGGGCGCCCCAGGTTTTCGGTGCGTGCGACCACCTCCTGCCCGGTGTAGCAGCCCTTGTCGAAACTGATGGCATCGAGCAGGTCCAGGTTCAGCATGTGGGGCGTGAATGCCTCCACCGTGTCCGGATGCAGCGCGGGTCGTCCGGCACGGATGCACGCGAGGTTCCAGGCCTCTGCAGACAGCAGCGTGGCCGGGTCCAGCTCGTCGACGTGGGCGACCGTCGCGCAGAGTTCCATCACCCGGGGATCGCTGCCGGGCAACGGCCGGATGCCCAGCACGGGTTCGCCCTCGGGCAGCTGCACGCCGCCCGGCCCGGAGTCCACGGCGGCGAGGCGCACGCCGGGCTCCGCCGAGATGTCCACGTCGGCGCGCAGGCGGTAACGCAGGAGGCGCTCGGCGAAATCGTCCGCCTGCCAGCGGGGCAGGAAAGCGAGCACCCGCTCGCCGTCGCCCACCAGGGTGACGAGCGCTATGACGCGGCCCTTGGGGTTGCACCAGGCGGCGGTCAGGATCGGGTCCCGGTCCAGCCGCCGGAGATCCTGCGTGAGCTGTCCCTGCAGGAAGTCGATACGGTCGGCGCCGGTCACTGCGAGGCAGACCGGCATGTCGGAAATCGCGTTCAAATTACCGCCTCCCCGGCTGTGTCGGGGCCGCAGCGCAAGCCATCCGCCGCGGCCCGGTACAAGGGTTTGACTCAGTTCCGGCGGGTGCATCCGCACACCGCGTCTGGCATACTTAGAACATGTCTAAGCAACCGCCGGAAACCGCCCCGGAGAGCGACGACGGAGCCCGCGAAGAGCCCGCAGACACGCCGTCTCCGGGTGAGGACGCGCCGAAAGAGATCGGCGGTCGCCAGGGCCCCGATCCTACGCGTTACGGCGACTGGGAGAAAGGCGGCCGTTGCATAGACTTCTGACGTGCCGCCGAGGCATCAGGCTGCAGGCGAAGGGCACATCCGCCACGACGAGTCCGTCGTTCGTGACCCGCGCCGGTTGACCGCCGGGCGGGCCCGTGTGCGGCGGCGCGCGACAAAGCTTTGACAAGGGCATCGACAACGGCTCCGGCAGACGAAACACAGTTTATGGACAACACCAACAGGCCGCTTTCACCCCACATCGGCGTCTACCGCTGGCGCATCACCTCCACGCTCTCCATCCTGCACCGGGGCACCGGAGTCGCTCTGTCGCTTTCGGTCCTGCTGCTGGCCGCCTGGCTGCTCGCGGCCGCCTCCGGCGCCGGCGCCTATCGGGCCGTAACCGGCCTGATCGCGTCGCCCGTCGGGCTGCTGATCCTCGTCGGCGCGAGCTACGCGTTCTTCTTCCATCTCGCCAACGGTATCCGGCATCTGTTCTGGGACGCGGGCATGGGGTTCGAGATGGAACAGGCGCGTGCCTCCGGCTGGACCGTGGTCGGCGTCAGCATCGCCGCGACGGTGGTTCTCTGGGCGATCGTCCTCGCCTCCGGCAGCTAGAAGGAACACCCACGTGAGCATCAAGACTCCCATGGCCCGGGCGCTCGGGCTCGGATCGGCAAAATCGGGCACAGAACACTGGTGGATGCAGCGGGTGACGGCGGTGGCGCTGGTGCCGCTGACCCTGTGGTTCGTGGTGGCCCTGCTCGGCCTGGACGGCCTCGAATGGGCCAGCGTTACCGCCTGGATCGCACAGCCCGTCACCGCGGTGCTGCTGGTGTTGCTGGTTGCCGCCCTGGTCTATCACTCGTTCCTCGGCACCCAGGTGGTGATCGAGGACTACACCGGCGGTGCCACCCGGGTGGTCACGCTGGTCGTCGTCCGCTTCGTGCACGTGGCGGTGGCCGTTGCCGCCGTGTTCGCCATTCTCAAGATCGCATTCGGAACTGCACCATGAGCCTCGACAAGGACTTCATCGACCACAAGTACGACGTGGTCGTCGTCGGCGCCGGCGGCGCCGGACTGCGGGCCACCTTCGGGCTGGCCGAAGCCGGCTTCACCACCGCCTGCGTGACCAAGGTGTTCCCGACGCGCAGCCATACGGTGGCGGCCCAGGGCGGCATCAGTGCGGCACTCGGCAACATGGGCGAGGACGACTGGCGCTGGCACATGTACGACACCATCAAGGGCTCTGACTGGCTCGGCGACCAGGACGCCATCGAATACATGTGCAAGGAGGCGCCGAACGCGGTCATCGAGCTCGAGCACTACGGCGTGCCGTTCTCCCGCACCGAGGACGGGCGCATCTACCAGCGCCCCTTCGGCGGCATGACCACGCATTTCGGCGAGGGCACGGCCCAGCGGACCTGCGCGGCGGCGGACCGCACCGGGCACGCCATGCTGCACACGCTCTACCAGCAGTCGCTGAAACACGAGGCGGAGTTCTTCATCGAGTATTTCGCCATCGACCTGATCATGGAAGACGGCGCCTGCCGGGGCGTGGTGGCGCTGGACCTCGCCACCGGCCGGCTGCACCGCTTCAGTGCCCATCAGGTGATCCTCGCGACCGGCGGTTACGGGCGGGCGTATTTCTCCTGCACGTCGGCGCACACCTGCACGGGGGACGGCGGCGGCATGATCCTGCGCGCCGGGCTGCCGGTGCAGGACATGGAGTTCGTGCAGTTCCACCCCACGGGCATCTACGGTGCGGGCTGCCTCATCACCGAGGGCGTGCGCGGTGAGGGCGGTTACCTAACCAATTCCGAGGGCGAGCGCTTCATGGAGCGCTATGCGCCGAACGCCAAGGACCTCGCGTCCCGCGACGTGGTCAGCCGGGCCGAGACCATCGAGATCCGCGAGGGCCGGGGCGTCGGGCCGGAACAGGATCATTGCTACCTGCATCTCGAACACCTCGGCCGCGAGGTCATCGAGGAACGCCTGCCCGGCATCGCGGAGACGGCGAAGATCTTCGCCAACGTGGACGTGCTGAAGGAGCCCATCCCGGTGCTGCCGACGGTGCACTACAACATGGGCGGCATCCCCACCGACTACAAGGGTCGGGTCGTGACGTCCCGGGACGGCGACCCGGACAGCGTGGTGCCGGGCCTGATGGCTGTCGGCGAGGCGGGCTGCGTCTCGGTGCACGGTGCCAACCGGCTGGGCTCCAACTCGCTGCTCGACCTGGTTGTGTTCGGCCGGGCGGCCGCGCGCCATTGCGCCGAGAGCATGGACCGGGGCGTGCGGCACAAGCCGCTGCCGGACGATGCGGGCCGCACGACCGTGGAGAAGATCCGCGGCCTGCTGGAGCGCGACGGCGAGCGACCCACCGCCGAGATCCGCCTGGAGATGCAGAAGCTCATGCAGAATCACGCCGCGGTGTTCCGCACCGGCGACCTGCTGGCCGAGGGCATCGAGAAGCTGAAGTCGACCTACGGCGACTATGCCGCCGTGCGGGTCGCGGACAAGTCCATGATCTGGAACTCCGACCTGGTGGAGACCCTGGAGCTCGAGAACCTGCTCCTGAATGCGCTCGCCACCATCCATTCGGCGGCCAACCGGAAGGAATCCAGGGGCGCCCAGGCGCGCGAGGATTATCCGGACCGCGACGACGAGAACTGGATGAAGCACACGCTGGCCTGGGTGGACGAGGGCGGCGGCGTCGAGATCGACTATCGCCCCGTCCACGGCGAGACGCTCACCGACGAGGTGCATGCCATCCCGCCGAAGGCGCGTACCTACTGAGGCGGGCGGTTACCCGCAGACACGGCAACACGAAGAGGAATCGGCAGACGTGGCAGAATTTCGACTCCCCGAGAATTCACGCATCGGCAAGGGGCAGCACTTCCCCGCACCGGACGGCGCGAAGAACGTGCGCCGCTTCGTGGTCTATCGCTACGACCCGGACAGCGGCGAGAACCCGCGCATGGATACCTACGACGTCGACATGGACAGCTGCGGCCCGATGGTCCTGGACGCACTGATCAAGATCAAGAACGAGATCGACCCGACGCTGACCTTCCGCCGCTCCTGCCGCGAGGGCATCTGCGGCTCCTGTGCCATGAACATCGACGGCGGCAACACGCTCGCCTGCATCACCGCCAACGAGGACGTGGGCGGCGACATCAAGGTTTATCCGCTGCCTCACCTGCCGGTGGTCAAGGACCTGGTGGGGGACCTCACCAACTTCTACGCCCAGTACGCCTCCATCAAGCCCTGGCTGCAGACCCGCACGCCGGCGCCGCCGGACCGCGAGCGGCTGCAGTCGAAGGAGGATCAGGAGAAGATCAACAGCCCGTCGGCCTGCATACTGTGCGCCTGCTGTTCGACTGCCTGCCCGAGCTACTGGTGGAACGGCGACCGCTACCTCGGGCCGGCCACGCTGCTGGCCGCCTACCGCTGGCTGGTGGACAGCCGGGACGAGGCGACCGGCGAGCGTCTGGACGCACTCGAGGATCCGTTCCGGTTGTACCGGTGCCACACCATCATGAACTGCACCCAGACCTGCCCCAAGGGCCTCAACCCCGCGAAGGCCATCGCCGAGACCAAGAAGATGCTGGCCGAGCGCCGGCTCTGAGGGCGGGGCGCACGTGACGGCTTCCGTCGCGCCGCCCGGGCGGCTGCGCTGGCTCTGCCGGCGGGGGATGCGCGAACTGGACGTGCTGCTGAGCGGCTTCCTCGCGCAGCGTTATCCGGACCTGGACGACGCCCTGAAAGCGGATTTCGCCGAGTTACTCGAGTTGCAGGATCCGGAAATCTGGGCTTATCTGCTCGGACGCGCCGAGCCGGAGCCCGCCCTTGCCGCCATCGTCAGCCAGATTCGCGATTTCTCTCCCCGTTGACCCGCGCGCAAGCCGCCGGCTGCGCGTCTACGTGACGGCAGCGTCCGCGCTGTGCGCCGTGGCCCTGGCCGGGGTGGCAAGCGGGGGCGGGCGCCTCGCCGGCCTGCTGCCGCTCCTCGCCGGACTCGTCTGCCAGCGCCGGCTCACCGCGCTGGCGCCGCTGCCGGGCGCGGTCTGCTGGACTCCGCGCTCCGGCTGGTGTCTCGTCACGGCGGAAGGGACGGTGCCCGTGCAGCTCGGTGCAGGCAGCTGGTTCGGCCGGTCCGGCGCGCTGGCGGCCTTTCGCTGTGACGGCAAGGATGGCAAGGGTGGCGGCCGGCGATGGCTGGTACCGCTGCGCCGGCCGCGGGGGTCTGCCGCGGAGGACTGGCGCCGGCTGCGGGTGCTGTGGCGCACCAGCCGCGGCGCTTTGGTTGAAAACTCGCCCAACTGCTAGAATCGTGGCTGTCATCGTGGTCCGGCGTCCCGCTGTGCGGCGCCGCTGCGTCGCGTGCGGCGCATCACACTTCAAGGTCTCGCCCCCCGCCGATGCCCCATTCCGAGAACTTTCCAGACGGCCCCCTGTCTATTGCGGTGGCAGTGCGCGATGTCGGCCTGCGTGAGTTTGCCCGATGAGCGCGAAACGCAGCGACGCCGCACTGGTGAAGCGGGTACAGGAAGGGGACAAGCAGGCTTTCAACCTGCTCGTGCTGAAGTACCAGACGAAGATCGTGAACCTGGTGATGCGCTATGTTCGGGACCCGGACGAAGCCAACGACGTGGCCCAGGAGGCATTCCTCAAGGCCTATCGGGCACTGCCCCGTTTCCGCGGCGACAGCGCCTTCTACACCTGGCTCTACCGCATTGCCGTCAATACCGCGAAGAACTACCTGGTTGCGGCGAAACGCCGGCCGGTGGAGTACGACCTCGATCTGCAGGACCCGGAACAATACGACATGCAGGCCCGTCTGAAGGATATCGACAGCCCGGAAGGGGTCATGATGAAGGACGAGGTCCAGCAGACCATCGACGAAGCCATCGGAGAGCTGCCCGAGGACCTGCGCACGGCCATCGTCCTGCGGGAGCTGGAAGGCATGACCTACGAGGAGATCGCCGAGACGATGGAATGCCCGGTGGGCACGGTGCGGTCACGGATTTTCAGGGCGCGAGAAGCGATCAGCAAACGGATAGAACCGCTGCTCTCCTGAGGCGGTTCCCTCCGGCAGACGATATCGGTGTGAGATGAACGACAAGCTACGAGAACAGATGTCGGCCTTCCTGGACGACGAGCTGCCCGACGGAGAAGCGGATCTGTTGTTACGGCGGCTGCAGGGCGATGCGGATCTGCGCAGTGCCGCCGGCCGGTTCCTGCTCATCGGCCAGGCGCTGCGCGGCGAGCGCCTGCCGGGGGGCGACCTGGCGGGCCGGGTGGCCGCCGTCCTCGATGCCGAGACCACCTACGCGGCCGAGGCTGCACCGGCGGCCCGCAACCGCTGGCTGCGCCCGGCGGCCGGTGCGGCGGTGGCCGCGACGGTGGCCGTGGTTGCACTGATGGGGCTGGACGACAACCGGGAGGCCACGGCGCCGGAGGCGGTCACGGCCGACGTGCCGGAGCAGGCGGCACCGGCCCTCGGCGCGGACGAGGAATCCGAGGGCTACGCCTACACGGTGCCGGTGGATGCACCGGTCGCCGTACGCCCGGTCAACGCGGTACCGGCGCGGCTCACCAATTACATGATCAGCCACGGCGAGCGGGCTGGTACACTGATGCGCAACGGGATGCACAGCCGCATCGTCACGCAGCCGGATGGCCGCTGGGTCAACACGACGGTGACTTCTGAAGACGTACGGACGGGAACACCAGAGAGCACGGTGGACGATGCGGCCAGGTAGCGCAGTGTTGCGTAGCCGCGGCCTCGTGGCCGGATTCGCTGCCACGGCGCTCTGCGGCGCGGCGCTGGCCGAGACCTCGCCCGCGGAGTGGCTGCAGCGCATGTCCGTCGCGGTGGAGCAGGCGGACTACAGCGGCACCGTCGTGCGTATCCACAACGGTCAGGTACAGACACTGCGCGTCGTCCACAGCTACCAGGACGGCCGCGTCAGCGAGAAGCTGGAGTCCCTGGACGGCGCCGGCCGGGAGATCATCCGCGCCGGCGACGAGGTGCACTGCATACTGCCTGAGAGCCGCATGGTGCTCGTCGAGCAGCAGATCAACCAGGAAGGGCTGTTCGGCCGCCTTGCGGTGCAACCCGATGCGCTGGCACGCAGCTACGACGTCGCCATCGAGAACTACGAGCGCGTGGTCGGCCGGCCGTCGGTGCGGATCGCCATCCGCCCGCGGGATCACTTCCGTTTCGGCCACCGCCTGTGGCTGGACAAGGCCTCGGCCCTGCCGCTGCGGCGCCAGGTGGTTGGCACCGGCGGCGACATCGTCGAGGAGATGCGCTTCGCCGAGATCACCATCGGCAAGCCCATCCCCGCCTCGGCTTTCCGCCCCTCCGTGGACATCGAGGGTTTTACCTGGGTGCGTCATGCCGAGGAGACGGAAGGGAGCGGCGGCATCAACCCCACCGGCTTCGAGGCGCGGGAAGTGCCGCGCGGGTTCCGTCTGGTATCGGCGGGTAACGAGCGCTTCCCGGACAGCGATGGCGAGGTGGCCCACATCGTCTATTCGGACGGCGTCGCCAGCGTCTCCGTGTTCGTGGCGCCGGGGCGGAGCGCCGCCGGAGAACTCGAGGGCGCGTCGCGGATCGGCGCCGCCTATGCCTACGGCACCGTGGTGGACGGCCACCAGGTCACGGTGATCGGCGAGGTGCCCGGCCACACGGTGCGCATGATCGCAAACTCTCTCGCCACGGCCTCCGAGGGTGAGTGAGCTCGCCGGGCTGCTGGTCCGCGAGGGACGGGTCGAGTCCGTCGACGGGCAGACCGTGACCGTGCGCGTGGCGGCGACCGGCTCCTGCGCGCGCTGTGCCCGCGGCGAGGGCTGCGGTTTCGGATTCGCGGCGGCGCAGGCAGGCGAGGCACGCCTGGTCGTGACCCGGCCCGTGTCGCTGCACGCGGCGCCGGGCGACACCGTGCAGGTTGCCCTGGACCAGCAGGGCCTTGCCGGGGCCGCGGCGGCGGTCTACGGCATTCCGCTGGCCGGCCTGCTGGCCGGCAGTCTGGCGGCCACGGCCCTGGCGCTCGGCGATGGCGCCGCCACCGGGCTTGCGCTGGCTGCGTTCGCGGCGTCTCTGCCGCTCGCCCGCGCCGCATCGCGACGCGCTGCCGCGGCCGCGCGCTGTCAGCCCCGCCTGCTCGCCGCAGGGTGCATGGAGGTCCGCGGCAATGCCGTCAGCGCCACCCGCCATGCCGAGGATCTCGAGGCGATCTCGAAGCGGCTGAACGGCAGCGCCGAGGCGCTCGGGGACAAGGTGCAGTCGGTGCGCGCG
>CAYRZI010000037.1:0-26273 GCA_964428605.1 uncultured Woeseiaceae bacterium
GGGCGGCATGCCCGGCGGCGAGCAGTCCGGCGGTGCCAGCGGCGAAGCGGGAGCGGACGGCGGCAGCACGACGACCGGCGAGGGCGGCGCCTACGACACCGTGGGGTCGGTCGGTGAGCGCGCACCCGGTTCCGGCGGCATGACGGACGTCTCCGGGGACGGCGGCGGCCAGGGTTCCCTGGAGGACGAATTCGAAAGATCGCTGGGCGACTTCGACGACTCGCTGCTGGAAGAGCAGCAGAAGGTGGCCGAGGTAAGCCGGGACACGGGCGCCTTCGAGAGCGCCGGCGGTGGCCAGGGCGGCGGTGGCGGCACCGTCGGCTTGGGCGAGCAGGCGGGCGAGTCCGGCGAGGGTTCGGGCGGCACCGTGGGCGTCGTGAACAACTCCGCGGGCGGGGCCGGCGGCAGCATCCGCCAGGAACCCGGCTCGGTGGATCAGCTCAGCAAGGAGCAGATCGGCGAGCGCACGCCGGAGGATATCCCCTCGGGCATCGACGACGACATCGTGGCCAAGCAGCTGCGGGAGGCCGCGCTGGCGGAGGAAGACCCGGAGCTCCGCGAGCGTCTCTGGGACGAATACCGCGCCTACAAGGGCCTCTGAGGTACGCCTGCACCCATGACACGTAACGCCGAAACGCGCCCCCCCCGTCCGACCCATCTGGCGATCCTGCTGCTGACGGCTTCGGTGCTTGCCGGCTGCAGCATGGCGCGGGTGGAGAGTTCCGGCGAGCAGGTGGACCTGACCCGGGCTGCGGCGGAGGTGCCGGAGGCACGCCTGCTGGACGTCGGCGTCATCGAGTTCGCGCCCGGCATCGAGGAGGACAACGAGCCGGAGAAGAGCGGCATCTATCCGGAGATCCGCCGCGCCGAGGCCCGCTACTTCGCCTATCACCTGAAGAACACGCTGCAGCGCACCGGCTACTGGGGTGCGGTGCGCGTGCTGCCGAGCCGGGACGTCTACACCGACCTGTACCTGACCGGCGAGATTCTGGAATCCGACGGCGATACCGTGGAGCTGGAGGTGGTGGCCTACGACGCCACCGGCCGCGAGTGGATGGAGCGGCGCTACAAGACCCGCATGGGGGCGGCGGACTATGCGCGCAACCGGGACCGGCGCAATGACCCCTACCAGAGTGTATACAACGAGGTTGCGAACGACCTGAAGGCGTTGCTGGACGAGCTCTCCGCGGAGGAGGTCGGGCGCATCCGCGCTGTGGCCGAGCTGCGGTTCATGGAGGATCTGGCGCCGCGGGTGTACGACGACTACGTCGCCGAGACCGGCCGGGGCCGTTACGAAATTCTCCGCCTGCCGGCCGAGAACGACCCCATGCTGCGCCGGCTGCGCCAGGTGCGCGAGCGGGACAATCTGTTCGTCGACACGCTGAACGAGCATTACGCCAACTTCTACTACGGCATCGCCATCCCCTACGAAGGCTGGCGCAAGGCGGCCCGTGAGCGCGCAGTCACCTACCGCGAGATGCGCCGCTCGGCGATCCTGCGCGGCCTGGCGGGCGTCGCAGTGGTGGCCGGCGCAGTCGCCGCGGACACCGACAGCAGCAGCGGTACGGCGCGGCGGACAAAGCGGGCGCTGCAGTCGTTCGCGATCCACGGCGGACTCGAGATGATCGGTTCCGCGTTCCGGCGCAACGCGGAGGCGCGGCTGCACAAGGAGTCCATCCGTGAGCTGGCGGACTCGTTCAGTTCCGAGGCGGCGCCGATGGTGGTGACCGTGAAGGGCCAGGCCCGCCGCCTGACCGGCACGGCCGAGGCCCAGTACGAGCAGTGGCGCCGGCTGCTGCACGAGATCTACGAGGCGGAGACCGGGCTCGCCGACGAGCTCCAGGTCGGCCCACCCTCGCGGGCGGTAGCGCCGACCGGCTGACCGTCCGGCCTAGCCGGCCGCCGGAACCGACCACGCCGCACCGCCCGGACAGACACCGGATTATCACCGGATTACCACCGGACAATGACTGAGCTGAATCCCGGCCTGCGCCTGCTGGACCGATACGAACTACGACGCCGCCTGGGCGCGGGCGGTGAAGCCGAGGTATGGCTGGCCCGGGACCACCGGGCGGGTTCCGCCGTGGCACTCCGGCTGCTGGGCGACGGCCTGCGCGGCGATCCGGGCCAGCGCCAGCGCTTCGAGGCCGGCTGGCGTCGGATCCGGCCTCTGAACCATCCCCACATCGTCCGCGTGTTCGAATACCACGCGGAACCGCGGCCGTTCTACGGCATGGAATACGTGGATGGTTCGGATATCGCCGCCTTCGCGGACCGGCCGCCGGCCGAGTGGCTGCGCGCCATTGCTTGCGCGGCGGCCGCGCTGGTCTATGCCCACAATCGCCATCTGCCCCACGGCGACGTCTCGGCCCGCAACGTGCTGGTCGACTCCGCCGGCCGCACCGTCCTGACCGACTTCGCCGCCTCCCGGACCGCGGCCGGTACCCCTGCCGCAGTCAGTCCGGAGCGCGGCGTCGACGGCCCGCCTGCCGAAGAAGACGACGTCTACGCGCTCGGCGTGTTGATCTTCGAGCTCTGGCACGGCCGCGCGCCCGCCGAGCCCGGACCGCGCTGGCCGGCCCGGGACGACTTCGAGGTTGCCGGCCTGCGCAATCTGACCGAGGCCATGCTGGGCGAGGCCGGGAGGCGACCGGATGCCGAGGCCGTGGTGGATGCCCTCGGCGGACTCGGCATCTCGGCGGGCCTCCTGCCGCGGGAGCAGAGCCGGGTGCGCGCCGTGCGTCCGGCGGCGGCGCGGCCCCTGGCGGACGAGCCTGCCGAGACGGTCACGCCGCGGCGCCGGGCCGCGCCCGCACCGGCCGCCGCGCCGGTCCGTCGCCGCGGCGTGCCTGCCACCGTCGTCGGCGTTGCCCTGGTGGCGCTGCTGGCGGCGGCCATCTGGGTGGTGGCCTTCCTGCCCGACCGGGTCGAGGAGCGGCGTGCTGCGGCGCGGCCGGAAGCGGTTCCCGCGCCCCCTGCGCAGGCGGAGGATGCGGCGGACGGCGCGCAGAGCGGCGGGGAAGAGGAGGTGGTCCGCTTCTCCGAGAACCGGGTGGACGACGCTGCCCGCGACGAGGTGGTGCGGGCGCGGAACCGGGCCGACCGGGCCCTGGGCGAACTGCTGACCAAGCTCGAGGTGCTGGAACTCCGCGGCGTGGAACGCTGGGGCGGCGAGGACTACGCCGCGGCGCGCGCCGCCTACGAGCAGGGCGACTCGGCCTATCTGGCGAAGGATTACGACCGCGCCGAAGCGCTGTACCGCGAGGCCAGCGACGGCCTGGATGGCCTCATCGGGCGAGTGGATGACGTCTTCGAGCGGGCGCTGGCGGCCGGTCGGGATGCCCTGGCGGCCGAGGATGTGGCCACGGCCAGGCGGCAGTTCGAGCTCGCACTCGCCATCACGCCGGGCGACGAGGACGCCGAACGCGGGCTCGCCCGTGCCGGCAGCCTGCTGGAGGTGATCGAACTCACCGACGATGCGCAGGCCCTGGAGCGGCGGGGCGAACTCGCGGCGGCGGCGCAGCGCTACGGCGCGGCCACGGAGCTCGATCCGCGCTACGGTCGGGCGAGCGCCGGGCTCGCGCGGGTGCGCGCCGCGCTGGAGCGACGCCGCTTCGAGGAGCGGATGACCGCCGGCTTCGAGGCGCTGGCCACCGACCGGTTCGAGGCGGCCAGGCAGGCTTTCGAGGCCGCGCGGGAGATGCGGCCATCGTCCGCGGAGCCCGGGGACGGTCTGCTGCAGGTGGAGCAGGCGGTCCGGCTGCGTACCATCGAGCGCCTGACCGCAGAGGCGGAGCGCCAGGAGGCGGCCGAGGACTGGCAGGCCGCGCTGGCCACCTGGGGCGAGGTCCTCGAGCAGGACGCGAACCTGGACTACGCGCGGGAGGGCCGGGTGCGCGCGCGGCGGCGGTTGGCGCTGGATCGCCAGCTCAAGGACTGGATCGCCGAGCCGGACCAGCTGAGCGAGCAGGCGACGCTGCGCCGCGCGTCCACCCTGCTCACCGAGCTCGCGAAGATGGACGGCGGCCCGCGCCTCGAGAGCCAGCGCCGCGAACTCGCCCGCCTGCTGAAGCGGGCGGCCACGCCGCTGGAGGTGGAGCTCGTCTCCGACGGCGAGACCCAGGTCACCGTCTTCCGGGTGGGGCGTCTCGGTAGCTTCGAGCGGCGGGAGCTTGAACTGCGCCCCGGCACCTATACAGTCATGGGCTCCCGGGTGGGCTACCGGGACGTACGCATCGATTTCCGGGTGGCGCCCGAAATCGAGCTCGAGCCGATCGTCGTCCGCTGCGAGGAACCTATTTGAGCCTGAACATCGTCGTCGTCACCGAGGTCGGCGAGCGCGAATACGGCGGGTCTGACCTGCCGCTGCGCATCGCCACCGCGCCCGGCAGCCAGATACCGCTCCCCGGCCCCGCCGCGGCGCTGCCGCTGGCCGTGGTCGATGTGCTGGACGACGCCCCGTTCGTGCAGCCGGGCGGCGCCGAGGGCGCTGTGAGCGTGAACGGGGAGCCGCTCGCGGCCGCCCGCCGGCTGCGCGACGGTGACGAGATCGAGGCCTACCACACGCGTATCCGGGTCGCGCGGGAGGACGAGACGCTGCGTCTCGAACTCGCCCTGGACGAGAGCCGCTACGTCACGGCGCCGCCGGTCGTCGAGGAGAGCGGCGAAGACGAGGACGCTGGCGAGATCGCGCCCATTGCCTATCGCCGGCGGGAGATCGAGCAGCAGCGGGACGCGGAGCGTCGCGGCATCCCCTGGTACGGCTGGGTTGGTGCAGCCCTGGCCGTACTCGCCGCGATGGCCTGGCTACTGTTCACCTCCACCTCGGTGCGGCTGGACACGGTTCCCGCGGAGCCCGGGACTGTGGAGATCAGTGGCGGCTGGTTCCGCCTGCCGCTGGGCGAGCGCTACCTGTTGCGCCCGGGTGTCTACACCGTGACCCTGGAGAGCGAGGGCTACCATCCGCTGGAACGGCGCTTCGAGGTGGGCGACGAGGACAGCCTCACCCTGGAACTCGCGCAGGAGCGCATGCCCGGCCGGCTTGTGGTGGACTCTGCGCCCGTCAGCGGGGCCACGGTAACGATCGACGGCGAGGAGGTCGGCGCCACGCCCCTGCCGGCGCAGGTACTCGAACCGGGCGAATACGTCGTCCGGGTGCGTGCCGAGCGCTACCTGCCGTGGGAGGCCCGGCTGCAGGTCCCCGGGCTCGACCGCACCCAGACGCTGACGGTCGAACTGGTACCCGCATTCGCGCCGGTCACCGTCACCTCCCGGCCCGCCGGTGCCACCATCCTGGCCGGCGACGAGCCCCTGGGCGAGACGCCGGCCACGGTGGAGCTGCCCGAGGGTCGCAACGAACTCTCGCTGGTGCTGGAAGGCTACAAGCCCTGGGAGGGCCGCGTGGTGGCCTTCGCCGACACGCCGATGACCCTGCCCACCGTGGAGCTGGAGAGGGCGGACGGCATCCTGCGCGTACTGAGCGAGCCGGCGGGCGCCAACGTGACCGTGGACGGGCGCTATCGGGGTCAGACCCCCGTGCGGATCTCGCTGGCGCCGGGCCGACGCTACACCATCGGCCTGTCCAAGGCCGGTTACCGCGGCTACAGCCGCAACGTGGTGCTGGAGGCGGCGCAGGGCGAGACGCTGGAGGTGGACCTGACGGCGCGTATCGGCGAGGTGCGCTTCTCGGTGACGCCCGGCGATGCGGAGATCCTCGTGGACGGGCGCGCCGTAGGAAGGGGCGACACCCGCCTGGAGCTGCCCGCCGAGCCCCAGAGAGTGGAGGTGCAGCGGGACGGCTACGAGACCTGGCAGGGCGAGGTCACGCCGAGGCCCGGTTTCCCGCAGACGGTCAACATCCGGCTGCGCACGCTGGAGGAGGCGAGGCTCGCGTCCATCCCCCAGCGGGTGACCACCTCCCAGGGGGCCGCATTGCGCTACGTTACCCCCGGCGAATTCATGATGGGCGCCTCCCGCCGCGAGCCGGGCCGGCGCGCCAACGAGAACCTGCGCCGGGTCAGGATCACCCGGCCGTTCTACATCGGCGTCAACGAGGTCACCAACCGGGAGTTCCTGGCCTTCCGGGAAGCCCACGACTCGGGTGCCGATACCCACCCGGCCCTGGCGGGCGACAATAACCCCGTGGCCAGCGTGAGCTGGCAGGACGCCGCGGCCTTCGCCAACTGGCTGAGCAGGAACGAAGGCCTGACGCCCGTCTACGAGGAGAAGTTCGGCCAGCTGGTGCCCATCCGGCCGCTGCCGGACGGCTACCGCCTGCCCACTGAGGCGGAGTGGGCCTGGGCAGCGCGCTACCAGGGCGGCGCCGGCGAGCTGAAATACCCCTGGGGCCAGGAGATGCCGCCGCCGGAGGACTCCGGCAACTACGCCGACCAGGCCGCGAAGGAGATCGTGCCGACTATCCTGCCCCGCTACGACGACGGCTTTGCCTCCAGCGCTCCCGTGGGCACGTTCCCGGCCAATGCTCTGGGCCTGTACGATACCGGCGGCAACGTGGCCGAGTGGACCAACGACCACTATGCCGTGTACACCGGGCCGGCGGACGACGTGGCCGTGGACCCGCTCGGGCCGGACAGCGGTACGCACCGGGTTATCCGGGGTTCGAGCTGGCAGCACTCCGGCATCACCCAGCTGCGGCTGAGCTTCCGCGACTTCGGCACCGACCCCCGCACCGACGTGGGCTTCCGGCTGGTCCGCAACGCCCCGGAGTGAGGCCGGCGGAATAATTCGCCGCCCACGCTGTCATACTCGTGGATTCTGGGACAATGGAACCGGGAAACATGCCGACGAACTCGAAGACCGCCGTAGTCGCGGCCGCTGCGGCCATGCTCGTACTGCTGACGGGTGTGGTGTGGCTGGCGCCGCCCGCCGCGGCCCAGGAGGAAGCTGCCGCCGCCGGAGAATCCGGCAGCGATGCGGATGGCGCCGAAGAGGCCGTCGACGCCGCCGATGGCGATGGCGCGGATGATGCCGATGGCGGCATGACGGAAGAGGAGCAACGGCTCTCCGAGCTGGTCGGTGCCGGGGAGGAAGGCGCGAGCGGCGAGTACGAACAGGAAGAGGACGACGACTTCGTGCCCACCCAGGAGGTCTCCTCGGACCAGTCAGTGAATTTCCCCGTGGACATCTGAGAGACCCATGCAGAAGAAGAACATCCCCTTCGAGTTCGTCTACCAGCTGTTCGCCCTGATCATCGTGGTCATCGTCGTGCACACCTTCTACGTCTCGGTGGTGCGCCCGAACGCCGCGGAGGTCATCGCGGAGCAGAACCGGCTGGTGGAGGAAGATCCCGACTACGTGCGCGAGCGCTCCGTGTGGGTGCTGATCAAGGACTTCGAGCAGGAGGCCTGTTTCATCCTGATGTTCTGGGCGCTGGCCATCATGGGCTACAAGTCCGTGCGCATCCTGCGTGAGCGCTCGCTGCTGGAAGAGGAGTTGGTACCGGTGGCCGAGGGGATGCGGATACTGCCGGAAGACACACGGGAATACGCCCGCCAGATCCAGGCGCTGGGGGACGACCAGCGGCGCATGCTGCTGCCCCGCGCGCTGCTGAACGCGCTGCAGCGCTTCAACTCCACGCATAACGTGCAGGACGTCGCCTCGAGCACCCATACCATCTGCGAGTCCGAGGCCGAACGGCTCGACTCCGAGCTGGCGATGATCCGCTATATCTCCTGGGCCATCCCGTCCATCGGCTTCATCGGTACGGTGCGCGGCATCGGCGAGGCGCTGGCCCAGGCCGACCGGGCCGTGGAGGGCGACATCGCCGGCGTCACCCAGAGCCTGGGCGTGGCCTTCAACTCGACCTTCATCGCGCTGCTGCTCTCCATCGTGCTGATGTTCCTGGTGCATCAGGTGCAGCTGTTCCAGGAACGGCTCGTGTTCGATACCGAGAGCTACGTGGACCAGCAGCTGATCCGCCACATGAAGTCCGACTGACGGAGACGGTTTGACGACGCTCGCGATATCCCTGAACGATGCCGCCATCACGGCGGTGACCGGCTCGCGGCTGGTCTACCGGGAGCCGGGCTACGCGCTGCTCGCCGACGGCGAACTGATCACCGGCCGGCGGGCCATGGCCGAGGCACGCCGCCATCCGCGCAGCGTGGTGAACCACTACTGGCGCCACCTGGGGGTGGAGCCGGTGCAGGAGCTGAAGTTCCGCCACCTGACTCCGGCGGATCTCGCCTCCCGCCAGCTGGAGGAGCTGTGGCGCGGCGAGCGCTCGGCCGCGGACGGCGTGGTGATCGCGGTGCCTGCCTGGATGGAGCGCGAGAGCCTGGGCGTGCTGCTCGGCATCGCCGGGGAACTCTCGCTGCCGGTCACCGCCCTGGTGGATACCGCGGTGGCCTGCTCGCGGCGCGCCTATCCGGGCCGCTCACTGCTGCACGTCGACCTGTCCCTGCATACGGCCACCGTCAGCCGCATTGCCCAGGACGACGGTGCGGTGACCGACCGCGTGGAACTGGTGGACGCCGCCGGCCTCGTGGCGCTGCGCGACACCTGGGTGGCGGTCATCGCGGAAGCCTTCGTGCGCCAGAGCCGTTTCGACCCGCTGCACACCGCCGAGTCCGAGCAGCTCCTCTACGACCGCCTGGAGGCCTGGCTGGAGACCGCCGGGCGCAGCGGCGAGGTGCGTATGCAGCTCGAGTTCGGCGGCCACGTACACGAGGCGACGCTGCCGCTCATCACCTTCACCGAGGCGGTCAGCGGCATCTATCAGAACCTCGCCGGCCACGTCCGCTCCCTCATCCGCGCCGCCGAGGTGCCGGCGCTGCAGCTGACCCGGCATACCGCCGGCCTGCCGGGGCTGGTGGACTTCCTGGTGGCGCGCGCCGGCGGCGAACCCTTCGTGCTGGAGGAGGCCGCCGCGGCCCGCGGGGCGCTGGCCCGGGCGTCGGCGGCGAGGGCCGGTGCGAAGCGTCTCACCCGGCGCCTGCCCTGGGACCAGAGTCCGGTGGAAGCTCCCGCCGCACCGGCCCGGGAGGCCGGCGAGTCTCCCACCCATCTGCTGGACGGCCACCGGGCCCGGGCGCTGGACGAGACGGGCCTGGCCATCGGTACCGGCCTCGCGGGCGAGCCGGGCATCAGCCTGGACCCGGACATGCCCGGCGTCTCCCGGCGGCACTGCGTGCTGCGCCGGGAGAACGGCCAGTGCATCGTGGAGGATCTCAGCCGCTACGGGACCTGGCTGAACGGCAGCCGCATCGACCGCTCGGCGGTGCTGCAGGCCGGCGACAGCCTGCGGGTGGGCACGCCGGGTCAGGAGTTCCGGCTGATCCGGGTGGTGGAGAACGATGACGCGTAAGCGCCGCCGGACGGAGGCCATAAGCCTGTCGTTCCTGGACATCATGAGCTGCGGCTTCGGTGCGGTGGTGCTGTTCTTCATGATCATCAACGCCACTGTCTCGCGCAACGCCGACACCGAGACCGCCGAGCTCATGAGCGAGACCAACCGGCTCGAGGAGCAGGTGCTGGAGGGCCGCAAGGACATGGTCAAGGTGCGCAACATCCTCGAGGAGGTGGAGGAAGAGCGGGTGCGTACCGAGGGCGAGTCAGAGCGGGTGCAGCGGGAGATCGAGCGTATCCGCGAGGAGTTGTCCCAGTACGAGGACACGACGCTGGCCCGCATCGAGCGCATCGAGAAGCTGCGGGCCGACATCGAGCAGCTGGAAGCCGAAAAGAAGCGGCTGGAGGCGGCGGCGGCCGAGCGGGAAGCCGCACTGGGCGACCAGGTGCGCGCCTTCCGCGGCGAGGGCGACCGCCAGTACCTCACCGGGCTCAAGGTCGGGGGCGACCGCATACTGGTGCTGGTGGACGCCTCGGCGAGCATGCTCGACAAGAAGGTCGTGAACGTGATTCGCCGGCGCAACATGGCCGACGAGGAGAAGCTGCGCGCAGCGAAATGGCGCCAGGCCATCGCCTCGGTGGACTGGATCACCACCCAGTTCCGGCCCGATGCGAAGTTCCAGATCTACACCTTCAACGACACGGTGGAGCCGGTGCTGGACGGCAGTGACGGTGTCTGGCTGGACGTGGGCGACGGCCGCAAGCTCGCCGAGGCCGTCCGGCGCCTGCGCATCACGGTGCCGCAGGGGGGCACGAACCTGCAGGGCGCCTACGAGGTCATACGGAATATGAGCCCGCGGCCGGACAACGTCTTCCTGCTGGTGGACAGCCTGCCAACGCGGGGCAACAAGCCGCCGGCCCGGCGCACCATCTCCGGGCCCCAGCGCCAGGCCCTGCACGCCCAGGCCGTGCGGGAGGTGCCGAGCGGCGTGCCGATCAACATCATGCTGTTCCCGATGGAGGGCGACTACGCCGCACCCATCGAGTTCTGGAAGCTGGCGTACCGCACCCGCGGTTCGTTCATGAGCATCAGCAAGGACTGGCCCTGAACCATGGCGCGGCGCAGGAAAAGAGACGCGGAAGGCTTCAGCCTCTCGTTCCTCGACGCGATCAGCTGCGGTTTCGGTGCCGTGCTGCTGCTGCTGGTGCTGACCAAGATCTACGAACCCCAGACGATCGAGCGCACCCAGCAGGATCTCGAGGCGCTGATCGCCCGGCTCGAGCAGGAGCTGTTCGACATCCGTGGCGAGACGGTGATCCTGAACCGGGAGCTGGAGAGCACGAAGGAGCAGGTCTCCGAGTCCAAGGAGAAGCTCGCGCGGCTGTACGGCGATCTCTCGAGGATCGAGGGACGGTACGACGCCACGGCGGGCGACGTGAGCATCCCCACCGTGGACGAGGGCGATCTGCGCGCCGCGCGACAGCGGCTCACCGAGGAGATGCGACGGCTGAACGCCGACTACAGCCGGCCCGAGGACGCGCCGGTGGGCGGCATCCCGGTGGACAGCGAGTACATCATCTTCATCATCGATACCTCGGGCAGCATGCAGGAGTTCAGCTGGAACCTGGCGCGGCGCAAGCTCACCGAGACCCTGGATCTGTATCCCCAGGTTAAGGGCATCCAGGTCATGAACGATAACGGCCGCTACATGTTCGAGAGTTTCGCCGGCAAGTGGATCCCGGACACGCCGTCGCGCCGCCGGGCCATACTGACTGCCATGGCGAACTGGCGGCCGCTCAGTTTCTCGACGCCCGTGAACGGCATCCAGACCGCCATCCGCACCTTCGCCGCGCCGGACAAGAAGGTGAGCCTGTACGTGTTCGGTGACGAGTACACCGGCCAGTCCGTGGAGGCCGTGGCGGACACGGTGGACCGGCTGAACCCGGAAGGTCCCGACGGCCGGCGCCTCGTGCGCATCCACGCCGTCGGCTTCCCCTACCGTTTCGGCGGCCCTGGCAATATCCAGAATTCCACCATCCAGTTCGCCGCCCTCATGCGCGAGCTGACCCACCGCAACGGCGGCACCTTCGTCGCACTGGTCGACGACAACCGCTGAGGGGCCGGCCGCCGCAGGCTTCCCCGCCACAATTCGTCATCTTTCGTCCGGATCCGCCACCGCGGCTCCATGGCGTCGCCCGCCTGCGGCGCTTGAATGACAACCGTAGCCAACGGACGCGGCGAAGGCCGCAGGAGAAATGACGATGAAACGCTTCACGAAACCCCTCGTCCTGTTCACCAGCCTCGGCCTCGGCGCGATGGCGGTGGCCCAGCCGGCGGCGGCGGACAGCGCCTCGCGCCAGGAGACCATCGGCTTCGGCACCGGCGCAGTCGTCGGCGCCGCCGCCGGCGGTCCGGTCGGGTTCCTGGTGGGTGCTGCCCTCGGCGCGAAGCTGGGCGACATGTATCACGAGAAGGACGTCCGCAACGAGGCGCTGAGCGGCGAGCTGTCCGCCGCCCGTCAGCGTCTCGACGGGCTGGAGGCCGAGCTGGCCGCCACCGACGGCGATCTGAGGCGGGTCGGTGCCGAGTTGCAGGCGCTGGTCGCGAGCGGTGCCCCCGAGATGCTGGAGCTGATGGAGACCGGCATCGAGATGGACCTCCTGTTCCGCACGGAGGCCGACGAACTCGGTGCCGAGACGGCCGCCCGGGTTGAGGAGCTGGCGCGGGTGCTCGCCGCGCTGCCGTCGGTGCAGATCAGCCTGGACGCCTGGGCGGATCCCCGCGGCGAGGCGGATTACAACCAGTCACTGTCGGAGCGCCGGGCGGAGCACGTGTCGAGCCTGCTCACCGCCGGCGGTGTCCCTGCTTCGCGGGTCAGCGCCAGTGCGCACGGCGAGACCGCAGGCGAAGAGGGCGATCCGGACCGCAACGCCCTGGACCGCCGGGTGAGCCTGACGCTCTACGTGCCCGGTGACGGTGCGCAGCGGGTCGCCGAGAGCCGCTGACACTGCGGTGGCAGCTGTCCGCGGCGGACAGCTGCCACCCTTCCAGCGGGCGCCGGGCTCAGTCGGCGTCTGACACCTCGATGCGCTGCCCGGCTCCCTCGCTTTCCGCGGCCTTGGCTGCATCGATCTCCAGCAGGCCGTTCTTCAGTTTCGCCTTTACCTTCGCGACGTCGATCGGCGCCGGGAGTTCGATGCGGCGATAGACGTTGTTGCTGCGGAACTCGGACCATCGGACATCCGATTCCTCTTCACCTTGCTCTGCGGCGCTCTTGCTTTCCGTCTCGCGGGACGCCTTCACGATCAGCTCCCGCGGGCTCGCGGTGACCTCGATGTCTTTCGGCTCGAAGCCGGCCAGCGCCACCTTGAGCTCGAATTCGTCCTCCTCCTCCTCGAGTTCGGCCGCCGGCCAGCAGAATTCGCCCTCGGCCCGCAGCCAGTCGTCCAGTTCACGGCCGCCGTCCCCGCCGCGCTCGCGGAACAGACTGTAGGCGCGCTCGCGGATCCGGTCCATCAGCTGATCGATCTCGGCGAATACCGGCAGCGTACGGTCTTCGGCCGTCGGGGCTCTCTTTACTTCCACCTTCGACATGATTCCCTCCTTGCAGGCGTCCTCCCGGACGCATCGTGGTCGCGGCACCGGCAGGCGGCCGCGTTTTCTTCCCTGAATTCCCGTTCGCCGCCCGGCCCGAAGGCGGACACCGACACGGGGCAGTAACATTATGTTACTGACTCACAGAGAAATTCTGGCTCCCGTCGAAGGGTGGCGAAATAGGTACTTGCCGGGAGCAGGGCAGTGCGCCCGCGCCCGCTCAGAGCAGCGTCGAGCGGCCCTTGTGGCCCGACCATTTCGGCAGGTCGTCAGCCACGTCGAGCACGCGCAGCCCGTAGAAGATGTGGCAGGTGGGGCGGAAGGGCGCGGGGATGCGCCGCGGACGGCCGAAGTCGAACAGTGCGGGGAAGGCGAGCCACATGCGGCGTCCTTCATCGGCGATCGGGGTGCCGCAGCGGGCGCAGGAGACCTTGCAGGGCAGGGTGCGCTCGGCCCGGCCCGAATCGCTCGCATAGAAGCGCAGGCTCTCGAGGCCCGCCGTCAGGCGGACGTCGCGCTTGTGGAATATCGCCGCCCACTGCATGGCGGCGCCGTGCAGCACCTGGCAGTCGCGGCAATGGCAGATCTTGGCGTCCACCGGATCGGCGCGCACCTCGTAGCGCACGGCGCCGCAGTGGCAGCTAGCGGCGTAACGCGCCGCGAATCCGGTATCCCGCGGTGATGCGTACGCAGGCCCGAACTCGCCGACCTCACCGTGTGCCGATTCGCCCATTCTTCCGATCCGGTGGTCGTGTCTCAGTCCGGCATGCTAGCGAAACCGTGCGCAGCGCGATACGGTGGGCTTCCTGACCCTGGCGGTGCAGCAGGACAACGGAACCAATGGGCAGGACTGACTCGGGACGACCCCGCCTGGAGACAGCGCGTCTCGCACTGCGCCCGTTCGAGCCTACGGACGCTGCCGACGTGCAGCGCCTCGCCGGCGAGCGGGCCATCGCCGACACCACCCGGAACATCCCGCATCCCTACGCGGACGGCATGGCGGAAGCCTGGATCGAGAGCCAGAAGCGCGGTTTCGCCGCCGGCCGGCTGGTGAATTTCGCAATCACCCTGCGCCGTGAGCGGACGCTGATCGGCTCGATCGGTCTGACCCTGGACCCGGAATCGCGCGGTACTGCGGAGCTCGGCTACTGGGTCGGCCGGCCGTACTGGAACCGGGGCTATTGCACGGAGGCCGCCCGGGCCGTAGTCGACTACGGCTTCTCGCAGCTCGGCCTCGAACGCATCCATGCCCACCACCTGGTGCGAAATCCTGCTTCGGGACGCGTGCTCGGGAAGACAGGGATGCGCCAGGAGGGTCTCGCCCGCGACACCCTGCAGGAGGGCGGGCCGCCGGAGGATATCGTCCTCTACGGCATCAGCCGTGCTGACCGGCTGCCATCCTGACCGCGTAGCGCAGCGCCGGCGGGTTTTCGGGCACGCGATATGCTAAAAACTGTTGCGGTGCATCAAGGCGGGAGCCCCGGGGAACGGACATCATGAGCGATCAGGCACTGACCAGGCACACGACCCTGCGTGAGATCTTCGCGAATTTCGCGCTGCTGCTGGCACCGGAACGCAACTATTACGTCCTGGCGGTCGTCTACGGCATCGGCATCGGGGTACTGTCGCTGGCGGTCCCCATCTCGGTGCAGATGCTGGTCAATACCATTGCTTATACGGCCCTGACCGCGCCGCTGGTCGTATTGTCGCTGACTCTGTTCGGTCTGCTCCTCGCCTCCGGGCTGCTGAATGCACTGCGTATCCATCTGATGGATCTCTTCGGCCGGCGCTTCTACGCGCGCATGGTCTCGGAGATCGCGGTGCGCTCCGTGTTCGCGCTGAACCCGTTTTTCCAGGACTACAGCAAGGGGGCGCTGTTCAACCGCTACTTCGACATCATCATCGTTCAGAAGACCGTACCGAACCTGTTGGTCGGCGGCTTTACCGTCGTCCTGCAGGCGGCGGTGGGCTTCGTGCTGGTGTCGCTGTATCACCCCCTGTTCCTGGCCTTCAACCTGGTGATCATCCTCTGCATCTGGTTCATCTGGCTCGTCTGGGGCGGCAGGGCGATCAAGAGCGCCGTCGAGGTCTCCAACAAGAAGCATGCGACCGCTGCCTGGCTCGAGGGTCTGGCTGCTTCCAACGGGTTCTTCAAGTCCGAGCACCATATCGCTGAGGCGTTCAGCCGCACGGATGCCGTCACCGCAGAATATATCGATCGCCATATCAAGCACTTCCGCCATCACTTCGCCCAGACGCTGGGCTTCCTGTTCCTCTACGCCGCCGCAAGCGCGGGGCTGCTGGGCCTCGGCGGCTGGCTGGTGATTCAGGGGGAGCTGTCCCTGGGGCAGCTCGTGGCGGCGGAACTGGTGCTCTCGGTGGTGTTCTTCGGCCTGTCCCAGCTGGGCATCTATCTCGCCTATTTCTACGAACTCTGCGCGGCGCTCGACGAGCTCTCGCTGTTCTACGATGTGGATCAGGAGGCGCCGCCGGAGGCGGCGATGCCCTACGAGGGAGACGCCTCGGTCGAGTTCGTGGACGCCCGGGGCGATGCCCGCGGCCTGATCACGACGCTCTCCTTCGCCATCCCCAGCGGTGCGCGGGTGCTCGGCGTGGCGGAGGCCCACGGCGTGCAGCGCGAGGTCACGAATTTCCTGAAGCGCCATATCCGTCCCTCCGGCGGCTACGTGACGCTGGGCGGCAACGACATCATGGATATCCCGGCCCACGAACTCCGCCAGCAGATCATCGTCCTCGACCGTCCCAATACGGTGGAGATGACCATCCGCGAATACCTGCATCTGAGCGGCGACGGTGCCTCCTCCGCGCGCATCCTCTCAGCGCTGAATACCGTGGGTCTGAACGCCGCCATCTCGCGGCTGGAGGAAGGGCTGGACACCCGGGTGGCGGCGACTGGCTGGCCCCTGACCATCACCGAGACCATGCAGCTGAAGCTCGCCGCTGCAATCATCGCCCAGCCCAGGGTTCTGGTGCTCGGCCAGCTTTTCGACACGATGACCGACGCGAGCCTGCGCCGTTCGCTGGACGTGCTGCAGGAGGAGACGCTGACCACGGTCCTGTATTTCTCGAGCCGGCCGCGGGAGCTCGGGTTCGGCCACTACCTGTATCTCGGCTACCGGGAGCAGCAGCTCTTCGCCAGCCTCGATGCGCTGGAGCGGCGCATCGCCGAGTCTGCCGCAGCCGGACGGCACGACGCCCTGACTACACCGGGAACCGCGCCCGCGGGCTAGGAGGGAATATGCCGGCCAGCGAACAGTACCAGGCGCATTTCAGGACGCTGGAGGCACAGGCAGTGCCTCGCATCATGGGAGTCATCGGCTGGATAATCACCATCGGCACGACCGCGGTCGCCCTGTTCCTCGCATTCGTGCCCTGGGTACAGACGACGGAGGGTGTCGGCACGGTGACGGCGCTGAACCCCAACGACCGCCTGCAGGAGATCAATGCGCTGGTCCCGGGGCGCATCCAGGAGTGGTATGTCCGCGACGGCAGTCACGTTGCGGTGGGCGATCCCATCGTGCGCATCGCCGACGTCGATCCGCAGCTCCTGGAGCGGCTCCAGGCCGAGCGGGACCAGGTGGTTGCGAAGCTGGCTGCGGCGGACTCCGCCATGCAGACGGCCGAGATCGACATGCGGCGTATGGAAGACCTGTACGAGCAGGGCCTGGCCGCCCGGCGCGAGTACGAGCAGGCGCGAATCCGCGTGGAGGAGTTGCGCTCGCGCCTCGCGGAGGCGGCCGCCGAACTGAACCGCCTGGACGTCAGCCTC
Organism: uncultured Woeseiaceae bacterium; assembly: GCA_964428605.1. GTDB lineage: Bacteria > Pseudomonadota > Gammaproteobacteria > Steroidobacterales > Woeseiaceae > Lentisalinibacter. Next base: position 16,692 of record CAYRZI010000037.1, read on the forward strand.
TCGCGCCAGTCCGTGCAGATCGTCCGGGCGCCGCGTGCCGGCGTGATCCTGCGCGTCAATGCCGGCGATGCCGCCACCTTCGTAAAGGCGGGCGACGTGGTCGCCACCTTCGTGCCGGATAACGCCGAACGGGCCATCGAGCTGTTCGTCGACGGCCGGGACATCGCGCTGGTGCGGGAAGGCGCTGACGTCAGGCTGCAGTTCGAGGGCTGGCCCGCAGTCCAGTTCAGCGGCTGGCCCTCCATCGCCGTCGGTACTTTCGGCGGCAAGGTGGCTGCGGTGGACCCGACGGCGCAGGCGAACGGGCTATTCCGCATCCTGGTGACCGAGGACCCGGATTTCGAGACACCCTGGCCGGACGAGCGCTTCGTCCGGTTCGGTTCGAACGCGCGGGGCTGGGTGCTGCTCGATACCGTGTCCGCCGGTTACGAGTTGTGGCGGCTGCTGAACAATTTCCCGCCCAGGCTGCCGGCCGCGGGTTCGCGTGGAGGAGGCCAATGAGGGCGCCGCGTGCCGGGGCGCTGGTCGGGCTGGCACTGCTGCTCGCGGTGCCCGCCGCCGGTGCCGCCGAAGCGGTCTCCGGGCTGTCGCTGCAGGACGTCCTGAATTCTGCGCGGGTCCATTATCCCGGGATCATGCAGGGCCTTGCGGCGCGCCGGGCCGCAGCGGGGCGGGTAGCCGAGGCGGCCGGCGAATTCGATCTCGTGTTCTCCGCGGAGGGCTTCAGCCGTGTCGGCGGCTTCTACGACGGCACCGCCGTGGAGGGGACCGTCCGCCAGCCGCTGCAGGCCTTCGGCGGCAGTCTGTACGCGGGCTACAAGCTCTCCGACGGCAGCTTCCCGATTTACGAGGATGAGCGCTTCACGAACAGCGGCGGCGCGGTCAAGGTCGGCGTCCTCTTCTCCCTGCTGCGGGACCGGCACATCGACCAGCGCCGTTTTCGCCAGGCCGATGCCTATCTGGCGGCGAGGCAGGCCGACTTCGACCTCCTGCTGACGAGGGTGGGGGTCCAGCAACGGGCGCTGGAGGCTTACTGGCGGTGGGTCGCTGCGGGCCATCAGCTCGCCGTCTACCGTGATCTGCTGCGTATCGCGCTCGAACGGCGTGAAGGCCTCAGCGAGCAGGTGAAGCGGGGCGCGCGGGCCCGGATCTTCCTGACGGAGAACCAGCAGAACATCACGCGGCGGCGCATTCGCGTCATGACGGCGGAGCGGGACCTGGCGATCGCGGGCAACCGTCTGTCTCTCTACTACCGGGACGAGGCCGGCTCGCCCGTGGTGCCGTCCTACGCGGTGTTGCCGGCGCCGGAGGCCATCACGCCCTCCGCAGGCGTGCCGCCCGCCGCAGGCGCGGTCTCGGATGCACTCAATCGTCGTCCCGAGCTGGAACTACTGCGGCTGACCATCGAGCGCGAGCAGCGGCGCATCGAGCTGCGCGCGAACGATCTGCAGCCGCGTCTCGACTTCAATCTGGAGGTTCAGCAACCGCTCGGCGCCGTCGCCGAGGGCGGCCCGTCCCGGGACACCACCGATACCGTTCTCGGCTTCACGTTCTCCGTGCCGCTGCAGCAGCGCAAGGCACAGGGCCGGCTGATGCAGTCCCGTGCCGAAGTCGAGGCGATGCGCGAAGAGCGCCGTCTGGCGGCCGAGCGCATCGAGCTGGAGGTGCGCAATCTGCTGCTGGACCTGGAGGTTTCGGAACAGCTGCTGACGCTGGCGGAGCAGGAAGTCGAGCAGACCGAACTGTTGCGCGAAGCCGAGATCCGCCGCTACGAGAGCGGCGCCAGCGACTTCTTCCTGGTGAATCTGCGCGAGGAGGCGGCCGCCGACGCCCGCATCCGCTATCTCGACGCCGAACTGACAGCGCGGATTGCGCGCGGCAGCTACGACGCCGCCACCGTGAACCTGTCCCGGCTCGGTCTCGAAGGTGTGGCACCGCTGCTCTGAGCGTATGCGCTAGACTGCGCAACCCGGCTTGCCGACACAGCGAGGACTGCGCATGAGCGAACTGGCGGAGAGACACTGCAGACCCTGCGAGGGCGGCGTGGAGCCGCTGAGCGCCGAGCAGGCGCGGGCGCTGATGAGGGGCCTGGACCCGGAGTGGAACCTCTCCGGCGACGGCAAGTCCATCAGCCGGGACTTCGAGTTCACCGGTTTCGCGCGCACCATCGCCTTCACCAACGCGGTGGCCTGGGTGGCGACGGTGGAGGGCCATCATCCCGTCATGGAGGTGAGCTACGGCCGCTGCCTGGTGCGTTTCACCACCCATGCCATCGACGGCCTGTCCGACAACGACTTCATCTGCGCGGCCAAGATCGACCGGCTGGCCGCCGGCGCGTAGGCCAGCCCGGAGCCGCCGGCCCTGGTCTTTCCAGTGCCCTCCCGCCCTAGTCCTTTGGCGGCAGCGGGAAGAACGCGCTGGTGCGCCTTACGTATTCCTCGTACTTTGGCTTGGTCTTTTTCAGCGAGCGCTCCAGCAGGCTGACGCCGCTGACCTTCAGCAGGAGGAAGGTCATGGCGACGGGGGCGTAGATCGTCCACAGGCCCACCGGGTTCTCGCAGGCGATGACGAACAGTCCCCACCACAGGCAGGCGTTGCCGAAGTAATTCGGATGACGGGTGTAGCGCCACAGACCCCGGTCCATCACCTCGCCCTCGTTGGCCGGGTCGGCCTTGAAGCGGGCGAGCTGCCAGTCGCCGACCGCCTCGAACAGGAAGCCGATCAGCCACAGGACCGCGCCGATGGCGGCGACGAGGCCGAGGCCGGCCGGCTCATCGTAGACCTGGCCCACCTGCACGGGCGTGGAGATCAGCCACATCAGCACGCCCTGCAGCAGGAATACCTTGAACAGGCTCGCCGTCGCGAAGTTGCCGCCGGCGGCCTCGGCCTTCTCGCGCATGCGCCGGTAGCGCGGATCTTCCCCGTGGCCGATGTTGCGCCAGGCGAGGTAGAGGCCGAGCCTGGCCGCCCAGATCACGGTCAGCGCCGTCAGCAGGTTCTGCCGCGCCGGTGCGCCGTCGGCCAGAAACCAGGCGACCACGGCGATGACGCCGAAGCCCGGCCCCCAGAAAATATCCACGATACTGGCGTTCTTCAGCGGTATGCTCAGCAACCAGAGTACGAAGAAGCAGACGAGGATGACGATGAGAGTCGTGCCGAGGACCAGTGGCAGTTCGTGCATGAATGACGGCTCCTTCGCGCCGGGACAGGGTATGTCGTTCGTCGCCGGGTCGGCCTCCGACGCGAAGTCCAGCGTAACAGGTTCGGCGCGGGGGGTGTCGCCGTGACGACCGGGCACGAACCGGACCTGGCAGTCATCGAGGCTGCCGCTGCGCGCATCGCTGGCGTGGCGCTGGAGACGCCGCTGCTGCAATCGCCGGCGCTGGACGAGCGGGTCGGCGGGCGCGTGCTGCTGAAGGCGGAATGCCTGCAGCGCACGGGCTCGTTCAAGATTCGCGGCGCCTGCAACCGCCTGGCCCAGATTCCGCCGGAGGAGCGGGAACGGGGCGTCGTCGCCTGGTCCTCGGGCAATCACGCCCAGGGCGTGGCCGAGGCGGCCCGCCTGCTGGGGATGCAGGCCACCATCGTGATGCCGGAAGACACACCCCGGCGCAAGCTGGAGGCCACGCGACGCCTCGGCGCGGGGATCCGGCCCTACGACCGCTACCGGGAGGATCGGGAGGCCATCGGCCGGGCCATCGCCGTGGAACGGGGCGCGACGCTGGTGCCTTCCTACGACGATTACGCGGTCATCGCGGGTCAGGGGACGGTGGGGCTGGAGATCTGCCGCCAGGCCCGCGCGCTCGGTACCGTACCCGACCGCATCCTGGTCTGCTGCGGCGGCGGGGGGCTCAGCGCCGGCATCGCGCTGGCCGCGGAGTCGCTCGCGCCGGAGGCCGATATCTGGGCAGTCGAGCCCGCGGCCTTCGACGACACGGCGCGCTCGCTCGCCAGTGGCCGGCGCGAGACGGTGGCGACGCACGCACGTTCCATCTGCGATGCCCTGCTCACCCCCTCGCCGGGACGCCTGACCTTCCCGGTGCTCGCACGCCGGCTGGCGGGCGCTGTCACGGTGACGGACGGGGAGGCCGTCGATGCCATGCGTTACGCCTTCGAGGAGCTGCACCTGGTACTGGAGCCGGGCGGCGCCGTGGCCCTCGCGGCGCTGCTCGCGGGCAGCGTGGACACCGGGGGCACGAGTGTCGTGGTGCTGTCCGGCGGTAACGTCGCGGCGGAGGATTTCTGCCGGCTCACCGGCGGCGGGGCGGCATGATAAGCTTTGGACGCCCGCCGGGGAGCCGCCGGCGGGCCATGCGGGACCAGCGAGAAGGAGAACAGGAATGCACGTTAGTCCGAGAGCGATTCTTTCCATCGCGGTTGCGATGCTCGCCTGCCTGGCGGCGCCGGCCGTCCAGTCCGCGGAGATCGACCTGTCCACCGGCGAGGGGGCGGTGGCTGCCCAGCGCAAGATCATGTGTTCCCTGGAAGACGAGAAGCCGGTCTACTACTGGTGGCACGGCCGTGCCTACAGCCGGGTGCCCGGCGAGGCCGACCGGCTGCTGTTCCTGGTGGAGGGCATGAACGTACGCCAGTGCGGCACCATCACGGACCCGGAGCGGGGCGAGGGTTACCGGCTCGTGAGCCGCGAGATCCTGCTCTACAAGGACCCGGAGACCGGCGAGGTGCTGGAGGAATGGGAGAACCCCTGGACCGGCGAGACGGTGGAGGTGATGCACGTCACCAACGACCCGGTGAACGGCCGGCCCACCTTCGAGCGTACCGCCGACGGCGAGCCCTACCAGGTGGGCCTGTCGACGAAGAACAACGCCTGGTGGATGACCATCACGGTGCCGCTGTTCTATCCGAATCCCCTCGGCGGCGACTATCAGCCCTATGTCGGCGGCACCTACCACGCCACCGAGATGTTCAACTTCATGGGCGACATCGACGACCTGGTGGACGCCGACAGGCATACGGCCGACGTGCGCGTGGGCTGGGTGCGCCGCTCCCAGTGGCTGCCCTGGATGAAGATGGGCGGGCGCCACGGTGACATCTACATGCACACCGCCGGCCTGAAGATCAACGGCTACGACGAGCTGTCGGACACGATGAAGGCGCAGATCGAGGAGAACTACCCGATCTACCGCGAGCCGCCGCCGGTGGACGACACGCGGCGCAACGTGACCAGCTGGTCGTACTTCCGCAGCGTGATGGAGCAGCGCCGCGAGGCCCGCGAGGAAGCGGAGTCCGGTTACTGAGCCGCGGCCCGTGAGCCACGAGCGCCTGCTCGACGTCCGTAATCCGCGGACCGGCGAGACCGACTACCGCATCGCGGCGGCCGGCGATGAGACGGTGGCGGCCGCCGCGCAGCGGCTGCGCGCGGCGCAGCCCGCGTGGGCGGCGCGGCCGCTGGACGAGCGCCTGTCCGTGCTCGACGACTGGGTCGCCGCGGTGTCCCGCCATCGGGAAGCACTGCTGGCGGCGCTGGTCGCGGATACCGGGCGCCACTTCGTCTCGTCGGCCGAGATCGCCGGCCTGGCCGGTACGGCGGCGCGCTGGTCCCGGCTCGCGCCGGAGCTGCTGGCCGAGCCGCTGCAGTCGTCGTCCGTGCCGGGTATCAGCTATCGCACCCGACTGGTGCCCATCCCGCTGGTCGGCGCAATCAGCCCCTGGAATTTCCCGCTGACCCTGTCGCTGATCGACGCCATTCCGGCGCTGGCGGCGGGCTGCGCCGTGCTGGTGAAGCCGAGCGAGGTGACGCCCCGTTTCGTCGCGCCTCTCGGCGAGGCCCTTGCGGAGGTACCCGCTCTGGAGGCCGTGCTCGGCTTCGTGCAGGGCGACGGGGCCACCGGCGCGGCGCTGATCGACAACGTGGACGCCGTGTGCTTCACCGGCAGCGTCGCCACCGGCCGCAAGGTGGGAGTGGCCGCGGCCGAGCGCTTCATCCCGGCGTTCCTGGAGCTGGGCGGCAAGGACCCGATGGTGGTGCTGGCGAGTGCGGAGCCGAAACGGGCGGCGGCCACGGCGCTCAGGGCGTCGGTGACGGCCACGGGCCAGGCCTGCCAGTCCATCGAGCGGGTGTACGTGGCGCGGGAGATCCTCGAGCCGTTCCTCGCAGAGCTGGTCGCCGCTGCCGGGCAGGTGGAGCTGAACTGGCCCGACATCCACGAGGGCCACATCGGCCCGCTCATCTTCGAGCGGCAGGCGGAGACGATCCGTGCACAGCTGGAGGATGCGGTGGCCAGGGGCGCCACGATCCACTGCGGCGGCGAGATCGAGCACCATGGCGGCGGTCTGTGGATCCGGCCGACGGTGGTCACCGGCGTCGATCACGGCATGGCCCTGATGCGCGAGGAGACCTTCGGGCCGGTCATCCCGGTGATGGCGTTCGATACCGTGGAGGAGGCCGTCATGCTCGCCAACGACACCGAGTTCGGGCTGTCCGCCGCGGTGCTCGCCGGCAGCCTGGAAGAGGCCGAGGCCGTCGGGCGGCACCTCGAGGCCGGTGCCGTCAGCCTGAACGACGGGGCGCTGACCGCGCAGTTCTACGACGCCGAGAAGGACTCTTTCAAGTACTCCGGACTGGGCGGCTCGCGCATGGGCCCGGCCGGGATGCGGCGCTTCCTGCGCCGCCGCGCGCTGATCCGTCAGGAGAACGAGCCGGCCACCATCGAGGCGCTGGCCGAGCGCCACGGCCGGGTCTAGTCATCGGGCGTCTCTGGTCGGTGGGGCAGTGCCTGCGGCCGGCTGCGGTGATTCGGGTCGGTCCCTGAACCAACCCGGCGCCGTCTGCCCTCAGAACATCTCGGACGGTCCGGCCTCCCGCGAGCCCTGCTTGCTGCGGCTGGGGATGTGGTCGCCGGTGATCATCTCCGAGTAGGGCATGCCGGGTCCGACCATGGGGAAGACGCTCGCCTCGGGATCGATGATGACCTCCAGGAAGGCAGGTCCCGGATACTCGATGAACTCGCGCACCGTCTCCGGTACCCGCTCTTTGTCCTCGAGCCGCACCGCGTAGCGGAAGCCGTCCGCCTGGGCGGCCTTCACGAAGTCCTTGCTGTGCAGCGACTTGTCGCTGGCCGACAGGCGGCCCCGGTAGTAGAGCCGCTGCCACTGCTTCACCATGCCGTCGCCGTAGTTGTTCAGTACCACCACCTTCACGGGCAGCTCGTAGGTGGTGACCGTCTCCAGTTCGCCCAGGTTCATGCGGATGCTGGCGTCCCCGTCGATGTCGATCACCAGGCGGTCCCGGCGGGCGAACTGGGCGCCCACGGCGGCCGGCAGGCCGAAGCCCATCGTGCCCATGCTGCCAGAGGTGAGCCAGAGTCGAGGTCCCTTGAAGTCGAAGTACTGGGCCGCCCACATCTGGTGCTGGCCGACGCCGGTGGAGATGATGGCCTCGCCGCCGGTGAGCCGGTTGATCTCCTCGATGAGGTACTGGGGCTGGATGAGCTCGCTCCGGCGGTCGTAGTTCAGCGCATAGGTCTTCTTCAGGCCGGCGATCTCTTCGTGCCAGGCGCCGTAGTCCTTGTCGAAGCGGATGCGCCGGCCGTAGGCGACCAGCTTGCGCAGGCTGGAGGCCAGCTCGCCGATGTAGTGCCAGTGCACGCTCTTCACCTTGCCGATCTCCGACGGGTCCACGTCGAAGTGGGCGATGTGACGCGCATTCGGCGCGAACTTCTTCGGCACCGCTGCCACGCGGTCGTCGAAGCGCGCGCCCACGGCGATGAGAAAGTCGCAGTCCTCGACGGCGTAGTTGGCGAAGGCCGTGCCGTGCATGCCCAGCATGTGCAGCGACAGCGGCCGGGTGGTGTCCGCCGCGCCGATGCCCATCAGCGTGGTGGTGACCGGGATACCGTGCTGGTCGGCGAATTCCCGCAGGGCCTCGGTGGCGTTCGAGTTGATCACGCCGCCACCGGCGTAGATGAGCGGGCGCTCGGCTTGCGCGAGCATGCGGTAGAAGCTCTCGCACTGCTCGGCGGAAAGGGAATCGCTCATGGCCGTCTGCAGCCGGCGCCGATAGCCCGGCACGGGCAGCGAGCCGGCGCCGCGGAAGGCGCCCTCCCAGTTCTGTACGTCCTTGGGGATGTCCACCACCACCGGGCCGGGCCGACCGGTGCGAGCGATCTCGAACGCGGTGCGCACGGTGGCCTCGAGCCGTTCCGGGTCGGTGACCAGGAACACGTGCTTGGCCACGGCACCCATGATGGCGGAGACCGGCGCCTCCTGGAAACCGTCGGTGCCGATGGCGCCGGTGGGCACCTGGCCGCTGAGCACGACGATGGGCACCGAGTCGGCCATGCAGTCGCGCACCGGTGTCACCGTGTTGGTGGCGCCGGGGCCGGAGGTCACCATGACCACGCCCACCTTGCCGCTGGCCCGGGCGTAGCCGGCCGCCATGAAGCCCGCGCCCTGTTCGTTCGCCGGCACCACCAGCGGCATGGGCGAGCGTCCGTCCTCGCCGCGGTGTTCGTCGTTGTAGCGAAACACGGCGTCGTAGGTGGGCAGGATCGCGCCGCCGCTGTAGCCGAAGATCGTGTCCACGCCCTCGTCCACCAGTACCTGGACGATGATGTCCGCGCCGGTCATGGTCTTGCCCGCCAGCGGATGGGCGGGGGCGGTCGTCGTCTCGGTGATCTCGCTCATGGCAACTCGCTCGCGCGTCCCGCCGGGGGCCGCGCGCATCGCAACCTCGCTGGGCGGCGGATTGTCAGGGGTTCGATCGAGTCTCGGACAATTCCTTGTGCATTGCAATAGGCGGGAATAAGCGCCAGTATCATCACGTTACGTCATTCCTGCCACGGGACAGCCGGATCATGCGACACGTCATTTCCGTACTGATGCAGAACGAGGTCGGAGCGCTGACCCGCCTCACGGGCATGTTCTCCACGCGCGGCTACAACATCGAATCCCTGAACGTGGCGCCCACCGACGACCCGACCCTGTCCCGGCTGACGGTGGTCTCCAGCGGCTCCGACGCGGTGATCGCCCAGATCGTGAATCAGATGGCCAAGCTCATCGACGTGGTGAATATCCACGACATGACGATGGGCGAGCACTTCGAGCGGGAACTGTTGCTGCTGAAACTGAAGGTGCCCACCGGCGCCTGGGAAGAGCTGCGCACGCTGGTCGACGGGGCGGGCGGGCGCATCCTGGACGATGCCCAGACCAGCTTCACGCTCGAGCTGACGGCCACCGTGAGGGAGGTCGAGGACTTCATGGGCCGGGCCGCCGGCATCGCGCGGATCATGGCCGTGGTGCGCAGCGGCGCGCTGGCCATGTCCCGGGGCGAGCAGGTGCTGGCCCACGAGTCGGGCCTGCGGGACACCGCCTGAGCGCGCCGGAGGCGGACGCCGTGAGTTCGCGCGGCAGACCGGGGGACTATCGCAGGCTGGTCGTGAAGATCGGCTCGGCGCTGCTGACCGCCGGGGACGGCGCGCTGGACCGGGAGTGGCTGGAGGCGCTGGCCGCGGATCTCGCCGTACTTTGCGCCGGGGGGCATCAGGTCATCGTCGTCTCCTCAGGCGCCGTGGCGCTCGGCAGCGCCCCGCTGGGGCTCGCGCCGCGGCGTTCCCGCCTGGA